>JALOSF010000056.1 GCA_025458525.1 Cypionkella sp. | reverse complement strand
GGCGTTTTCGACGCCGGCGGCGTGACTTTTCGATAGTTTCGGGTTGCTTAGGGCTTGGAGAGTACAAATCCGTCGTCAGCGACCATTTTGCAAGATGGCGATCTCAAATCAGAAGTAGTTTTCCCACAGCGTTTTCTCGGCTGCCTTGACGGCCCGCATCACCGGCGTCAGGCCGCTGGCGTCCTTGTAAACGCCAACGCCAAGGTCGATCTTTGTGTCGCGCGGATCATCGCGGAACATGGCGATCAGTTGCAGGATCTTGTCCTGCGGCTGCGGGGTCAGGGCTTCGAGCATGGGTTATCCTTTGGCGACGGCAAGATCTTCATACATGCCCCATTCGGACCAGGATCCGTCATAGAGCGCATGATTGCGATGTCCGATCCGTTCCAGCGCAAGGCTGAGGATCGCAGCGGTCACGCCCGACCCGCATGTGGTGATGGCGGGTCTGGTCAAGTCGATCCCGGCGGCCTCGAACACAGAGCGAAGCTCGGCCGGGGATTTCATCGTGCCATCGGCGTTCAAGAGCGTGCCATAAGGCACATTGCGCGACCCCGGAATATGGCCAGAGCGCAGGCCGGGCCGCGGTTCTGCGACCTCGCCCTTGAACCGGGCGGGGGCGCGCGCATCGATGATCTCGGCCTGCGCCAGCTTGGAGGCATGGGCCACCTGGGTCACATCCTTGACCAGATGGTTCTGGCGACTGACGGTCATGTGACGGTCGCGGACCACCGGGGGCATGTCTTCGACCTCGCGGCCCTCGGCTTGCCATTTGGGAAAACCGCCGTCCAGCACGGCAACATCGGTCTTGCCCATCAGCCGGAATGTCCACCAGACCCGCGCTGCCGAAAACAGCCCCGACCCGTCATAGACCACGACCTGATGGCCGTCGCCCACACCCATGGCCCGCATCCGGCTCATGAACTTTTCGACGGGCGGCGCCATATGGGGCAGGTTGGACCGCTGATCGCTGATGTCGTCGATGTCGAAAAAGCGCGCGCCCGGGATATGGGCCGCCGCATACTCGGCCTTGGCGTTGCGGCCCGCATCCGGCATGAACCAGGACGCATCCAGAATGCGCAGATCGGGGTCTTTCAGATGGGCCGCCAGCCAATCGGTGGACACCAGGGTCTTGGGGTCGTCACTGGGCGAGGGGGTCACGAGGGTTGTCATCGGCCATGCTCCGCGCGGGTCTGGCCCCGCATATATCGGCACGGGCCCACAGGGCAAGGGCGCAGCCTTGCGCGCGGCATCAATCGCGGGCGTTTTGCTTCATGATGCGGGCCTTTTGCCGGTCCCAGTCGCGCTTGGCACTGGTTTCGCGCTTGTCGGCCAGCTTTTTGCCCTTCGCGACGCCCAGCTTGATCTTCACGATCCCGCGGTCGTTGAAATACATCTTGATCGGCACGATGGTCATGCCTTCGCGCGCCGTTGCATTCCACAACCGGCTCAGCTCACGCTTTGACACCAGAAGTTTGCGGCGCCGCCGCTCATCGTGGCTGTCCCAATGGTTCGCCTGGGTATAGGGCGCGATATAGCCGTTGATCAGCCAAAGCTCGCCGCCCTCGACCGATGCATAGCTGTCGCCGATGTTCGATCCGCCCTTGCGCAGCGACTTGACCTCGGACCCTTGCAGAATGATGCCGGCTTCAAGATCGGATTCGATGTGATAATCGAACCGAGCCCGGCGGTTTTCTGCGATGAGTTTCGAATTCGGGTCGGATATCTTGGCCATGTGATCCACATAAGCGTGCGGTCGGGCCAAGTCCAGATGGAGGCAACATGCTGCTACAGATCGCCTTGGGTTCTGCCCTGCTGCTGCTGTCCATCCTGATTGCCGCCACATCGGCCCTTGGGCTGGAACGGGCCTATGTCCGTCTGACGCCCTGGCTGCTGAGAGAGCCGCATCAGCCCAAACTTGTCCTTCTGCTGGTAATTGTCTCGCTGTGGGTTCTGGCGATCCTGACGGTCAGCATCTGGGTCTGGACCCTTGCGCTTTATGCGGTCGGGGCCTTTGGCACGCTGGAGGCGGCGCTTTACTTTTCGCTGGTGTCCTTCACCACGCTTGGCCTTGGCGATCTGGTCCTGCCACAGGAGTGGCGCCTGCTGTCGGGCATGATCGCGGCGAACGGCTTTCTGAACTTTGGCCTGTTGACTGCCCTGATGGTCGAGGCGCTGCGCCACGTGCGCCTTGGCCAGCATGAGGCGCGCCACAAGCGGTCCTAGGCCAGCGCAAGCTGCGCGCGGCGGGTCAGAAAGGCGCGGGCCTCGGCTTCGGGCAGCGGCAGAAAGAACCCGTCCAGCGGCAACCGTCCGGGGCCCGTGGTGATCGCGGGGCAATGCAACAGGGCGCCCGAATTGGCCCAGAGAATCTCCTCATCGGCAAAAAGCGGCGTGATGATCTCGCCGGTATAGCGGATTTCGGTCACGCAAGGCTGGCTCGCCCAGGCCCGGGCCGGGATCAGGACCAGATCGAGGTCCGGCATGTGCGGATCGCGCAGCGTGTCGGTCAGCAGATACTGATCGCACGGCAGGATCAGATCGCAGCATGTCTCGGCCAAGCCGCCCGGAATCCGGATCGCGGGCAGATCCCGCACCGGGCGACGGTCCAGCCCCAGGATCATCGCAGCCCCGCCATCAAGGGTATGGACCCGCTGGCCGATGCGCAGATCGGCGGCCATCTGCCAACCGGTTTCCGTCTCGATCAACGTGCCGCCGGTCAGTCCGGTCGCGGGTCTGACGCGGTGATCGGCCGGCACCGTGACCGGGGTGATGCTGCCGGGGGTGGCGGTGCGGGTGAAATCCTTCAGAAACATGGCGTCCTCCGTTGGGTTTTGTTCAGATCTGTGGCGGCCACATCGGCCATGCGCCCAAGAAGCACCTGAATTTTGCCGAATTTTCGACATAGCTGCGACAGCCGCGCGGCACTGTTTCGTCATCCGCAACAGCCCTGCCTGTCGCGGTGATCGGGTTTCCCGCGCCGCGGGGCGTTAACCTGCTGTTTTCCTTGTTTCTCAGGCCGTTGGGGGTGGGGCGCCCGGCTGTGGGCGCCGATTCCCGCGCACCAGCGTGTAGATCCCGGACCCCACGATCAGCGCGGACCCCACCCATGTGGCCAGATCCGGCCGTTCGCCAAACAGCGCGATGGCCAGCACCATGGCAAAGACCAGCCGTGTGTAGCGAAACGGCGTCACGAACCCGATCTCGCCGGTCCGCATCGCGGCGGTCAGGGCATGATAGCCAAGCACGGCAAACAGCGCCGTTCCGGCCAGCAGGCCAAGCCCGCGTGCATCGGGCACCACAAGCCCCCCCGTCACCGAAAGAATGATGGCCCCGGCCACCGACAGCATGGCAAACCCCGCCACCCCAAGCTGACGGTTCGACATCACCTTTGGCGCGGCCCGCGTTGCCAGATCGCGCCCCGCAAAGCCAAGCATTCCCGCCACGGCCAGAAGCGACAGGGCCGAAAACCCGTCAAGCCCGGGGCGCAGGATGATCAAGACCCCCGCAAATCCGACCGCCACGGCCGCCCAGCGGCGCCAGCCGACCCGTTCGCCGAACAGCAAGGCAGCACCGCCAACCACCACCAAGGGCGAGGCTTGCAGGATGGCCGATGTGGTCGAAAGCGGCGTCAGGGCGATGGCCAAGGCGTAAAACAGCCGCCCCGCCACCTCGAATCCCGATCGGATCAACAGCGGCCTTGTCCGCAGCGCCGGATGAAAGGCCGGTTCTCCCACCCGCCATGCCATAAGCGCGAACACCGCCATGCCGCACAGCCCGACCATCAGCACGGCCTGTCCCATCGGCATGACCAAGGCGGCGGCCTTGAAGAACACGTCCTCAACCGCGAATCCCGCCATCGACAGCGTCATGAACATCGCACCGCGCCGATTGCCTGACCCGTTCATGCCAGCCCCCTTGTCCGCGCGCGGCGCTTGTCGGTTTCAGGATTGCGTCAGCCAGCGGGGGCGACGCCGTCTTGTGGCGCGCGGGATCGCCCCCGAGCGCCCAGGCGCCCCGGCGTCAGTTCAGCAGACCCGCGTGGCGCATGGCTGCCTTGATCTTGTCCTTGGTGCCTTCGGTCAACCCGACCAGCGGCAGCCGCACCTCCTCGGAACAGCGCCCCAGCAGCGACAGGCCATATTTGGCCCCGGCCAGCCCCGGCTCGATGAAGATCGCCTCGTGCAGCGGCATCAGCCGGTCCTGAATCTGCAAGGCGGTGCGGTAATCGCCTGCCAGCGTCGCATTCTGGAACTCTGCGCACAGGCGCGGCGCAACATTTGCGGTGACAGAGATGCATCCCGTGCCGCCATGGGCATTGAACCCGAGCGCGGTGGCATCCTCGCCCGAGAGCTGGATGAAATCCTTGCCGCAGCTTTCACGTTGCATCGAGACGCGCTCGATCTTGCCGGTTGCGTCCTTGACCCCGATGATGCGCGGCAGCTTTGCCAGCTTGCCCATCGTGTCGGGCAACATGTCCACCACGGACCGGCCGGGGATATTGTAGATGATGATCGGCAACTCGCAGCAGTCATGCAGCGCGGTGTAATGCGCGATCAGCCCGGCCTGCGTCGGCTTGTTGTAATAGGGCGTCACCACCAAGGCGGCATCGGCGCCCACACGCGCCGCGTGCTGCATCAGGCGGATCCCCTCGACCGTGTTGTTCGACCCGGCCCCGGCGATCACCGGCACGCGACCATCGGCGAATTTCACCACCGCCTCGATCACCGCCTCATGTTCCTCGTGGCTCAGCGTCGGGCTTTCCCCGGTCGTGCCCACCGGCACCAACCCGTGCGAGCCTTCGGCGATCTGCCAGTCCACAAGTTTCTTGAGCGTGTCCAGATCGAGTTCGCCGTTCTTGAACGGCGTAACCAAGGCGGGGATGGACCCTTTGATCATGGCACGCAGACTCCTGTTGACAGCGACCGATCCAGCTTTCGAGTCGCAAATGCTTAAAATCCTGCCTTGATTAGCCGGGGCGCGCCCGATTGCCAAGCATCGGCTTTTTTCATCCGGGCCGCCGAAGTTGACAGGATCGTGGCTTGTCGCTCCTTGGGCCTTCGGGCAAAATTGGTCCATGAGCAGAAAAATGAAAAACAGGATGGCGGGGTTGCTTGCCCCTGCGGTGGTGGCTGCCCTTCTTTGGGCCCCCGCGCGCGCCGACGAGGCGCAGGCGATGCGTCAGGTTCTGGATCGTATCGCCGCCGAAGATTGGGTGGCGGCGGCGGCGCTTGCCCCATCTGACGTGGCGCGCGATCTGGTGCTGTGGCACCAGTTGCGCGCGGGCGACGGGCTTTTGGGCGATTACGAATCCTTTTTGGCCCGCCGTGCCGATTGGCCGGGCCTGCCGCTTTTGCGCGAAAAGGGGGAAACGGCGGTGGCCCGATCCACCTCGCCCGATCGTGTGTTGGCCTATTTCACCGGCACGGCGCCCCAGACCGGCACGGGCGCTGTCGCCCTTGTGCGGGCGTTGCAGGCGCTGGGACGGGTTGATCAGGCCGAGGATGCGGCCATGCAGGCGTGGTCCGAACTGAGCCTGACCGCCGAGGAGGAAAGCGCGTTGATCGCGCTTGCCCCGGGCGCCGTGGCGCTGGTCCATGAGGTGCGGCTTGACCGGCTGCTGTGGGAGGAACGCAGGGCCGAGGCGCTGCGTCTGCTGCCGCGCGTGCCGGCGGACTGGCAGGCGCTGGCCAAGGCGCGGCTTGGCCTGCAAGGCGGTGCGGCCGGGGTCAATGCGCTGATCAATGCCGTGCCCGCCAGCCGTGCGGGCGATGCCGGTCTGGCCTTTGACCGCTTCATCTGGCGGATGCAGCGCGACATGTATGACGAGGCCCTGCCGCTGATCCTGGAGCGCAGCGCCTCGGCGGCGAGCCTTGGCAACCCGCAGGCCTGGGGGCCGCGCCGGGCGGTTCTGACGCGCTGGCTCTTGCGGCAGAACCGTCCCGAGGAGGCGTATCGCGTCGCCGCCTCGCATCACCTGACCGGCGGCAGCAGCTATGCCGATCTGGAGTTCCTGTCGGGTTTCATAGCCCTGCGGCGCCTGAACGATCCGGCGCGCGCCCTGACCCATTTCCGCCATCTCGAGGCCGGTGTGGCGACCCCGATCTCGCTGTCGCGCGCGCTGTATTGGCAGGGTCGCGCGCAAGAGGCGGCAGGGGCGCAAGCCGAGGCCACCACGGCCTATCGGGCAGCGGCGCAGCATCAGACCGCCTATTATGGCCTGCTTGCGGCCGAACGGCTGGGCCTGTCGCTGGACCCCGCGATCCTTGACACCACCCGCCCGGCGGATTGGCGGCAGGCGGGCTGGACCCGGTCATCGGTGCATCAGGCGGCGCTCGGGGCCTTGCGCGCGGGCGACCGCACTCTGGCCAAGCGGTTCTGGCTGCATCTTGCCGAGGGGCTGGATGCCACAGGTCTGGACCAGATGGGAGAGATGGCGCTGGCGTTGAACGAGCCGCACATCGCCGTGCTGGTCGGCAAGGCCGCGGCAGAGCGCGGCATCATCCTGCCACGCGCCTATTATCCGGTGACGGATCTGGTGCCCGATGGGCTTGCCGTCAGCCGCGCCTTTGCGCTTGCGATTGCCCGGCGCGAAAGCGAGTTCGAGCCAGCCGCCCGGTCAAGCGCCGATGCGCGTGGGCTGATGCAGCTTTTGCCCGGGACCGCGCAGATGATGGCCCGCAAGACCGGCCTGCCGTTTGACGCGGCACGGCTGACGCGCGACCCGGCCTATAACGCCGTGCTGGGCAGCGCCTATCTGAAGGAGCTGATCGACGAATTCGGCCCGTCGATCGCACTTGTCGCGGCGGGTTACAACGCAGGCCCGGGCCGCCCGCGACGCTGGATCAGCGACTATGGCGATCCGCGAAGCCCGGGGGTGGATATCGTTGACTGGGTAGAATCGATCCCCTTCACCGAAACCCGCACCTATGTGATGCGGGTGGTCGAAGGTGTGGTGCTTTACCGGTCGATCCTGCGCGGCACGCCGGGACGGATCAATGTGACCGGCGAACTGAAAGGTTGATCTTCAGACCGGGTGCCGCCTTGCGGGGCATCGAGCCCCCCAAGGCGGCGTTGCCACCCCGTGCCGCGCCCGGTCAACCGGCTTGGGACCGCACCCTTTGCCGCCAAAGGGTGAACAGGCCAGCTGCAACCACCACCGCGCCGCCGATCACCACATTGCTGCGCAGGGTTTCGCCAAAGACCCACAGGCCGATGGCCGAGGCCCAGACCAGTTGCAGATAGGCAAAGGGTTGGATGGCCGAGGCTTCTGCGACCTCGTAAGCGCGGATGAGCAGCCAGTGTGAGGTGGCAGCCGTGCAGCACAAGAGCGCCATCAGCCCCCAATCGGGCGCTGTCATCGGCTGCCAGTGCCAGATGCCGATGGCCGTCATGATCACCGCGCCGCCGACCCCGGTCCAGAAGAACGAGACAGAGGCCGCATCGACGCGCCCCACATAGCGCGTGAGCAGGCCGTAAAGCGCGAACATGAACGCCGCGGCCAGCGGGATCAGGGCGGTGGCCGTGAAGACGCCGCTGCCCGGCGACAGGATGATGAGCACGCCGACAAAGCCGATGCCGATGGCGACCCAGCGGCGCCAGCCGACCTTTTCCCCCAGGATCGGACCCGACAGCGCGGCGATCAGCAGCGGGTAGGTGGCAAAGACCGCATGGCTTTCCACCAGGCCCAGGGCAACAAAGCCCAACACCATCACGCAGATTTCCAGCGCCAGAAGCAGGCCGCGAAAAAGCTGCACCTTTGGCAGGTTGGACCGAACGGCGGCGCGCAACCCGCCCGGCGCGCGGGCGGCCATGGCTGTGGCAAAGGCTGCAAAGAACCAATAGCGCAACATCACCACCATCCAGACATTGTATTCCCCCGCGAGGTGGCGCGAGAGCCCGTCCTGTGCGGCAAAGACAAAGGTGGTGGCGATCATCAGCCAGATGCCAAGGCGGGTGTTCTGTGCGACGCTCATGCCTTGCGTGTCCGTTCAAGCGAAAGGGCATAGAGCCCGGCAGCAATGATGATCAGCGTGCCCAGCGCAACCATCGGTTCCAGCACCTCGTCATAGACGGTCAGGCCGATCAGGGTGACAAAGACGATTTGCAGATAGGCATAGGGCTGGACCCGCGACGCCTCAATCTGTTCATAGCACTTGAGCAAAAGCCAGTGCGAGAAGATGGAAATGGCCGCGTAAACCGCCAGAAGCGGCGCATCGGCCGGGGCCACGCTTTGCCAGCTTGGCAGGCCGACCACGGTCATGAACACCGCGCCGATGACGCCGGGCCAGAAGAACGACGGGAACGTATCCTCGTCGCGGGTCGTCAGCCGCGTGAGGATCGAATAGAGCGCGAACATCACCGCCGACGCCAGGGGCAACAGGGCCGCGGGCGTGAACACACCCATGCCGGGCCGCAGGATGACCACAACGCCGACCATTCCTGCGCCGATCGCCACCCAGCGCTGCCACAAGATCCGTTCGCCGAGGATCAGCCCCGAGAACGCGGCAATCAGCAGCGGGCAGATCGCAAAGACCGCATGGCTTTCGATCAGGCCGATCAGGGTGTAACCCCACACGATCACACAGATTTCCCCCACCAGCAGCAAGGAGCGCGCCACATGCACCCCCATGTGGCGCGAACTGGTGGCGCGGCGCACCCCTTCGGGCCGGCGCAGCGCCAAGGCGATGACAAAGGCCGCAAACAGCCAATAGCGGACCATCACCACCATCAACGTGTTGTATTCGCTGGCCAGATAACGCGAAAACCCGTCCTGCGCGGCAAAAGAGGCCACCGCCGCCACCATCAGCCAGATGCCGAGCCTTGGGTTCTTGCTCATCGCGTGCCCGTCGTCATGTGCCGCTTGCGCCCGTGGCCCGGCACCCGGGTCACGGTGAAACCTGCATCGGCAAGCGCGCGGCGCACATGGCCTGCGGCGGTATAGGTGGCAAAACTGCCACCGGGGGCCGTGTGGCGCGCAACCTCTGCCATGATCTCGGGCGACCACAGTTCGGGATTCTTGGCCGGGGAAAACCCGTCCAGAAACCATGCATCGGCGCGGCCTTGCCAGGCGGGCAGGGTCTGGCGCGCATCGCCTATGACGATGTCAACCTTGATGCCCGGCAGATCGAAACAACGCGCGCCCATGGCCCAGGCCGACAGAAACTCCCCCGCAACCGCGCTTGCCTGCGGAAAATGGGCCAAGGCGCGGGCCATATCGGCGGCCTCCAGCGGATAGGCTTCGAAACTGGTGAACCGAAGGGTGCCGGGCCTGCCCGTGGCTGCCCAGGCGATCTGTGTGGCCAGAAGGTTCAGCCCAGTGCCAAAGCCCAGTTCGGCAATCTGAAACCCGTCACACAGCCGCTGCGGCAGATCATTGCCCGCCAGAAAAACGTGGCGCGTTTCGGCCAGACCGTCGTTGAGCGAAAAATACGGGTCGTCAAACCGGCGCGATATCGGGATCACACCGTCACGCCAATCCAGATCCGGGCCCAACCCCTGTTCGTTCGCCGCCATTTGCCCTAAGTCCCTGTGCCGGGCAATCCATGGTCACGAGGCGCAGGAAATGACAAGACCCGATCTGACGGTGCGGGGCGGTGGTATCTTTGGCCTGGCCTGCGCATGGGAGGCGGCGCGGCGCGGTGCGCGCGTCCGGCTGATCGAGGCCACGCGCATCGGCGCCGGGGCATCGGGCGGCGTGGTGGGCGCGCTTGCGCCGCATGTGCCGGAAAACTGGAATGAGAAGAAGGCGTTCCAGCTGGAAAGCCTGCTGATGGCCGAAGCGTTTTTTGCCGGGGCAGAGCGCGGCTCTGGCCTGCCGACCGGCTATGCCCGCACGGGCCGCCTGCAACCGTTGGACAGCGCCGAGGCCGCCGCCCGCGCTGCGGACCGCGCCGCCGAGGCGCAGGCGCTGTGGCAGGGCCGCGCGCACTGGCGCGTGGTGCAAGCCACCGGCGCCGCCTGGGAACCTGCAAGCGCCACGGGCCTGCTGATCCACGACACGCTGACGGCCCGCCTGCACCCACGCCTTGCCAGCGCGGCCCTGGTGGGCGCGATCCGCGCGGCGGGGGGCGAGGTGATCCTTGGCGAGGCAGAGGAGGCGGGGCCGGTGATCTGGGCCACCGGGCTGGCCGGGCTGATGGCCTTGAACGACGTCTTGGGGCGCAGGGTGGGCGCCGGGGTCAAGGGGCAGGCGCTGGTGCTTGACCATGACGCACGCGATCTGCCGCAGATGCAGGTTGATGGCCTGCACATCGTGCCGCATGTCGATGGCCGGGTGGCCATCGGCTCTACCTCGGAAAACGACTGGGACGCGGCCGATACGGTCGATCATCACTGCGATGGGTTGCTGGCGCGGGCCATTGCGGCGGTGCCTGCCCTGGCGACGGCGCGCGTGGTCGAACGCTGGGCCGGCGTGAGGCCGCGCGCGCGCAGCCGGGCCCCCATGCTTGGCCCCTGGCCAGGGCGGCCTGGTCATTTCATCGCCAATGGCGGGTTCAAGATCGGCTTTGGCATGGCGCCCAAGGTGGCGCAGGTCATGATCGATCTGGTGCTGGACCAGCGCGATCAGCGGCCCGATGGGTTCCGCGTCGAAGCCTCGCTTTGACGCGGGCCCGATCGGCACATCCTTTGCACCCCGTAAAATCGGCGGCTCAGCGGGTGATTTCGTTGCGCAAAAGCTGCATCAGCTCGGTCAGGGCCTTTTGTGACCGCTCATCCTTCAGCCGCCCGTGTTCGTCAAACGCCTCGCCAGAGTTGGCAATGAAAACCTCTGGCCCGGGCAGCAGGCGCGGGCGGAACGGCGTAAGGCAGTGGCGCAGCGAAAACTGCGACCGCTCGCCCCCGGCGCGGCCCGCAGCGGCCGAGACGATGGCGACCGGCTTGTCCTTCCACGGGCTGCCCTTGGTGCGGCTGACCCAGTCGAGCGCGTTTTTCAGAACCCCGGACAGGTTCTTGTTATACTCGGGCGTGGCGATCACCACCGCATCGGCGGCGGCAATCTGACCCGCAAGGGTCTGCACCTCGGCCGGAATGCCCTGTGCCTCCAGATCGCCATCGTAGAGGGGCAAGCGTAGGCTGCCTTCGGCGAAATCATGCGCGCCAAACAGCCGGGCCGCCTCATTCATCAAGAGGCGGTTGGTGGATGCGGCGCGAAGCGAGCCGCAAAGGCCAAGAAGGGTGGGTGTCATCGGCATACTCATGGCAAGAGGGACAGGACAAAGGGCGCAACAAGCGCAGTGGCGATGGCGTTCAGCGCCATGCCAAGCCCGGCAAAGGCGCCGGCGGTGGGGTTGACCTGAAAGGCGCGGGCGGTGCCGATCCCGTGGCTGGTGACACCCACGGCAAAGCCGCGCGCGCGCCAGTCTTTCATGCCAAGCAGGTTCAACAGCGGCGTCGCGATCACCGCCCCGGTGATCCCGGTCAGGATCACCAGCACGGCGGTCAGCGTGGGCGAGCCGCCGATGTTTTGCGAAATGCCGATGGCAACCGGCGCTGTGGCCGATTTCGGCGCCAGCGAGGCCAGAATCTGCCCATCCACGCCCAAGGCATAGGCGATGGCCACCGCCGACCCCGCCGCTGTCAGCGAGCCGACGACAAGGGCTGCCATCACCGGCAGGAACGCCCGGCGCAGGCGGGGCAGGGTGTCAAACAGCGGCAAGGCGAGCGCGACCGTCGCCGGACCCAAGAGGAAGTGCACGAACTGCGCGCCCACGAAATAGGTCGAATAGGGGGTCGCGGTCAGCCACAACAGAACCGCCAGAACCGCCACCGCGATCAGCACGGGGTTGACCAGCGGGCTGCGCCCCGCCGCGCGAAAACAAGCATCGCCCAACGCATAGGCCGCCAGCGTCGCGGTCAGCCACAGCAGCGGGCCTTGGGAAAGATAGCTCCAGATTTCGGCAAAATCAGTCATCTTGCGCCCCTGTCAGCCGCGCCACGGCAGCAAAGGTCAGCGCCCCGGCCGCGATGGCCAGCACGGTCGAGGCGACGACAGCCACGAGGATCGCCACCGCCTTGTCGCCCAGCGTGGCGAAATGGCCCACAACGCCCACACCCGCAGGCACAAACAGCAGGGATAGATGGGCCAGAATGCCCGTCGCGGTTTCACGTATCACCGCCACCACGCGCGGCACGGCGACCAACAGACCGAGCATCAGCACCATGCCCAAGACGGGGCCGGGCAGCGGCAGGCCAAGGCCGCGGGCCAGCGCCTCGCCCAGCAATTGGCACATCAGGATCAGGACAAGCGCGTGCAGCATGGATCGGGCCTTCTGGCTGTTTGCATCAGCCTAAGCCTTGCACGGCAAAAGAAAAGGGTGCGCGACATCGGTCGCGGGCCGTTCGGTCAGACCCTGCGCTGAAAGGTCAAGGTCGTCGGGCGGCTGTAGCCCGCATGGCTGCTGCGCCCCACCTCGGAAAAACCCATGGCGGCAAAGGCTGCATGGTTTTCAACCAGCTCGATCCGCGTTTGCAACTCTACCACCGGAAGGGACAGCGCCCTTGCCCGTGCGACCGCTGTCTCGATCATGACCCGCGCGAGGCCCTTGCCCCGCTGGCTGTGCGCCACCGCGAGTTTGCCAAGGTAAAGCGTCTGTGGCTTCACTGTCAGGAACATGCAGGCCACGGGCGGCGCGCCGATCACCCAGACCTCGCCGGTTTCGGCCTGCGCGGCGATCGCCTCCGGCGTCAGGCGATGCATGGACGAGGGGGGGTCGATCCGCCCCTCCATCCCGGCAAATTCGGCGCGGATCAGGTCCAGAACCGCCTGCCAGTCAAAGGGGGCAAAGGCTTGGTAAGGGGTCATCTGTGGCATCCTTCGCGGTTGCCGCAGCAAAGGCCAAGCCCGTGCTGGGCGCAAGGGGGCAAGATGTTGGGGATAAGCGGCCGATAGCCGCCAGATACAGGGCCACCCCTGTTGACTCTGCCCCCTCGCATGCCAGACGATCTGCGTCTTGCGACTCATGAGGCATCGGTGCGCTTTACCCGTCTGCGGCTCAACGGCTTCAAAAGTTTTGTGGACCCCACGGATCTGGTGATCCACGAGGGGCTGACAGGCGTGGTCGGGCCAAATGGTTGCGGCAAGTCCAACCTGCTGGAGGCGCTGCGCTGGGTGATGGGGGAAAACCGTCCCACGGCGATGCGCGGCGGCGGGATGGAGGATGTGATCTTTGCCGGGGCGGCCACGCGCGGCGCGCGGCATTTTGCCGAAGTCAGCCTTGTGATCGACAATCAGGACCGGCTGGCGCCCTCTGGCTTCAACGATGCCGACACGATCGAAATCGTGCGCCGCATCACCCGCGATGCGGGCTCTGCCTACAAGGCCAATGCGCGGGATGTGCGGGCTCGCGATGTGCAGATGCTGTTTGCCGATGCCTCTACCGGCTCCCATTCCCCCGCATTGGTGCGGCAGGGTCAGATTTCCGAACTGATCAACGCCAAGCCCAAGGCGCGCCGCCGGATTCTGGAGGAGGCCGCCGGCATTTCCGGCCTCTACGCCCGGCGGCACGAGGCCGAGTTGAAACTTTCGGGGGCCGAGCAGAACCTGCTGCGTGTCGATGACGTGCTGGAAGGTCTGGCCCAGCAGGTTGCCACGCTGACCCGTCAGGCCCGACAGGCCGCGCGCTACCGCGAGATCGGCGCCGATCTGCGCCGCGCCGAGGGGATGCTGCTGTATCGGCGCTGGCGCGAGGCGGATCTGGCGCGCGCCGAGGCCGAGGCGCACCTGCGCAGTCGCCTTCTCGACACGGCCAAGGCCGATGCGGCCGCGCGCGCGGCAACCAAGGCGCGCGAGGCGCGTGAAGATGCCCTGCCGCCCCGCCGCGAGGAGGAGGCTGTCGCGGCAGCCATCTTGCAGCGGTTGACGTTGCAGCGCGATGCACTGGCCGATCAAGAGGCGCGCGCCATGCAGTTGATCGAAACGCTGCGCGGGCGGATCGTTCAGCTTGACCGTGACATGGAACGTGAATCCGGTCTGAACCGTGACGCGGGCGAAACCATTGCCCGGCTGGAATGGGAAGTCGAACAACTGCTCCGTGCCCATGACGGCCATGACGAACGGCTGGCCGAGGCCGCCGATGCCGCGCGAGAGGCGGGGGCAATCTTGTCAGACCGCGAAACCCTGCTCTCGCAGGCCACCGAGGACAGCGCCCGGCTTGCCGCGCGCCATCAATCCGTGCAGCGTCTGTTGTCCGATACCCGCGCCACGGTGGAACGTGCCGAGGCCGAAGCGGCCCGCGCGCGCGAAACCGTCGAGGCCGCCGAAGCCGCGCTTGACGCCGCGCGAGAGGCATATGCCGCCGCGACCGAAGGCCAGGAGGACGCGGCCGCCCTTGCCGAAGCGGCCGAGGAGACGCTCGAGCTGGCCGAAGCCGCCCGTGCCGAGGTTCAGGGCCGAGAAGCCGAAGCCCGCGCCGCGCGGGGCGAGGCCGAGGGCGAGGCCAATGCCTTGCGCGCCGAAGTCGCGGCCCTTGCCCGTCTGGTCGAACGCGAATCCCGTGCGGGCCATCAGCTTCTGGATCGGCTTACGGTCGAGCCTGGCTATGAAAAGGCCTTGGGTGCAGCCCTTTCGGATGACCTGCGCGCGCCCGAAGTGGCGGCAGATGCGCCCTCCGGCTGGGCGGTTCTGCCGGGCTATGATGACACAGCACCGCTTCCGCCCGGGGCGCAGCCCTTGGCCAGTCATGTGGGTGCGCCCGCGGTGCTGGACCGCCGCCTGAGCCAGATAGGCCTGGTGGATCGCCACCGTGGCGCAGCCTTGCAACCGCTGTTGCAACCCGGTCAACGCCTTGTCAGCCTTGACGGCGATCTTTGGCGCTGGGACGGGTTTCGCGCCTCGGCCGAGGATGCGCCTTCGGCGGCGGCGGCGCGTCTGCAACAGCTCAACCGCCTTGTGCAGCTCAAGCTCGATCTGGAACAGGTCGCCGCCCGTGCCGAAGGGGCAAAGCGCGCGCATGAGGCGCTTCAGGCCCGGCTGGCCGATCTGGCCCGCGCCGACCAGATGGCGCGTGACGCCCGCCGCGCCGCCGATGCCCGCGTGACCGAAGCCAACCGCGCCGCATCCCGTGCCGAGGCAGAGGCGTCCATCGCCGGGGGCAAGCTGGAATCGGCCCGCCTTGCCGTGTCGCGGTTCGAGGACGAGGCGATGGCCGCCCGCACCCGCCTGCGCGAGGCCGAAGCGTCAAACGCCGATCTGCCCGATCTTGATGCCGCCCGCGAAAGGGTGGAGGCCGCCAAGGTCGCGGTCGAAGCCGCCCGCCTTGCCATGCTGACCCGCCGCTCTGCGCATGACGAATTGCGCCGCGAAGGCGAAGCCCGCGTGCGCCGCCGCCAAGAGGCGACCAAGGAATTGTCTGGCTGGCGCCACCGTCTTGAAACGGCGGAAAAACGCAGCGCCGAATTGGCCGAACGCCGCCGTGAGACCGAAGACGACCTCGCCGAAGCCAGCGCCGCGCCCGAAGAAATCGCGGCCAAGCGCGAGGAGTTGTCTGACGCGATCGACACCGCCGAAGCGCGCCGCACCAAGGCCGCCGATGCGCTTGCCGAAGCCGAAGCCGCGCTGCGCGATGCCCAACTGGCCGAGCGCGAAGGCGAGCGGCTGAACGCCGAGGCGCGCGAAGCCCGTGCCCGCGCCGAGGCCCGTCACGACGCCGCCCGCGAAACCGTGGCCTATGCCGCCGAACGCATTGAGGAGGAAACCGGCAGCACGCCCGCCGAACTGCTTGCCAGCCTGGCCATGGACCCCGACCAGATGCCCGATGCCGATACGCTCGACACCGAGGTGCAGCGCCTGAAGCGTCAGCGCGAGGCGCTGGGTGCGGTCAATCTGCGGGCCGAGGAAGACATGCAGGCGGTCGCAGGCGAACATGCCGCGCTGCTTCAGGAAAAGACCGATCTGGAGGAGGCGATCAAGAAGCTGCGCGCCGGGATTTCGGGGCTGAACAAGGAAGGGCGCGAACGTCTGCTGACCGCCTTTGAACAGGTCAACCAGAATTTCGCCACGCTGTTCACCCATCTGTTCGGCGGCGGCGAGGCGCGGCTGGTGCTGGTCGAATCCGATGATCCGCTGGAGGCGGGTCTTGAAATCATGTGCCAGCCGCCGGGCAAGAAACTGGCCACGCTGTCGCTGTTGTCGGGGGGCGAGCAAACGCTGACCGCGCTTGCGCTGATCTTTGGCGTGTTCTTGGCCAACCCCGCGCCGATCTGCGTGCTGGACGAGGTGGATGCCCCGCTGGACGATGCCAACGTCACCCGGTTCTGCGACCTGCTCGATGAAATGGCGCGCCGGACCGACACGCGGTTTCTGATCATCACGCACCACGCCGTGACCATGGCGCGCATGGATCGCCTGTTTGGCGTCACCATGGCCGAACAGGGGGTAAGCCAGTTGGTCAGCGTCGATCTGAAAAAGGCCGAGGCGCTGGTGGCATGATCGATGCGTTGCGCGCCGCCGGCTTTTCCGGCATCGAAGCCGAAGGCGCGGTGATCCACGCCCGCCTTTGGGCCAGTTCGGTGGAATTCACCGCGACCGAGGAAGGCGGCCTGTGGCGGCTTGCCCTGCAATGGCCCCTGCGGGCCAGCGCCGACCAGCGCGCCACATGGACTGCGGCCCATCCGATGGCCCCGATGGACATTCACCTGGGTGAAACGCGCGTGTCGTTCCTGGCAGAAGAAGGCGATGCGGCCGCACTCGCACAATGGGCCGCCCTTGCCGAAGAAGCGGTGGCTCAGATGATCCGTTGGCGTCGCGCGCAGCGCATCCCCGGCGAAGGCATGTAGCCACCCCTTTGGGCTTTGCACGGTTTCCGAACACCCCAAAGGCGCGCGCAGGACGGGGCTGCGCGCCCTTCGCTTGCCTAGATCAGCGCAACGCCGATCGCGATCGCCAGCATCATGCCCCATGCCCGCCACAGCACGCGGCAGGCGGCGTCGATATCCTCGGGCCCGATGTCGCGCCGCCCCTCGGCCCAGACCCAAGGAAACTCCGACATCACCCCGTGATAGGCGCGCGGCCCCGACAGCGCGACGTTCAGCACGACCGCCATGGCCGCCTCGGGCCAGCCTGCATTCGGGCTGCGATGCAGCGGCGCATCGCGCAGGATGGGCCGCGCATCCAGCCACCCATGCGACAGCGCAATCAACAAGGCCGTCAACCGCGCCGGCACCAGATTGAGAAGATCGTCAAATCGGGCGGCGGCCCAGCCGAATTCCTCGTGCCGGGGCGTGCGATGGCCGATCATGCTGTCGGCGGTGTTGGTGATCTTGTACACCAGCATCAAGGGCAAGCCGCCGACCAGAAACCAGAACGCCGGGGCGATCACCCCGTCCGACAGGTTTTCCGCCGCACTTTCAATCGCCGCCCGCGCCACTGCGGGTTGCTCCATCGCGGCCGTGTCGCGCCCGACGATCATCGCCACCGCCCGCCGCCCGGCAGGCAAGGACAGCCGCAGCGCATCACCCACGGCACGCACATGATCGACCAGCGATTTCTGCGCCAGAAGGATGGCGGCCAGCACCACTTCCAGCACGCCAAAATCCGGCACAGCCGCGATGACATGGCCCAAGGCAAAAGCCCCCAGCGCCATGGCGGCCATCGCCGCCGCGCCCTTTGCGCGCCGCATCGTGCCGCTGTTGAACCGGGCATCCAGCGCCGCGACCACGCGCCCCATCAGAACCGCCGGGTGCGCAAAGCGGCTCCAGATCGCCTTGGGCTCGCCAAAGGCAGCGTCCAGAAGCATGGCCAGAACCAGGGTCATCACAGCACCTTTCGCCAAGGACAAGCCCGCCGGACCCATTCCAGAGGGCGTTTGCCGCGCGCCTGCCATACACCGCCGATTCGCAAAACGACAGGGCCGCGACGGCCCCGGCCCTTGCTCAACTGCGGCAAAATCGCAGCCCTTGCGTGTGATTCCGGGGCTTTTTCCGCTATGTCACCGGATTGTCTTGATTTTAACCGAATCTGGCTCAGACTTTACCTGTAGCCGCAGGAGGGAAAGATGCTGGAGGTTCTGCCGCAAGACATCCGTGACGGGCTGGACGCCGCGCGCAAGCGTGAAGCACGCCGCAAATCCCGCATGCGTGTGCAGGTGGGCGAAGCGGTGTTTCCGGTGCTGCGTTTCTGGCACGATGGTTTTGTGCTGGATGGCGAACTGACCCCGCACCTGCGTGGGCTGGTCGATGTCTATGACGGCGCCAATCACATCTTTCAATGTCTGATCGTCGCCTCGACGCTTGAGAATGGCGATCTGGTCTGCGAATTCAAACGATCGACCGCCGTGCAGGACAAGGCCCCGCTGGATTTCTGGCGCGACGAAAACGCCCCCGTCGCCTATCTGCCCCGCGCCTGACGGGCGGGGGCAGGGCGACCACGGGCGTTACTGCAAATCGCCGAAGGCTTTTTGCAACCGCGCAACCGCATCTTCGACCCGTGCGCGCGGGGTTGCGATGTTGAACCGCAGGAATGACTCGCCGCCAAGGCCGAACGTCTCGCCATGGTTGGCACAAATCTGCGCCGTCTGTTCGACCCGCGCCTTGAACTCGGCTGGCGCCATCCCCGTGCCGCTGAAATCCACCCATGACAGATAGGTCGCCTCCAGCGGCATCGACGCAAGGCCGGGGATCGCCGCGATCCCTGCATCGAAAATCTGGCGGTTGCCGTCCAGATAGGCGACCAGCGCATCGACCCATTGCGCCCCTTCGGGCGAATAGGCGGCCTCGGCCATCAGCATGCCAAAGGAATTGCCCGAAATTCCCATCGCCATGATCTTGTTCGCAAACTTTGCCCGTAGCGTAGCATCCGCGATGATGACATTGCCGATATGCGCGCCTGCGATGTTGAAGGTCTTTGTCGTCGCGGTCAGCATGACCAGACGGTCCGCGATATCGGGCGCGGCCAAGGGCATCGCGATGTGCCGCTGCCCCGGCATCACCAGATCATGATGAATCTCGTCCGACACAAGGATCAGATCGTGGCGCAGACAGAAATCGGCCACGCCACGCAACTCCTCGGCCGTCCAGACCCGCCCGCCCGGATTGTGCGGCGAGCACAGGATCAGCATCCGCTCTGCCCCCGTAATCTGCGCGTCCCAAGCGGCAAAATCCATTTCATACCGCCCCGCGCGCAGCGCAAGCTGGCACTCTACCACCTTTCGCCCCGCTGCTTTGATGGTGCGGGCAAAGGCGTGATAGACGGGCGTCATCAGCACGACGCCATCCCCTGGTGCGGTGAAGGCATCCAGCACCAGCCCCGTCCCGTTCACCAGCCCATGCGTGGTAAAGATATGGTCGGGGTCCAGCGTCCAGCCGTGCCGCGTCTGCATCCACCAGCGGATCGCCTCGCGATAGCCGGTATCGTCGCCGTAATAGCCATAGACCCCGTGCTCTGCCATCCGCTCCACCACGCGCTGCACACAGGCGGGCGGTCGGAAATCCATATCGGCCACCCACATCGCAAGCCCCGTGGCGGCGGGCACGCCATACAGCCTTTCCATCATGTCCCATTTCACCGAATGGGTGCCAAAACGGTTGATGTCTTCGTCAAAATTCATGGTTCGGGGCCTTTGCTTTCTGTCGTGCGACAGGCTTAGCGCGAAAGCCCTGTGCTGTCATCGCGTGATCGCCCTGCCTCTTGCGCGGGGCGGGGCCGCGCCGTAAATCAAGCATATGATCCGCCCTATCCTGATCCATCCCGACCCGCGCCTGAAAAAGCCCTGTGATCCAGTGGCTGATTTCGATGGCGATTTGCGCAAACTCGCCGAGGATATGTTCGAGACGATGTATGACGCGCCGGGCATTGGCCTTGCCGCGCCGCAGATCGGGATGATGCGGCGTGTTCTGGTGATGGATTGCATCAAGGACGGCCCGCCGCGCCCGATGGCTTTGGTCAACCCGCGCGTTGTCTGGGCGTCCGAGGATCTGTCCAGCTATGAAGAAGGCTGTCTGTCGATCCCCGACCAATATGCCGAGGTGCGCCGCCCGGCCGAGGTGCGCGTGGTGTGGCAAGCCCTGGACGGCAGCGAACAGGAAGAACAGTTCAGCGGCCTTTGGGCCACCTGCGTCCAGCATGAGATCGACCATCTGGAGGGCAAGTTGTTCATCGATTACCTTGGCCCGCTGAAGCGTCAGATGATCACCCGCAAGATGGAAAAGCTAAAGCGTGAACGCGCGCGGCAGGCATAGGTGGCCGTTCGCCCCATCCTGACCTGGCCCGATCCACGCCTGTCTGCACGCTGCGATCCGGTGGGCGGCGCGGATGTTTCGGTGCTTGCCGCCGATCTGCTTGACACCATGTATGCCGCGCCCGGCCGCGGTCTGGCCGCGCCGCAGATCGGCGTGCTGATGCGGGTGTTCGTCATGGATGTGACGTGGAAAGATGGAACCCCGGCCCCCCGCGTGGTGATCGACCCGCAGATTGTGTGGCGGTCGGACGAAACCGTCGTGGGGCCCGAAGGCTGCCTGTCGATCCCCGGCGTTCTGGCCGATGTGCGGCGCGCGCGCGACATTCGCCTGGCCTGGACCGATCTGGCAGGCCGTAGGGTCGAGGAAACCCTGACCGGCTTTGCCGCGATCTGCGCGCAGCATGAATACGACCACCTCGACGGGTTGGTGACATTCGACCGCCTGCCCCCCGATCAGCGCGGCGCGCTGATGGCCGCCTATCAGGACCGCTTGCCCTCATGACCCCACGCCCCTGCATCCCATGGCCACACCCGGTTCTGCGCACCCCCGCCGCAGATGTGCCCGCCATCACCGACGAGATCCGCGCCCTGTGGGCCGAGATGATCGAGGTGATGGATGCGATGCCCGGCTATGGCCTTGCCGCCGTGCAGATCGGCGTGCCGCTGCGGCTTGCCGTGGTCGATTGTTCCGACACGCGCGGTCAGGCGATCCGCATGGCCAACCCGGAAATCCTGCACGCCAGCGGCCAGCTGCGCGAGCATGAGGAGGCAAGCCCCAACCTGCCCGGCGTATCGGCGGTGATCAAACGCCCCCGTGCGGTCACGGTGCGGTTCCTGAACGATCAGGGCCAGATCGAGGAGCGTGATTTTGTGAACCTTTGGGCGACATCGGTGCAGCATCAGATCGACCATCTGGCGGGCCGGATGTATTTCGACCGCCTGTCGCCCCTGAAACGCAAGATGCTGATTGCAAAGGCGGAAAAGGCGCGCAAACGCGGATGAAGATCGTTTTCATGGGCACCCCCGATTTTTCC
>JALOSF010000055.1 GCA_025458525.1 Cypionkella sp. | reverse complement strand
CGCCCGACAGCGTCTCGACCAGGCCCGCCGCCTGCACCGCGGCCACAAGGGTGGTGTGATCGGCCGAATTCACCGCGTTTTCAACGATGGTCTTGTCCTCGAACATCGCGGCACCCCCGACCATCGGGTTTTCGGCAAAGGCGGCGGCGGTGGTCAGGGCAAGAATCGAGGCAGCAAGAGCGAATTTCATCAGGTATCTCCGGTAAAGCCGAGACAGGTCCATCCTGCCTTCACCAAAGATACGGGGGCACCACAGCGCGAGTTTCAGACCGGCGCAAAAATTCCTGCCGCTGACGGTTCTGTGAACAGGACGGGGCGCGTCAGAGTTCCGCGGTAAGGATGACCGGCCCGGTCGGCGCGCCGGTGGGCGACCCACCCGCCGGTTCGACCGACACCGCCAGCACCCAACCCGCGGGCGGGCGCGGATATTCCACATCAAGCGGATCGACCCCCAGCAGCCCGAGCGAGACCGGCGCCGCCCCCGGCGCGATCACCCAAAGCTCATGCGTCTGGCCTTCGGGTGCCGGGCTGCCGGCCACGCGCGTCACCAGAAGATGGGTGCCATCATGGCGCGCTTCGTAGATCAGCGTGGATTCGGCGGCCCCAAGGCTTGCGATCACCGTGCCCCGCGCGGTGGGTGGCATCAGCGTGAGGATGCCAAAGACCACGATCCCCGCGGTGACAGCACCGGCCAGCCAAAGCCGCCACGATTTGCGCGCGGGCGGGGCTGCCTTGGGAAACAGCCGTGCATCGATCCGGGTCCAGACCGCGGGCGGCACCGGCTCTGGCGCGATGTCGTCGTTGAGCGGGGCCAGCCGCTGTTCCCAGCGGTGGACAAGGGCGGCAAACTCCGGGTCGGATTTGATCTGGGCCTCGGCGGCCGCGCGCTCGGCCAGATCCAGCACGCCAAGCACATATTCGGCCGCCAGCGCGTCGCGATCGTCGAACGGGGTGAGGGGGGCGTCGGTCATTGGTCCAGACACTCCCTCAGCTTGAGAAGGCTGCGACGAAGCCAGGTCCGCATCGTGTTGAGCGGGATGTTGTGCCGCGCTGCCAGCGCATCATAGGACAGCCCGTCCAGATAGGCGCCACGCACCGCATCGGCGCGCTGCGGCTCCAGACTGTCGAAACACTCCGACACGCGCCGCGCCTCGCCCTTGGCAATCAGGCGGGTTTCGGCACGGGGGGCTGTGTCGGGAATGCGGGACGCCGCCTCATCATCCGATTGTTCGGGCTTGCGCGCGCGCAGCCGGTCGATCGCATGGTTGCGCGACAGGGCGATCAGCCAGGTCATGCCTGCCCCACGGGTCGGATCAAACCGCCCGGCCCGCAGCCACACTCTGGTGAAAACCTCTTGCAACGCATCCTCCGCTTCGGACCTTGTGCCAAGGATACGGAGCAGGACACCCATAAGTTTCGGACCCGCCGCATCATAGAGCGCACGAAAGGCCAGTTTGTCCTGCTGGGACACACGCTCCAGCAGCAGGCAAATCTCGGTGCGGTCGGGCAGAGGCGCGGTCATGCGGCGCAAGCTAGCATGCACAGCGCGCTTTGCCAGCCCAAAACCTCAGCCACGCCGCCGCCGCCCCTCGCGCCCCCCGCCCGCGGTGTTGAAGGCAACATCGGGCAGCGTCACCACCGAGGCGAGCGAGGGGAAGCGATCCACCGCATGGGGAATGGCATTGGCATTGACGAAATGCTCTTGAAAGCGCGGCTCGATGGCGGTTTCCACCTTGTGGATCTGATGCACCACCGCTTCGATCTGATCGCGGGCCGCGACATTACACAGCGCGATGCGCGCGCCGGTGCCGGCCGCGTTGCCCGCGCTGACCACCTTGTCCAGCGGTGCATCGGGGATCATGCCCAGCACCATCGCATGTTTCGGGCTGATATGGGCGCCAAACGCCCCGGCCAAGGTCACGCGGTCCACCTGATCGATGCCCATTTCATCCATCAACAGGCGCGCGCCCGCATAAAGCGCCGATTTGGCCAGCTGGATCGCGCGGATATCGCCTTGCGTGACCAGAATCTTCGGCCCGCCGTCACGCGTGCCGTCGTGCAGGATATAGCTGTGGGTGCGCCCCTCGGGCGTGGTGCGCCAGGTGCCGGTCTGCTCGGGGCCGCCGATCAGGCCGCTGGCATCGACCAGCCCCGCCATGCGCATCTCGGCCACCGCCTCGATGATGCCCGACCCGCAGATGCCGGTGATGCCGCTGCGGGCCGTGGCCTCGGCAAAGCCGGGCTCGTCCGACCACAGCGCGCAGCCGATCACCCGAAAGCGCGGCTCTTTCGTCACTGGGTCGATTTCCACCCGCTCGATCGCCCCCGGGGCGGCCCGCTGGCCGGAACTGATCTGCGCGCCCTCGAACGCCGGGCCGGTGGGCGAGGAACAGGCCAGCACCCGGCTGCGATTGCCCAGAAGGATTTCGGCATTGGTCCCGACATCGACGATCAGCACCATCTCGTCCGAGGCGCCCGGCTGCTCTGACAAGGCGACAGCGGCCGCATCTGCCCCGACATGGCCCGCGATGCAGGGCAGCATGTAGATGCGCGCCGCACGGTTGATCGCGCCCAGATCCAGATCACGCGCATCGATGCTCAGGCTGCTGCTGGTGGCAAGCGCAAAGGGTGCCTGACCGAGTTCAACCGGATCGATTCCCAACAGCAGGTGATGCATCACCGGATTGCAGACCACCACCGCTTCGTAAATGCTGTGCGGGTCGATCTTGGCCTCTGCCGCGATGCTGACGGCAAGGCCATTCAGCGCCTCGCGCACGGCGCGGGTCATCTCGACATCGCCGCCCGCGTTCATCATCACATAGGACACCCGGCTCATCAGATCCTCGCCAAAGCGGATCTGCGGGTTCATCACCCCGCCCGAGGCAAGCACGCGCCCGTCGCGCAGATCGCACAGATGCGCGGCAATCGTGGTGGACCCAAGATCAATCGCCAGCCCGTGGATGGCCCCGTCATGAAAGCCGGGCCACAGATCAAGGATGCGGGGCGTTGCGTCATGGTTGCCCTTATGCAGCGCAACCGTGACCTTCCATTCGCCCTTGCGCAAGGCGGGCTGCAAGCGGCGCAGAATGGCCAGATCGGCGGTCACATCCGCCACCTGCCACTGATCGCGCAAGGCAATCGCCAGACGTTCGAAATCGCCGGTCGGCTCATGCATGTCGGGCTCGGCAACCTCGACATAAAGCAGCCGCGTGGCCGGGTCCATGGCGATGACCCGTTCGGCGGCCGATTTGCGGATGACCTGCTTGTGGACCTGGCTTTCAGGGGGCACGTCGATCACCACATCGCCCATCACCCGCGCCTGACAGCCCAGACGGCGACCCTCCGCCATGCCGCGTTTCGATTTGTAACGCTCCTCGACCGCGTTCCATTCGGACAGCGCGTCCTCCTGCACGGTGACGCCATGTTTGGAAAACTCGCCATAGCCCGGGCTGATCTGGCATTTGGAACAGATGCCCCGCCCGCCGCAGACCGAGTCGAGATCGACACCCAACTGCCGCGCCGCGGTAAGCACCGGGGTGCCGAGCGGGAACCGCCCGCGCTTTCCGGACGGGGTAAAGATCACCAGAGGCTGGTCAACGGCTTGGTCGGTCATCGGTATTCTCCTGCGTGCGGGGATCTAGCTGCACCCGACGCAACGGCAAAGGGATGGGGGCACGATCTTTGTGCGAAAAACCGGCGGTGGCATGGGGGCGCGCGCCGGACCGGACCTGTCGCGCACAATACGTCATGACAGGAACCGCACGGGCGCTGCATCGCCCGACCCTGCCCAGGGTGCGTCTCGCGCAACAGCGTCACGCCCGCCCGCGACGGCCCCCCCGACGGCCTCCCGCCGCCTGACTTGCCGCATTCGAGGCTTCGGCAAAGCTCATGCCGCCCTCGACCGCTTCCAGCACCTTGGAAAACCGGATCCATTCGCCACCGTTGGGATCGTGGTTCATCAGGAAGTTGGCGGCGCGGATCGCCTCCATCTCGACCTGCCGCACCGGGTTCATGATCGCCGATGTCATGCCCGCGCCAATCGCCATCGGCAGGAAGGCCGCGTTGATCCCGTGCCGATGCGGCAGGCCAAAGCTGATGTTCGACGCGCCGCAGGTGGTGTTGACCCCCAGCTCATCCCGCAGGCGCCGCACCAGCGTGAACACCTGATGCCCCGCCGTCGCCATCGCGCCGATCGGCATCACCAGCGGATCGACCACGATGTCATGCGCCGGAATGCCAAAATCCGCCGCCCGCTCGACGATCTTCTTCGCCACCGCAAAGCGCACATCAGGGTCTTCGGAAATGCCGGTGTCGTCATTCGAAATCGCCACCACCGGCACGTTGTATTTCTTGACCAGCGGCAGCACCAGTTCCAGGCGGTGCTCCTCTCCGGTCACTGAATTGAGCAAGGGCCGCCCCTCGCAGGCCATCAGCCCCGATTCCAGCGCACCCGGCACCGAGCTGTCGATGCACAAGGGCACATCGACGGTCTGCTGGATGATCTCGATCAGCGCCTTCATCAGGGGCGGTTCGACAAAATTGTTGTCGGCATAGCGCGGGTCGGTCGCCATCTTGTTGGTGAACACCGCCCCCGAATTCACATCGAGCACGGTCGCCCCGCAGGCCACCTGTTCCAGCGCGTCGCGGATCACGGTGTCGAAATTGCCGGCCTCCAGCTCGGCGGCGAGTTTCTTGCGGCCGGTGGGGTTGATCCGCTCGCCAATCACACAAAACGGCTCGTCAAAGCCGATCACAACGGTTTTCGTCTTTGATTCGATGATGGTGCGGGTCATTCTTCAACCTTTTTCTCAAGCGGCCCGGGCGGGTTTGCCCGCAGCGCCGCCGTTTTGCGTGACCCACTCGGCATTGGTCTTGATGCCACCCAGCGGGAAGAAATGGACCTGTTCAATGCCAAAGCCGGGGTTGGCGACTTTGTGCGCGGCAAGGTCGCGCAGCACTTCGGACGGCTCATAGGGCACCAGCAACTTGGTCACATCCATGGCCCGCTTTTGCAACACTTTCAGCGACGGGCCAACCCCGCAGGCAATCGCGAACTTGATCAGCGTCTGCAACTTGGCGGGCCCCGCGACACCGATATGCACCGGCAGCGCAATCCCTTCGGCGGCCAGCCGGTCCACCCAGGCGATTACCGGGGCCGCGTCGAAACAGAATTGCGTCGTCATCGCCATACGGGCATCCGTGCGCTCGGCAAAGGCGGATTTCCACCGCGCGGCCGCCATCACCATGCGGTCCGACCCATCGGGGTCGATGTCCTTGTTCCCTTCGGGGTGGCCTGCGACATGAAGGCGGTCAAACCCGGAAAACACACCGGATTCAAGCAGTTGCATCGCGCTGTGAAAGTCGCCGACCGGCTGCGCCACCCCCCCTGCAAGCAAAAGTCCCTGCCGCACGCCCGCGTCGCGGTATCGGCTGACCCAATCGGCCAGCGTGGGGCGATCCTTGATGATCCGCGCCGGGAAATGCGGCATCACGGCAAAGCCCTGATCTGCGATCCGCCGGGCGGTGGCGACCATATCCTCGATCGGGGTGCCGTCGATATGGGCAATATAGACGCGGGTTCCGCTTGGCAGCAAAAGCCGGAAATCGTCGATCTTTTCGGCGGTGCGCGGCATCACCTCGATCGAATAGCCCTTCAGGAAGGTTTCAAGCTGGTCCTGCGGCGCGACAGGCGGGTGGGTCGGGCTTGGGGCGGGTGTGCCGCGAAATCTGAACAAGGCCATCACTCTCTCCGTCAGGCGCATCTGCGGTGTCTCGGGGGGCTCAGGCGGCGTCCCAGCCATCGGCTGCGATCAGCGCCTTGAGCTTTTCGGTGTCATAGGTCGCCTCGATCCGGGCCGCCTCGGCGCGCGCGACGTCCTCCTGATCGCCCTCTACCTCATAGGGGGGGGCTTTGCGCCACTCGGCCAGATAGGCATCGGCATCCTTGGCGCCGATCTTCATGGCGCAGCGGTCGATCGCCTGTTCAAACCGTTCGGTCAGCTGCACCTTGGCGCTGCGCCGCCCCTTGCCCACGATCACCTGAGCAGGGATATCGCGCCAGAACACCACCGTCACCTCTGCCATCGGCCGATTCCCTTTGCTGTCTCTTTGCCTGTTCTAATTGGCTGCGGGCCGCGGCGCTGCCCGTTTTCGACATGCGACGTCGCGGATGCGACCCCGGGCCTGATTGCGCCGCGCGCCGGGGCAGGGCGGATCACCGCTTGCGAGCGCGGGGGATCGGCGCTACGTTTGACCCAACCACATATGGAGGGCGGCCATGACGCCCGAGCGTCCCCGAGGGGGGGGCGCGTCGCATACACCGGTCGAGCCTGCAAACGGCTCCCGTGTCGCCGAATCGTCACCCCCTCTCCGGCCGGGGCCTGGCACGCTTTACGCGGCGCTGGACCTTGGCACCAACAGTTGCCGGATGCTGATTGCCCAGCCGAAGGGCAGTCAGTTCACGGTCGTGGACAGCTTTTCCAAGACTGTCCAGCTTGGCGTCGGGCTTGAAGCCTCGGGCCGGTTGTCGCGTGCGTCGATGACGCGGACGGTGCAGGCGTTGCGGATCTGCCAGAAGAAACTGGAACGCCACGGGGTGGTGCGGATGCGGCTGGTCGCGACCGAGGCCTGTCGCCGCGCCCGCAACGCGCGCGATTTCATCCGTCAGGTGCGGCGCGAAACCGGCCTGGCGCTGGAGGTGATCGCCCCCGAGGAGGAAGCCCGGCTGGCGGTGATTTCCTGCGCGCCCCTCGTCAACACGCGGACCGAGCAGCTTTTGGTGGTCGATATCGGCGGCGGGTCCACCGAATTGGTGTGGATCGACCTGTCGGGGGTGGCGCCCGACGATCGGCCGCGCGCCATCATGGGGCTGCACAGCGGCTTTGGCGCGCAGGGCGCGGGCGCGGCGCGGGTGGTGGACTGGATCTCGGTGCCGCTGGGGGTGGCGACCTTGCGCGACCAGTTTGCCGATGTCGAGGACGATGCCGCGCGCTTTGCGCTGATGAGCTGGTTTTTCGAGGAGCAGTTGGCCAGCTTCTCGCCCTATAACGCCCAGCAGGCGCGCGCAGGCTTTCAGATCATCGGCACCTCGGGCACGGTGACGACGGTGGCCGCAAGCTATCTGGGCCTGCGCCGCTATGACCGGACCAAGGTGGACGGCTTGCAAATGACCAGCGATCAGATCGATTTCGTGATCCGCGATTATCTGGCGCTGGGGCCCGAGGGGCGGCGCACCGATCCGCGCATTGGCCGCGACCGGCATGCCTTGATCATGTCCGGTGCGGCTATCCTTCAGGCGCTGATGCGGATATGGCCGACGGACCGGCTGAGCGTGGCCGACCGTGGCCTGCGCGAGGGCCTGCTTTATGCCCAGATGACCGCCGATGGCGTCTTGACCGAAGGACCATTCACATGAGTGAAAAGAACACATCCGGGCGCGGGCAGCGCGATCTGCGGGTGCGGGTGAAAACCGCCAAGGGGCGTAAACTGTCCTCGACGCTCTGGCTCGAACGGCAGTTGAACGACCCTTATGTGCAGCGCGCCAAGAAGGAAGGCTATCGCGGCCGTGCCGCCTACAAGATCATCGAACTGGATGACCGCTACGGCTTTTTGAAGCCGGGGGCGCGGGTGGTTGACCTCGGCTGCGCGCCGGGAGGCTGGTGCCAGGTGGCGGTGGTGCGGGTCAATGCCTTGGCGCAGAACCCGAAAAAGCCGGTCGGCACCGTGCTTGGCATCGATCTGCAAGAGGTGGAGCCGATCCCCGGCGCAGAGCTGCATCAGCTGGATTTCCTGTCCGATGATGCCGATGCGCTGGTCAAGGGCTGGCTTGGCGGGCGGGCCGATGTGGTGATGTCGGACATGGCGGCGGCCGCCAGCGGGCACAAGGCGACCGATCACCTGCGGATTGTCGCGCTGATCGAGGCGGCGCTGGAATTCGCCTTTGACGTGCTGGAGGATGAGGGCACCTTTGTCGCCAAGGTTCTGGCGGGGGGGGCGGAAAACACCATGCAGGCGATGCTGAAGAAGAATTTCAGGAAAGTCGCCAATGTAAAACCGCCTGCAAGCCGGTCTGACAGTTCCGAGAAATTCGTGGTCGCCATGGGGTTCCGTGGCCGGTCAGTTGCTGCGGCCGAAACCGCCGCGGATGATGATGCCTGAATGCGAAAGGCACCCCCGAGGGGTGCCCTTTCACGAGATCATGAACCGTTCGCGACGTTTCGGCCTCAGCCGCCCCAGCTGCGCACCGGGCCGCAATCCATATGGACAAAGTTGGAGCGCGAGTATTTCCCAACCCCGCCAGAGGCACAGGCCGCCGCCGCCTTGGCCATCTGCCCGACCGAGCGCGATTTCAGCCGCAGATCGGCCGCCTGCCCCTTGAGGTGCAGGGAATTGCGCGCAACGCCACCCGATTGTGACCGCAGCATCGCATTGGTGCGCGGGCTGCGATAGCCCGACAACATCATATACGGTTCCTTGACATCCATCAGACGATGGGCGGCCGCCATGATATCGACGGTGCGCGCGTCGATCTTTGTGACATCACCGGTGCGCCAGTCGCGCATGAAGTGATTGATTTCCTTCATCGCCTCGGGGATGTAATCGCCTTCGATCCAATAGATCGTGTCGATGCTTTCCCCGGTGCGGCCCGAATACATGCGTATGCGCCGGATGTCGCCAGCCCCGCGCAGCAAGCCGAAAGCGTTGGAATAGGTCGGTGCCGCCACAACCAGACTTGCTGCAAACGCGCCCAAGAGGCCGCGCCGTGAAAGTCCGAACTTTGATGTTTCTGCCATTCTTAGCGCCTGTCCCGTCGCAATAGTCGACCCCTTAACGGTGGTTCCTGTTCACTTCATCCCCAAGTGTTCCAGTCTTATGCCACAGCAAGATTCGCAACCCAAGGGCGGATTCTCCACCGCCGACCCTTTTACCGGGCGTCGGCAAATTTTTGCTGAAAGTCCGGCCGCGAATGCGCTGTATTTTTCTGATCGGATCGTTGCGAAAAAGTAACGCTTTTGCGCGTTTGCGTGAGAGTCTGGCCGGATCGTGAATGGACAGCGCCGCCAAACTCGCGGAAAGTCGGGAAAATTTGTCGGTCAAGGGCGGGGTGTGTTCACGATGGTTGGCTTTTCTTGCACGGTGGGTCTGCGCCGTCTTTTGCTGTCGGCCTCGCTTTTGGGCTTTGCGCTGACCGCCCCGGTCGGGGCGCAGGATCTGCCCGGTCCCTTTGCCCAGACCGTGGCCATTGCCGCCGCCGAGGAGGAGGCCGTCGCCGCCTTTTATCGGGAAAACGGCTATCAGACCCTTTGGACCGGCACGTCCGAGCGTGATGTGACCCGCCGCGCGGCCCTTTTCGCCGCCTTGTCGCGGGCGGCGGATCACGCCTTGCCGACCAACCGCTATGACGTGGCCGAGCTTGCGGCGCTGTTGCAGGCTGCGCAGACCGAGGGCGACCGGGCACGGGCCGAGGTGGCGCTGACCCGGGCCTTCCTGGCCTATGCCCGCGATGTGAGTTCGGGCGCGCTGGAGCCGATCAAGATCGACCCCGGTCTGGTGCGCGAGATTGCGCGCCCGGACCCTGCGCTGCTGTTGGCGCAGATGAAGGCCGGCGATCCGGCCGAGCTGTTGCGGGGTCTTGTGCCACGGGCGCCGCGCTATGCACAGCTGATGCGGGCCAAGCGCGCGCTGGAGGACAAGATCGCCACGGGCGGCTGGGGGCCGGTGGTCAGGACGGCGGGCCTGGGGCCGGGCGACAGCGGCGATGCGGTGGTGGCCTTGCGTGACCGGCTGGTGGCGATGGGCTATCTTGGCCGGTCTGCGACCCGCAGCTTTGACGCCTCGATCCAGGCGGCGGTGCAGCGGTTTCAGCTCGACCACGGTCTGACCGGCCTTGGCACCGTGGATGAGCGCACGCTGGCGGCCCTCAACATCTCGCCCGAGGAGCGGTTGAAATCGGTGATCGTCGCGATGGAGCGGGCACGCTGGCTGGGCGATACGCCGCTTGGCGACCGGCACATCTGGGTGAACCTGCCCGATTTCTCGGCCAAGATCATCGATCACGGCAAGGTCACGTTCGAAACCCGCTCGGTCATCGGCAAGGATGTGCTGGATCAGCACACGCCCGAGTTTTCCGACGTGATGGATCACATGGTGATCAACCCAAGCTGGGGTGTGCCGCGGTCGATCATCGTGAAGGAATATCTGCCGCTCTTGCAGCGCAACCCCAATGCGGTCAGCCATTTGCAGGTGATCGACGGGCGCGGGCGCGTGGTGCCGCGCGGGGCGGTCAATTTTGCCCGCTATTCGGCGCGCACCTTCCCCTATGGTCTGCGGCAGCCGCCATCAGACGGCAATGCGCTGGGGAAGGTCAAGTTCATGTTCCCCAACAAGTATAACATCTATCTGCATGATACGCCTGCGAAAAACCTGTTCAGCCATGATGTGCGCGCCTATAGCCATGGCTGCATTCGTCTGGCCGATCCGTTTGATTTCGCCTATGCGCTACTGGCGTTGCAAAGCGATGACCCGCAGGCCGAGTTTGCCCGCCATCTGAATTCGGGCAACGAGACGCGGGTCAATCTGGAACAGCCGCTGCCGGTGCATCTGGTCTATTTCACCGCCTATCCCGGGGCCAAGGGGCAGATGACCTACCGCGACGATGTCTATGGCCGCGACCGGATTTTGTTTCAGGCGCTTGAAGCGGCCGGGGTGGCCATGCCCGCGCTTCGCGGCTAAACCCCGGTCAGCCGCATCAAGGCGGCCAAAGGAGTTTGGGCATGACGCATAGCATCGCCGAAATCGCCGCCGCTCTGGGGGCCGACTTTGCCGGGGACGGCGCTTTGGTGATCCGGCGCGCGGCAGAGCCGCCGCAGGCCGGGCCCGACGATCTGGCGCTGGCGATGCATCCGAAATATGCCGACGGTCTTGCCCAGGGTCAGGCGCGGGCGGCGCTGCTTTGGGCGGGGGCCGATTGGCAGGCGCTCGGGTTGCAGGCCGCGGTCTTTGCTCCCCGCGGCCGGCTTGCCATGGCGGGGCTGTCGCGCATGCTTGATCCGGGGCCGCAGATCGCGCCGGGCATCCATCCCATGACGGTGATCCATCCAGAGGCGCAGATCGGCGACGGGGCGGCGATCGGCCCCTTTGTCACCATCGGCGCAGGCGCCCGCATCGGCGCGCGCGCGCGCATCGCGGCCCATGTCAGCATCGGCCCCGGCGCCCGTATTGGCGAGGAGGCGATGATCCTTGAAGGCGCGCGCATCGGCGCCCGCGTCACCATTGGCGCGCGCTTCATCTGCCAGCCCGGCGCGGTGATCGGGGCCGACGGGTTTTCCTTTGTCACGCCCGAGAAATCGGGGGTCGAGGAGATTCGCGAAACGCTGGGCCAGCGGGAAGAAATCCGCGCGCAAAGCTGGACGCGCATCCATTCGCTTGGCGCTGTCACCATCGGGGATGATGTGGAGATCGGCGCCAATGCCTGCGTCGACCGTGGCACGATTCGCGACACACGCATCGGGTCGGGCACAAAGCTCGATAACCTTGTGCATATCGGCCATAACGTCGAGGTGGGCGAAGATTGCCTGCTCTGTGGGCAGGTCGGCATCGCGGGGTCGGCGCGGATCGGCAACCGGGTGGTCCTGGCCGGGCAATGTGGGGTCAATGACAACATCTTTGTCGGCGATGACGTGATCTGTGGCGGTGCCACCAAGGTCTTTACCAATGCCCCGGCGGGCCGCGTGCTGCTTGGCTATCCGGCGGTCAAGATGGAAACCCATATCGAGATGCAAAAGGCCCTGCGCCGATTGCCGCGGATGGCGGCAAAACTTGCCGAAATCGAGAAAGTCATTCAAAAGTCATGAAGACTTCCTATATCCCGTGCAGCCAAAAGGGATGACGCCATGACCCAGACCGCACAGACGATTTTTGCGATCATAGCCGAAAAGGCCTTGCTTGCGCCTTCGGATCTGACGCCGGAGACCCGGCTTGCCGATCTTGCTCTCGACAGTCTGGCGATGGTCGAGTTGATCTTCGCGCTGGAGGAGGCGTTCGATATCAGCGTGCCCTTCAACGCCAATGACCCCGCCGCACAGGAATTCGATCTGTCCTCGGTCGGGGCGATCATCGCGGCGGTCGAGGGGCTTTTGTCGCAAAAGGCCGCCTGATCCAGCATGCAGCGCGTGGTGATCACGGGGGCCGGCACGATCAACGCGCTGGGGCAGGATGTGACGCAGACCTTTGCCGCGCTGGCCGAGGGGCGCTGTGGCATCGGGCCGCTGGATATTCCGGATGTGGACCGGCTGTCGATCCGCATCGGGGCGCAGGTGCGTGGCTGGACCCCGAGCGAGCATTTCGATCTGCGGGGCCTGTCGCTTTATGACCGGATGACGCAATTCGCCCTGTGGTCGGCGCGGCAGGCGGTGGACCAGTCGGGATTGGTGTTTGACGGCGATCTTGCCTTGCGCGCGGGCGTGGTGCTGGGCACGGCGGGCGGTGGGCTGGGCACCATCGATGACAGTTTTCGCGCGGTCTATGCCGAGGGCAAGAACCGCGTTCACCCGCTGACCGTGCCGCGCCTGATGGCAAGCGCGGGGGCAAGCCATATCAGCATGACCTATGGCTTGCGCGGCCCGGCCTTCACCGTGACCAGCGCCTGCGCCAGTTCGAACCATGCGATGGGCCTTGCCTTTCAGATGGTGCGCAGCGGCGCGGCCCCGGTGATGCTGACCGGCGGGGCCGAGGCGATGCTGACCTTTGGCGGGCTGAAGGCCTGGGAAGGGCTGCGCGTGATGGCCGCCGATTCCTGCCGCCCGTTTTCAGCCGATCGCAGCGGCATGGTGCAGGGCGAGGGCGCGGCGGTCTTTGTGTTCGAGGCGTTGGACCACGCCCGCGCCCGCGGGGCCGAGATTCTGGCCGAGGTGATCGGCTTTGCCATGACTTCGGATGCGCATGACATCGTGATGCCGTCCGCCGATGGGGCGCGCCGGGCGATGCAGGGCGCCTTGGCCGATGCGGGCATCGCCGCGGGGCAGGTGGGCTATATCAACGCGCATGGGACCGGCACAAAGGCCAATGACAGCAATGAATGCGCGGCGATCCGCGCGGTGTTCGGTTCCGACCTGCCGCTGGTATCGTCCACCAAGGCGGCGCATGGCCATATCATCGGCGGCACCGGCGCGGTGGAGCTTTTGGCCTGTCTGATGGCGCTGCAACGCGGCCTTGTCGCGCCGACCGTGGGTCATCAGCGCGATGATCCGGAGTGTGGGGTCGATGTGGTGCCCAATGTCGCACGCGAGGCGCAGGTCGAGGTTGCCTTGTCCAATGCCTTTGCCTTTGGCGGGCTGAACGCGGTGCTGGCGCTGCGCCGCATGTGACGCGCATGAAAAAGGCCGCGCCCTTGCGACGCGGCCCGTGATCCAGATCTCAGACCCGCTCAGGGGTTGGTGGCGGACACCGCGGTGAACCCGGCGGTAAAACCCTTGAGCGACAGGTCAACGCTGACCTTTTCTTCGGGCGCCACGACCGGAACGATGGTGATGACCGCCTTGGCGCCTTTCTTGAACTGCTCCACCTCTGCCGCGGTAAAGCCGATCCGCGCCACACAGCCGATGGTCGAGCAGAAGGTGAAGGGATAGACCTTTGCCGTGCCGCCATCGACCGCCACTTGCAGGTTCTCGGTCAGCAGCGTTTCCAGCGGAACGATCACCGTGGCCCCGGCCACCGCCTGCCCGCCATCGGGCAGATTGAACATGCTGAATTCGGCCACCGCATTGCCTTCGGCGTCGCGCAGCAATTGATAAAGCTGGCAGGGATCAGATCCATCCTCGGTGCGGATGCAGCGCTGTTCCCAGGCATCGAAATTGGCCTGAACATAGGAACTGCCCACGCCATCCGCCGCTGCCGCCGCCTGTTCGCCTGTGCCGACCTCGGTGCCCATCGACAGATCGTTTGCAACGGCCCCATCGGCGGGGGCGGCGGGCGCTTCGGCCGGTGCGCCGGCATCGGCCGCGGGGGCGCTGTCCTGCGCCCAGACGCCGCTTGCCACACCGCAAGCCAGAATGACGGAAAGCGCAAGGGATTTTGAAAGCAAGGAGGTCGCTGCAAAGGTCATGTTTCGTCCATTCGTCCTAGATGGGCCATCGCCGTCGGCGGCGGTCTAGCATGTTGTGCCGGGACTGTCAGGTGGCAAAAGCGTGAGGGGAGGGCAATCGGCAAGCCCCCGTCCGGGCCTGCCCCAACGCCTCAGCGCATAAAAAAAAGGGCCAGACAACCGGCCCTTTTTCATGTTTGTTTTTGCTCCCTGTCGGACTGGCCGACTTCATGGAGCAGACGCTACGGCGGAAAGGCGAAGGCGTCAACAGGGAATCGGATCACAATATTGCCTGCAAAACATGTAAAAAAACCGCGTCCTTTTGCAAGAACGCGGCCAGTCTGACAGGGAGGAAGTCACTGCCAAAGCCACGTCAGACGGGCCTTGGCGACATCGACTCTGGCATCGCGGGGTTAACATTGTATGGTTGCGCCGTGCAGGGTCATCGGCCCGGGGTTTGGCGGTTTGCAAGGGGATGTTTCGTGACGCAAGAGCCTTCGATTTTTGTGGGTGGCGGGGGCGAGGGCTATGCGACGCCGCAGTCGCTGCTGTTGGGATATGGCAACCGCCACGGGCTGATCGCGGGGGCGACCGGCACCGGCAAGACCGTGACGCTGCAAATCCTGGCCGAGGGCTTTTCCGCCGCGGGCGTGCCGGTCTTTCTGTCGGATGTGAAGGGTGATCTGTCGGGGCTTGCGGTGCCCGGCAACCCCGCGGGCAAGCTGCATGAGCCGTTCATGAAACGGGCGGCGACCATCGGGCTTGACCTGTCCTACCGCGCTTTTCCCGTCACCTTCTGGGATATGTTCGGTGTGCAGGGGCACCCGATCCGTGCCACCGTGGCGGAGATGGGGCCCTTGCTGCTCTCGCGGCTTCTGGAACTGACCGAGCCGCAGGAAGGCGTGTTGAACGTCGCCTTTCGTCTGGCCGATGAGGAGCAGTTGCCGCTGCTTGATCTGAAGGATCTTCAGGCGCTGCTGGTGTTCATCGGCGAGAATGCCGCGGCGATCTCGACCCGCTACGGGCTTGTGGCGGCGGCCTCTATCGGGGCGATCCAGCGCCGTTTGCTGGTGCTGGAAAATCAGGGCGGCACCGGGTTCTTTGGCGAACCGGCGCTTGATCTGGCCGATCTGATGCTGACGGATGCCGAGGGGCTGGGGCGTATCAACATTCTTGCTGCCGATAAGCTGATGCAAAGCCCGCGGCTTTATGCGACCTTCCTCTTGTGGCTCTTGTCCGAGTTGTTCGAAACCCTGCCCGAGGTGGGCGACCCGGAAAAGCCCAAGCTCGTGTTCTTCTTTGACGAGGCGCATCTCTTGTTCGCCGATGCCCCCAAGGCCTTGGTGCAAAAGGTGGAACAGGTGGCGCGGCTGATCCGGTCCAAGGGGGTTGGCGTCTATTTCATCACCCAGAACCCGGCCGACGTGCCCGAAAACATTCTGGGTCAGCTTGGCAACCGGGTGCAGCACGCGCTGCGCGCCTTTACCGCCAAGGATCAGAAAGACCTGCGGATGGCCGCGCAAACCTATCGCGACAACCCCGATTTCAAGACCGAGGACGCGATCCGCGACGTGGGCACCGGCGAGGCGGTGACGTCTTTCCTCGAACGCAAGGGGATACCGGGCGTGGTGCAGCGCACGCTGATCCGCCCGCCCAGCAGCCAGATCGGCCCGATCGATGCCGGAACCCGGGCGCAACTGGTTGCCATGTCGCCGTTGCGCGGCAAGTATGACACGCCGATCGACCGCGACAGCGCCTATGAACGCCTGCGCGCCCGAGAGGCCAAGGCCGCAGCCGAGGCCGCAGCCGCCGAAGCGGCCCCGCGTGAGGGTGCGACCGATCTGCGCATCGACCCCGACGAATTCGCCCGCGCGCGCCGCTATGACGGCGGCAGCAGCCGCAGCGCCCCGGCCCCCAAGACAGCCCGGCGCAGCAGCGACACCGTCGGCGAAGCCTTTGCCAAGAGCTTCGCGCGCCAGCTTGGCACCAAATCGGGTCAGGCCATCGTGCGCGGCGTCCTGGGATCCCTGTTCAAGAAACGCTAGGCCACGGGGCAGGGTGCGTTGCCGCGCGCCCTGCCACACAGCCCGACCTTTGGCGGTCAGAGCGCGCGCATCTTCAGCTTGGCAATGCGGTTTTCGCGCTTTTGCACCACTTCAAAGCGGAAGCCGTGAAAGCTGAACGCCTGACCCTCGTTCGGGATCATCTGCGCTTCGTGGATCACCAGACCCGCAATCGTATTGGCCTCGTCATCGGGCAGGTTCCAGTCCATCGCGCGGTTCAGGTCGCGAATGGTCATCTGGCCTTCGACCAGATAATCGCCATTTTCGGCCCGTTTCAGCGCGGATTCCTTGTGCACCACATCGAATTCATCGGTGATGTCGCCGACGATTTCTTCCAGAATGTCTTCCAGCGTGATCAGCCCCTGCAACCCGCCATATTCATCCACCACAAGCGCGAAATGCGTGCGCCGTTTCAGGAACTGGCGCATCTGTTCATCGAGTGCGGTGGTGTCGGGGATGAAATAGGGCTTCATCGCCACTTTCACGATGTCCAGATCCTTGACCGATCCCGGCGTGCCATCCTCGCTGCGCAGCAGCCGGTCCACCTCGCGCAGCAGATCCTTGGCATGCACCACGCCCAGAATGTTTTCCTCATCACCGCGAAACAGCGGCAGGCGGGTATGGGGGCTGGCCAGCACCTTGGTGATGATCTGATCGGGCGAGGCGTCGGCATCCAGCATCTCGATATGGCGGCGGTGGCGCATGATCTCGTCCACCGTGCGACTGCCAAGGTCGAGCGCGCCAAGAAGGCGGTCGCGGTCCTCTTTCTCCACCGCGCCTTCGGAATGGCCCAGCGCGATCGCGCCCATGATCTCCTCGCGCAGCGCCAGAATCTTGCCCTCGGGATCGGCGCGCACCCCAAAAAGGCCAAGAATGCCGCGCACAAAGGCCCGCACCACCGTGACGATGGGCGAAAAGATCAGGATCAGGATGCGGATCAGCGGGGCCACACGGGTTGCGACCGCCTCGGGAAAGGTGATCGCAAGGGTCTTTGGCAGCACCTCGCCAAAGATCAGCACCAGAATGGTCATGCCAAGGGTGGCAAAAGCCACCCCGCTGTCGCCGAACATCCGCGTCAACAGCGCGGTGGCAAGCGAGGCCGACAGGATATTGACCACGTTGTTGCCAAGAAGGATCGCCCCGATCATCCGCTCGTTGTCTTCGGTGACTTTCATCGCAGACACAGCACCGCTTGACCCTTTGTCGGCCAGGGTCTTGAGCTTGGCCCGCGACGAGGCGGTCAACGCGGTCTCTGACCCGGAAAAGAATGCCGACATCACCAGCAGGCCCAGAATACCAACCGCGGTAAACAGAAAGGCAGAATCCAGCGTGGAAGTGTCCATCGGTCCCTAGCATCCCTTGATTTTGCGTTGCGGCGTTATGGCGGGATTGACCCGGCCCATCAAGACGTTTTGCCGCGCTTGGCCAGCGGGTGGTGGTCCAGCACCAGAGTTTTCAGATGCTCGTCGAGCACATGGGTGTAGATTTCGGTGGTGGACAGATCGGCATGGCCCAGCAGGGTCTGGATCACCCGCAGATCGGCGCCACCGGCCAGAAGATGCGTCGCAAAGGCATGGCGCAGCGCATGGGGGGTGACGCGGGCGGGCGACACCCCGGCCTCGACCGCGATGGATTTCAGCATCAGGTGAAAATGCTGTCGTGTCAGATGGCCCGCTTCGCCCGGGCCGGGGAACAGATGGCGCGAGGTCGGGCGCCCGGCCAGACGTGCTGCCTCCTCGGCCTGATCGCGCAGGCGCAGCCAGTCGGTCAATGCGGCACGCGCCGGCCCCGACACGGGCACCATCCGCTCCTTGCCGCCCTTGCCGCGCACCAGAACCATGCGCGGATCACCCCTGACCGCCGCGACGGGAAGGCTGACAAGCTCGCTGACCCGCATGCCTGTGGCGTAAAGCAGTTCCATCAGGGCGATGGCCCGGATCCGTTCGGGCGGTGTGCGGCCAAAGCGCCGCGCCGCGTCCATCAGCCGCGTCACCTCCTCGGTGCCCAGCGCATCGGGAAGGCGCTGCACGGCGCCCGGCCCCTTGATGCGGATCGCCGGATTGTCGCCGCGCCAGCCTTCGTCATGGGCAAAGCGATACATCTGCCGGATCGACGACAAACGCCGCGCGCGGGTGGCCTTTGACAGGCCGTTGGCATCGCAAGACACAAGATAAGCCTCGACATCGTCGCGCGTGGCCGCCGCAAACCCAAGGCCGCGATGCGCAAGCCATCCAGCGAAATCCTTCAGGTCTCGGCCATAGGCCAGCTGGGTGTTGCGCGCCGCGTCAAGCTCGGCCGCATGCGCCTCCAGAAAGGCCGAGATCCAGCCGTCGGATGTGGCCGGGCCACCGCTCATCCGCGCCGCTCCAGGATCATCAGCTCCAGCGCGGTGCGCCGCGCGCTGTCCTCCAGCCCGGCAGCCCGAAGAAAGGCAAGCCCGTCGGTCACAGCCGACACCTCGCCCTGCACGCCGCGACCGATCTTTTCGATGGCAAGCAAGATCGCCTCGCCCAGACGGCGACCTTCGGTCAGGCTGGCGAATTCGGGCGCCACAACGGGGCGCAAAAACGCCGGCGCTATCGCCCGACCCATGGAATCGGGCGGCGTCTTTCCCGCGATGCTTCCGGTCGCAAGGCCGATCAGAAACGCCTCGCGCGGGGTTTCGGCCTGCCGCGCCTTGGCGATGTCTTCATAGCCGGGCGACAGCAAGCCGATCTGGAACGCGATCTGCCCCGCGGCCCCGGTCAGCGGCAGGCGCGCCAGATCCTGCGCGAAAAGCGCTGCGAAGGGCACCTCCAACTCGGCCTCGGCCATGCGGGCCCAGACCTCGGGCAGGCGCTGCGCCACGGCAACGACATCCTTTTTCTGCATCGCCTCGTCAAAGCGCTGGAACGCCTCCACCCTGTCCCAGACCCCGCCCGAGGCGGCGGGAAGCCGCTCGGTATAAAGCCCCAGCAGCACATTGGGCGAAATCACCCCGGCCCGCGCCAGCCGCTCGGCCGCTTCGATCTGGCCCTTCCACCCGGCGGTGTCGCGCAATTCGGCATGGGCAAAGGCCAGCGGCAGGCTGGCGGTGGATTGCGGCTCGCCGATCGCCTCGAACATGCGCCAGGCCAGCGGCGTCATCCGCGCCGGGATCGGGGGCAGGGCGTCGCCCTCATAGAGATCGGGATCAAGAAAACGCGACAGCAGGCTGTCTTCTTCCTCGGTCACATAGCCAAGCGCCTGCGCCGTGCGCAGGGTAAGCGCGGCCGCATTCCAGTCGCCCGACCGGGCCAGACAGAAGATGCGCGCGGGAAAGGTGGGCGCCAGATTGGGCGTGGCCCGCATCGTCTCGCAGCCCTGTTGTTCGTGCCCGGTCAGCAGCGCCACGTCAAAGGCGCGGCGAAACAGTTCGGGGTTGCCCGGCGGTGCCGCCCCCAGCAGCGTGGCCGCCTGATCCAGCGCCCCCATGGCCAGCAGCCGGTCGATCCGCGCCAGCAAAAGATCGCCCTTGCCCGCACTGTCCACCGGCGGCGCCGCCTCGGCCAGCATCAAGGTCATGGTCAGCGCCTTGAGCGCGGGGAGCAAATCGGTCCGGTCACGGGCGATGGTGGCGCGAATCTCGGCCTCCAGCCCCATGCCCCACAGATCATGCGGCAGTCCGGTCACATCGGGGGCCAGAAGCCCTATGGCATCGATGGTGGGCCGGTCCAGCACGCTGACCGCCACATCCTGCGGCAGGGCCCCGCCCGAGGCCACGGGCGCCTCATCCGGCTGCGGGGCTGGCGCGGGCACCCCCACGGCGGAGCCGGCTGGCGTTGCGACCGAGCTTGACAGCCAGTCGATCGCCGACAACGGCGCGTCGGCCCAGGCCGGCGGCCCGAGAAGGGCGGCACAGATCAGGGCGGGCACCGCCTGCTTAATCGGCATTCAACGTCACCGGCACCGTGACCTGACTTTGACTCGGCGACAAATCGCCCAGATAGGCATAGCCCGTAAGCCCGGCAAACCCAAGCACAGCCAGAACCAGCACCATCTTAAGGATACGCCCCACCATCGTCTTTTGCCCTTCCAGCCCGATCTTCCTGCGCCACGGGTTATCCCCGTTGACATGTCGTGCACAGGCCACAATGCCCCCGCAATGGGCCCTGTCGCACCGTTCACCCGCCAGATTATATATGGCATTCACGCCGAGTTCACGCCATGAACAAAAAAATGCGTGTGATCCGGGCAAAAGGCCGCCACAAGCGCAAAGACAGGCCCAAGGCGGGCCAAGGGCAAGGGGGACAGCGTGGCACGGCTTAGAAAGACGGTCGCCATGGTGGGCATGATGGGCGCCGGCAAGACGGCGGTGGGCACGGCACTGGCGCGTCTTCTGGGGGTGCCCTTCCTCGATTCGGATGAGGAAATCGTGCGCGCCGCCAACCGCTCGATCGCGGAAATCTTCGAGCGCGACGGCGAGCCATTTTTTCGCGCGCGCGAAACCGAAGTGCTGGCCCGGCTGTTGCGCGGGGCGCCTTGCGTGCTTTCGACCGGCGGCGGGGCCTATCTGGCCGAGACCAACCGCCGCCTGATCTCGGAGGCGGGGGTTGCGGTCTGGTTGCGCGCCGATCTTGATCTGTTGTGGAACCGCGTGCGGCACAAGACGACGCGCCCCTTGCTGCGCACCGGCAATCCGCGCGAAACCTTGCGCGCGCTTTATGAGGCGCGGGTGCCGCTTTACGGTCTGGCGGATGTTGTGGTGGACGCAAGCCCCGATCTGTCGGTCGAAGACATGGCCGAGCGTGTGGTGCAGGCCCTGGCCGCCCGCCCCGATGTGCTGGAAGGAGAAACGGCATGAGCGTTGATGTGGTGCCCGTCGATCTTGGCGCGCGCAGCTATCAGGTGCGGATCGGCCCCGGTCTGATCGATGGCGCGGGGGCCGAGATCCTGCCCTTGCTGCGGCGGCGCAAGGTGGCGGTCGTCACGGATGACACGGTGGCGGGGCTGCATCTGGACCGGCTGATGGCCTCGTTTGCCGCGCAAGGGATTGATGCGGCGGCGCTGCGCCTTCCGGCCGGGGAGGCGACGAAATGCTGGGCGGAACTGGC
>JALOSF010000054.1:25655-31063 GCA_025458525.1 Cypionkella sp. | reverse complement strand
GCGGTGAAGCTGAAGCGCTTCTTCGCGGCGGATTTGGTCTTCATCTTGGGCATTTCGATCTCCAATCGTCAAATGCGCGACTCGGCATGCCTAAGTTGGCCGGCCCCGCAGGCTTTCCAGAGCCGCCCCTATAGGCGTGGCAGGGCCGCAGCGCAAGGCAAAAGCATCAATACAAAAGCCGCCCGATGACGCGAATGAAGATTTCAGGGATTTCCGCAAGGGCAATGCCGCCCGGTTTCTGCCCGAGCGCATAGACAACAAGCCCACCGCCAAGCAGCAAGGCAACGGCAGCCGCCCGAGGGGGGCGGCTGTCTGCAAGCGCGGAAAAAATCGACGGGATGGACAGCGCCAGCAAAATGGCGCCAATCACGAACGTCAGGTCCGAATCCATACCCACCTCGCACGCGTTACTGCGGGCGATTATTCAGGATCGGCCTTGTAAATCAACCGCTCATCACAAGGTGCCACGCGCAGGATGTTGGTTGTGCCCTGCACGTTGAACGGAACGCCGGCGGTCAGCACGATCTGATCGGTTTCGCGGGCAAAGCCGTGTTGACGCGCCGCGCGGACGGCCGAAATCACCGCGCCCTTGAAACGGTCCTGTTCTTCGGTGATCACGCAATGCGTGCCCCAGGTCAGGCACAGCCGGCGGGCGGTGTCCATCAACGGAGTCAGGGCGATGATCGGAACGCGGGGGCGTTCGCGTGCCACAAGGCTGACCGTGGTGCCCGATTGCGAGAACACGGCAATCGCCTTGATGTCTGTCGATTCCGCGATTTCGCGCGCGGCGGCCACGATGCCATCGGCAACGGTCGAACGCTGAACCGTGCGGCTCGCCTCGATCACTTGGCGATAGGTCGGATCGCTCTCGACCGATTTGGCCACGTTATCCATGGTGGCGACCGCTTCGATCGGAAATTTCCCGGCCGCAGATTCGGCCGACAGCATGACGGCATCGGCGCCTTCGTAGATGGCGGTGGCGACGTCAGACACCTCGGCCCGGGTGGGCATGGGCGATTCGATCATGGATTCAAGCATTTGCGTGGCCACGATCACCGGCTTTGCGGCAGCGCGGGCCATGCGGACCAGCCGTTTTTGGATCGGCGGCACCGAATAGACCGGCAATTCAACGCCCAGATCGCCGCGCGCCACCATGATGCCATCCGACACGGCAAGGATCGATTCATAGGCTTTGACAGCGGCCGGCTTTTCGATCTTCGACAGGACAGCCGCGCGCCCTTTGGCAAGCTGCTTGGCCTCGATCACGTCCTCGGGGCGCTGCACGAAGGACAGGGCCAGCCAATCGACGCCAAGTTCGCAGGCAAACTCCAGATCCTTCAGATCCTTGGCCGACAATGCGGCAAGGGGCAGGACCACATCCGGCACGTTCACGCCCTTGCGGTTGGAAATCGTGCCGCCCACGGTGACGGTGCAATTGGCAAAATCCTTGCCACAGTCATCCACGACCAGCCGGATCTTGCCATCGTTGACCAGAAGCGAGGCGCCGGGTTCAAGGGCCGCAAAAATCTCGGGGTGCGGCAGTTGCACGCGGGTTGCGTTGCCGGGGGCCGGGTCCAGATCAAGCCGGAACTTCGCGCCATCGGCCAGATCGTAGCCATCGGCATCGAAGGTGCCGACCCGCAGCTTTGGCCCCTGAAGATCGGCCAGGATGGCGATCGGGCGGCCGGTATCGGATTCGACCTGCCGGATGATGCTGTGGCGGGCGCGAATATCGTCATGCGTGCCATGGCTCATGTTCAGGCGGAACACATCTGCCCCAGCCTCGAACAACGCGCGGATCATGTCATAGTCGTTGGAAGCCGGGCCCAGAGTGGCCACGATTTTTACATTCCGAAGGCGTCTCATGCCTTTTTCCTTCTTCGGTTTTCACTTCGTGGTGGGCCACGGGTGGGAATAGAGCAATCGCGTCTGCGGGGCAACTGGCGCTTTTGCGGCAAGTCACCTAAAGCTGGGAAACCATGGCAAGGTAAAGAAAGAATGACGAAGGTTCGCCCAGAAAGCAGGCATGAGGCCGTCGAGATCGTTGGCAGCGCGCGTCCGGGGCCGTGGCTGGTGACATGTGACCATGCCACGAACCGGGTGCCCGACTGGCTTGGCGGCGATCTGGGGATCGCGCCCGAGGATATGGCGCGCCATATCGCCTATGATGTGGGCGCGCGGGGGCTGGCCCTGGCGCTGGGGGATGTCCTTGACAGCCCCGTTGTCTGTTCCGATTTCAGCCGCCTCGTGATCGACCCCAATCGGGGCGAGGACGATCCGACGCTGGTGATGAAACTTTATGACGGCACCATCATCCCGGCCAATCGGCATGTCGATGCGGTCGAAGTGAACCGGCGCCTGGACAGGCTTTATCGACCCTATCACGCGGCTCTGGCCGAAATGGCCGAGGGGCGGGCGATCCTGGCGGTGCATTCCTTTACGCCCTGCCTGCGCGGGCGCGCGCCGCGGCCATGGCATGTGGGCGTGTTGTACAGCCATCTGGACGAGCGCCTGTCGCGCGCGCTGATTGCCCGGTTGCAAGCGGTGCAAGAGTGGTGCGTGGGTGACAACGAACCCTACGCAGGCCATCTGCCCGGCGATGCGATTGACCGCCATGCGCTGCAACCGGGGCGTCACAACACCTTGATCGAAGTGCGCAACGACCTGATTGGAGATGCCGCCGCGCAAGAGGATTGGGCCCGACGGCTTGCCCCGATTCTGACGGCGGCGTTGCAGGATGTTTGTGACTGAAGCATCGCTGTTTGCCAGGGGTTTCGTCCGACTGTTCGGAATGTGGCAACAATGTGGCAAAATCCTTGACGAAACGAGCCTGCCTCGACCAACTGATCTGGTTAACCTTCGTTTTACCAAGGCGTTGTCATGGAATTGTTGCTTGCGCTGCCATTGCTTGCTTTTGCGGGTCTTTTTGCGGGGGGTGGGACCGGCTCGGATGATCCGGACGATGATCAGGATCCCGCACTTGCCGCACGCGACGATGCCGACACGACACGGGTCGGAACCACGGGCGACGACCGGATGCGCGGCACGGGCGGCGCCGATTTCTTTCGCGGGCGCGACGGCGATGACACACTGCTGGGCCGCGGCGATGCTGACACGCTTGACGGTGGCAACGGCGACGATCTGTTGTGGGGTGGGTCAAGCGGCGACCAGCTGAACGGTCAGCGTGGGGCAGACCTCCTGTCGGGTGGCGGCGGGTCCGACCGTCTGGCTGGCGGGATCGACGACGACACGATCTTTGGCGGTGGGGGGAATGATACGGTCCTGATGGGGGCAGGCGACGGGTCTGACCGCGCGGTCCTTGGGTTCGGCAATGACAGCGTGTCAGCCGCCGCCGCCGACGGGAACCTGACGGTGTCTGGCCAGGCTGGCAATGATTACATCCGCACCGGCGGCGGGGATGACCTGCTTTACGGCGGGCAGGGGTTCGACACGCTGTGGAGCGAGGATGGTGCCGATCTGCTGGCGGGCGGGGCGGGCAACGATCTGCTGGTCTCGACCGGGCGCATCGTATCGCCGACCGACACGCCCGAGGAGGGGGCGGTCCTGACCGGCGGTCTGGGCGACGATGTGCTCTGGGCCGATGCGGGCGATACTGCGACGGGGGGGCAGGGGGTCGATTCCTTTGGCGCCTATCTGGATGACAGCGACACCGATGTTGTGACCCTTACCGATTTTGATCCCGAGCAGGACCGTCTGAGCGTGTTTACCGATGCATTGGGCCCGTCGCCCGACCTGTCCCTGCGCGCGGTTGAGGGCGGCACGATGGTGGTTGCGGGCGGGCAGGATCTTGTTCTCTTGCAAGGTCTTGCGCCGGATCAGGTCGATCTGGACCAGATCGAATTCACCCATCGCTATGACGACGGCGTCGAGGGCACCGCGGGCAGCGATCTTATGGAGGGCGACGACGGTTCGGATGTGTTCTTTGGCGGCTCGGGCAATGACACGCTGATCGGGGGCGGGGGCAGCGATGTGCTGAACGGCGGCGGCGACCGCAACGAGGTGTTCGGCGGCGACGGCAATGACCTGCTGACCGGCTTGGGCACCCTCGAAGGGGGGGCAGGCGACGATACGCTGTTCGGCGGAGGCGGCGTGACCTTGGATGAGCCGGGAGTGGTGTTCGGCGGCGAGGGGGATGACGTGATCCGCACAAGCGCGCTGTCGGTGATCGAGGGGGGCGCGGGCGACGACAGGATCACAACCGAGGAGGGCGGGTTCGTCCTGACGGGCGAGGGGGCCGACACGGTGGAGGTCATCGCATGGGATTCGGTGTTCCGCACGACGATCGATGATTTCGACCCAAGCCAGGACGCTCTGAGCGTGCAGGTCCTGACGGCGGACGGGCTTGCATCGCCTTCGGTCGATCCGCTGGTCGGGGTGACGATGCGGTTTGAAAACGGGGCGACGCTGATCGTGCTGGGTGATCGGGTGCTTGTCGAATTGCAGGGCTACACGCCGGACGAGGTGACGCTGACCGGAACGCAAGTCGATGTGAGCGATTCAGGGTCTGATCCGGTCTTCGCAACCCAGATCCAGGTTGTGGTCACACCCGCATCGTCCTGACGCAGGCTTGAGCCTGCCGCAAGGCTGCGGCATGCTGGCGGCCTGCCGGGAGGAATGGACATGGACGAACAGACACGCACGGAACTGGAGGCGGCGGCCTTTCGCGCCCTGCTGCATCATCTGATGCAGGCGCGGCCCGATGTGCAGAACATCGACATGATGAACCTTGCCGGTTTCTGCCGCAATTGTCTGAGCCGCTGGTATCAGGAGGCGGCGAATGCCCGTGGCATCGAGATGGACAAGGCCCAGGCGCGCGAAATCATCTATGGCATGCCCTATGGTGACTGGGTTGCGCAGAATCAGACGGCGGCTGATTCGGCCAAACAGGCCGCCTTTGCCGAGGCTTTTGCCCGTAACGTGACCGGATCAACCGGCAGCTGAGCACATTGTTGCGCTTTGGTTTACAATGGTCGCCCGGCCGGGGCTTTGGCGCCTGATTTCGCTTATCTGGGCGAAATTGTGGCAAAATATTGACGAAACATGGGTCCATGCGATCTTTTCACACTTGTGTGACCTGCGCCGTTGGGGTGGTGCGGCTTGTTATGGGGTGAAGGATCATGGAACTGCTTTTTCTGTTGCCCGCGCTTTTGCTTGCGGGATTGATTGCCGGTTTCGGCGGTTCGGATGGCGATGACGGGGATGATGCGGGCGAACCGACGTCGGGCGCCGATACGCTTCGGGGCACGGATGACGATGATGTGCTGAACGGCGCCGGCGGCCATGACCTGATTTCGGGTCTGGCGGGCAATGACACCCTGGCCGGTGTGAACGGTCGCGATACGCTTGACGGTGGCGCGGGTGATGACCTGCTGCTGGGCGGCGCTGCC
>JALOSF010000054.1:0-25648 GCA_025458525.1 Cypionkella sp. | reverse complement strand
CCAACGACCTTCTGATGGGCGATGACGGGGCGGATCGGATGTTCGGCGGGGCCGGCGGCGATGCCATGCAGGGCGGGGCGGGCAATGACGTTCTGGCCGGGCAGTCCGGCGAAGATACGCTTGCGGGGGGCGACGGGGCCGACACGCTGCGCGGTGCGGGCGGCGACGATCGCCTGGGGGGCGATGAGGGCGACGATCTGCTGGCTGGCGGCGGTGGCCGCGACGATCTGGCCGGTGGCAGCGGTGCCGACACGCTTGTCGGCGATGCGGGGAACGATACCCTGACGGGCGGCGCGGGCGATGACCGGATCGAAGCCGGGGACAACGACGACCTTATCCTGGCCGACGATGGCATCGACACGGTGTTCGGCGGAACCGAGAGCGACAGGCTGACGGTCGAGGCCGGATCCGAGGGGGTTTTGGCCGATCTTGGCAATGGCGCCGACACATTGGATGCCGAGGGCGCAGTGGCCGCCCTTGAGGTTCAGGGCGGCGCGGGCGATGACAGCCTGACCGCTGGTGCGGGGGCGGATTCCCTCGATGGTGGCATCGGGGCGGACCAGATCTTTGGCGGTGCTGGCAATGACCGGCTGATCGGCGCGGCGGGCAATGACTCGCTCGTGGCCGGGGTGGGCGATGACAGCCTTCTTGGCGGCGAGGACGATGACCGGCTGTTCGGTGGTGAGGGCAATGACTCGCTGGACGGCGGCATCGGCGACGATGCCCTGATCGGCGGGGCTGACAATGATACGTTGCTGGGGGGCAGCGGCGACGACACGATCTCTGCCGGGATCGGCGTGGATGTGGTGTTCGGGGGCGGTGGCAATGATGTCATCTACGGGGGCACCAACGACACGTTTACCGGCGGTCTGGGGGACGACGTGTTTGTCACCGGCAACATCGATGTCGGAAGTTCGCTGTTGGGCCCTGTGACGATCACCGATTTCGTTCCCGGACAAGACCGGCTTGAAATCGATCAGATCGGGTTTGCGGAACCCGGCGTCCTTTCCCTGCAACTTGACCCGGCGGGCAGCAATACGCTTGTGCTGGTGGACGGCAGGTTGGTTGCCACATTGACGGGGGTCGTGCCCGCGGCCATCGACCCTGCGTCAATCACCTTGGTGTAAGCCACCACCTGACACCGCTTGCCGTGCGACGCGGGCCCTTTTGCACCAAGGTCGCACGGCAAACCGTTCAAACTGCGGCGCGGCGCATTTCGTCGAGGTAGATTTCGCGCAACCGCGTTGCGACTGGGCCCGGTTTGCCGCTGCCCACCGGCTTTCCGTCAATCTCGACCACCGGCATGACGAAAATCGATGCGGCGGTTGAAAACGCCTCGTCCGCGTCTTGCGCTTCGCTGATCGTGAACGGGCGCTCCTCGACCTCGAACTGGGCCTCGGCGGCAAAGCGCAGAACGGCAGCGCGGGTGATGCCGTGCAAGATGTCGGTGGACAGCTGGCGCGTGATGATGCGGTTGCCCTTGACGATATAGGCGTTGTTCGACGTGCCTTCGGTCACGGTGTCATTCTCGGTGAACCAGCTGTCATCGACCCCGGCCTTCTTGGCCATCATCTTGGCCATCGACGGGTAGAGGAGTTGGGTCGTCTTGATATCGACCCGCCCCCAGCGCATGTCCGGCACCGAGATTACCTTGAACCCGGTTTTTGCGGCGGGCGCGTCGGCAAGGTTGGGAATGTTCTGCGTGAACGCCACGATCGTGGGGGCAAGGTCTGCGGCTGGAAAGACAAAGCTGCGGTCGCCCGGATTGCCGCGCGTGACTTGCAGATAGATCATGCCCTGATCGATCTGGTTCAGCCGCACCAGCTCGCGGTGAATCGCGATCAGGTCATCGTCGCTGCACGGCGCGGCCATGTCGAGTTCCGACAGGCTGCGATGCAGGCGTTTGATGTGGCCGTCAAAATCGATCAGCTTGCCATCCAGGACCGACGTCACCTCATAGACGCCATCGGCCATCAGAAAGCCGCGGTCAAAGATCGACACGGTGGCCTGATCTTCGGGCAGATAGTGGCCGTTGACAAAGACGGTGCGGGTCATGGTGCTATCCCCATAGGGCCGGAAGCGGCGGGTGGATGCCGTGTTCGTCGAACAGCAGCGGGTCATCGCGGTCTTGGGCCAGCAAAAGCGGTCCGTCAAGGTCTGTAAAGGCCGCGCCCTGGGCCAGGATCGTCGCAGGGGCCATCGCAAGGCTGGTGCCGACCATGCAGCCGACCATGATGCCAAAGCCCATCGCCTGCGCCTCTGCCTTCAGGGCGAGCGCTTCGGTCAAGCCGCCGGTCTTGTCGAGCTTGATGTTCACCACGTCATACTTGCCGCGCAGGGCCGCGAGGCTCTGCCGGTCATGACAGGATTCGTCGGCACAGACCGGCAGCGGGCGGGCCATTTCGGCCAGGCTGTCATCGGCCCCGGCAGGCAACGGCTGTTCAACCAACGCCACCCCAAGCGCGACAAGGCGTGGCGCAAGGTCGGCATAGATCTCGGGCGTCCAGCCTTCGTTGGCATCGACGATAAGGATCGCCCGTGGCGCGCCCTGACGCACCGCTTCCAGCCGTGGCATGTCATCGGGCGTGCCGAGCTTGATTTTCAGGATCGGGCGGTGCGCATGGGCCGCGGCCTGAGCGCGCATCGCCTCTGGCGTGTCCAGCGACAGGGTGAATGCGGTGCGCACCGGGCGCGGCACGGGCAGGCCCAGCAGATCCCAGACCCGCCGACCTTCGCGCTTTGCCTCCAGATCCCACAGCGCACAGTCAAGCGCGTTGCGGGCCGCACCGGGGGGCATGTCCCGGGCAATGCTCTCGCGCGTGGCCGAGGGGGCTGCGGCGCTGATCTGGGCCAGCACGGCTTCGACGGTTTCACCATAACGGGCATAGGGCACACATTCCCCCCGGCCGCTGTAACCGTCGCGCGCGATTGTGGCCGTGACCACCTGTGCTGCGGTCTTTGACCCGCGCGAGATCGTGAAAATGCGGGCGAGCGGGAAGCTGTCGGCGGTGGCGGTGATCATCGGGGCGCTTTCTTTGCCTTTGGCCGTTCATCGCAAGGGCGGCGCGCTGGTGCAAGGGCGACCGGATATGCTGCGGGTGCAAACATGGTCTTGCAGGTGGCTGCGCAATATTATATCGCTGCGAAACAGACGAGTGTAATTAACTTGCACGAGCATTCAACCCGAGGCGCTGATGAGCTTTCGCATCCAACCCACCCCGCCGGCCCGCCCGAACCGCTGCCAGCTTTTTGGCCCCGGCTCGCGCCCCGCCCTGTTCGAAAAGATGGCGGCATCGGCGGCGGATGTGATCAACCTGGATCTGGAGGATTCGGTTGCCCCCGGCGACAAGGATCAGGCCCGCGCCAATATCATCGCGGCGATCGGTGCGGTCGATTGGGGGCAAAAGACGCTTTCGGTGCGGATCAACGGGCTTGATACCCCGTTCTGGTATCGTGACGTTGTCGATCTGCTGGAACAGGCCGGGGATCGGCTGGACATGATCATGATCCCCAAGGTGGGCTGCGCCGCCGATGTCTATGCGGTGGACGCCTTGGTGACGGCGGTGGAACGGGCCAAGGGGCGTGCCAAGCGACTTGCCTTCGAGGTCATCATCGAAAGTGCCGCCGGCATCGCCCATGTCGAGGAGATTGCGGCAAGCAGCCCCCGGTTGCAGGCGATGAGCCTTGGCGCGGCGGATTTCGCCGCCAGCATGGGGATGCAGACCACCGGGATCGGCGGCACGCAAGAAAACTACTACATGCTTCATGCCGGCGTGAAACATTGGTCCGACCCGTGGCATTGGGCGCAGGCCGCGATCGTCGCCGCCTGCCGCACCCATGGTGTCTTGCCGGTGGACGGGCCGTTTGGCGACTTTTCCGATGACGATGGCTTTCGGGCGCAGGCACTGCGCGCGGCAACGCTGGGCATGGTTGGCAAATGGGCCATCCATCCCAAACAGGTGGCCTTGGCGAATGAGGTCTTTACCCCATCCGACGCGGCTGTGGCCGAAGCGCGTGACATCCTTGCCGCGATGGAGGCGGCAAAGGCGCGCGGCGAGGGCGCAACCGTTTACAAGGGCCGTCTTGTGGATATCGCCAGCATCAAGCAGGCCGAGGTGATCGTGCGTCAGTCCGAGATGATTGCCAGATGACGCAGCGTCACCTCGGAATCGTTGACAAACAGTTACACACTGGTCAATGCTCCCCGAACAGCGCCTGTTAATCGGGCGGTTTGAAAAGATACCCGCGCTGCGCATCAGGGGAGAGGAGGCCCCGCGCAGCTAACTGGGAGGATGCACGCCCCGAACCAGCGGTTCGGGGCGCTGCTGTTTGTGGCGGCGATTTGCGCGGCTTTCCGTTTGTGCCCCGCCCCAGAGTTGCATTGCCGCATCGGCAGAGGCATATAGACCAAGTCCGTCACGGAGTGCCCGATGAATTACCTTGAGTTTGAAAAGCCGCTTGCCGAGATCGAGGGCAAGGCCGAGGAACTGCGCGCCATGGCGCGCGGCAATCCGGGGATGGATATCTCCAAGGAGGCCGAGGCGCTCGACAAGAAGGCCGAAACGCTTTTGAAAGACCTCTACAAGGGTCTGACGCCTTGGCAGAAATGCCAGGTGGCGCGGCATCCTGAACGCCCGCATTGCAAGGAATACATCGAAACGCTGTTCACCGAATACACGCCCTTGGCCGGGGATCGGAACTTTGCCGATGACCATGCGGTGATGGGGGGGCTGGCCCGGTTCAACGATCAGCCGGTGATGGTGATCGGGCATGAAAAGGGCAATGACACCAAAAGCCGGATCGAGCGGAACTTTGGCATGGCGCGGCCCGAAGGCTATCGCAAGGCCATCCGCCTGATGGATATGGCGGATCGTTTTCGCCTGCCCGTCATCACGCTGGTGGATACGCCCGGCGCCTATCCCGGCAAGGGCGCCGAGGAGCGCGGACAGGCCGAGGCGATTGCCCGCAGCACGCAGAAATGCCTTGAAATCGGTGTTCCGCTGATTTCGATCGTGATCGGTGAGGGCGGATCGGGCGGGGCCGTGGCCTTTGCCACCGCAAACCGCGTGGCCATGCTGGAACATTCGGTCTATTCGGTGATCTCGCCCGAGGGCTGCGCGTCGATCCTTTGGAAAGACGCCGAAAAGATGCGCGAAGCCGCCGAGGCGCTGCGTCTGACGGCGCAGGATCTGCAAAAGCTGGGCGTGATCGACCGCATCATCAAGGAACCGATGGGCGGCGCCCAGCGTGGCCGCAAGGAAACCATGGAAGCGGTCGGCAAGGGCATCGAAGTGATGTTGAAAGAGTTGTCTGGCAAGAAGCCCGAGGCGCTTGTCAAGGATCGCCGCGCCAAGTTCATCGAAATGGGAACCAAGGGCCTCGCCGCATGAGCCCTTGGCTGCTTGTGGTGCTGGCCGGTTTGCTTGAAACTGGTTGGGCCATCGGCTTGAAATATTCCGAGGGGTTTTCAAGGCCCATCCCCTCGGCTCTCACCATCCTGGGTGCCTTGACCAGCTTTTGGCTTTTGTCGCTTGCGATGAAGGATCTGCCTGTGGGCACGGCCTATGCCGTCTGGGTGGGCATCGGCACGCTTGGCACGGCCATTCTGGCGGTCATTCTGTTTGCAGAGCCTGTCAACCTTGTGCGGGTGCTGGGCATCCTGATGATCCTTGGCGGCATCATCGCGCTGAAACTCGCCTGAGGGTGTCCGGGGCGCCGCCGTTCTGCCGGAGTTGCGCCCCATCGTCGCCCATGTTTCCAGCTTATCTAAAATCTGGAACAACAAGGGGCGCTCTCGCCATGGCGGGACAGGGCAAGAATGCCGCTGCAAACGGATCTGATCGTCAACGGAACCTTTGATGCCGGCTCTGCCGGCTGGTCGGGCACCGATCTGGAAACGACGTTCCCCGAGAATGCGTATCTGGGCAACGGTTCGGGCAATCGGGTCGCCGAGATCGATGGTGTGTCGAACCAGATCACCGTGATGCAGCAAACCGTGACGGTCGAGGCGCCGCAATCGACGGTGCTTACCTTTCGGTCGGCCTTGCGCACCGCATCGCAAGGCAATGCCGGGCGCGAGGGGTTTCGTGTCGATATCCTTGACCAGAACGGCACCGTGATCGCCACACGAACCGTCTTTCCACCCAATGCCACATGGCAGACCTATTCCGTTGCCGTGACGTTTCCGGCTGCGGGCAATTACAGGGTGCGCTTTACCGAACTGGGGCCGAATGACAGCCTTGGCGCGATTGTCGATGACGTGTCTATGGTCGTGTGCTTTGCCTCTGGCACGCAGATCAAGACAGCGGCAGGCCCCCGCCTGGTCGAGGATTTGCGGCCCGGCGATCTGATCTGGACCGCAGATTCAGGATATCAGCCGCTGCTTTGGGTCGGGCGGCGGCAGGTCTCAGTGGATGAACAAAGACAGCACCCGCAGCTTTGCGCCGTTGAAATTGCGCCCGGCGCCTTGGGCAACGGGTTGCCACGTCGGCTGTTGCGTCTGTCGCCGCAGCACCGGGTTCTGGTGCGCAACTGGAAGGCGCAGCTGTTTTATGGCGAGGAGGAGGTGCTGGTCCCCGCCATCGCGCTGGTCAACGGTCAAAGCGTGCGGCGGGCCCCGCCGCAAGAGGGGTTGTGCTATGTTCATATCCTGCTGGACAGGCACCACCTTGTGAAATCCGAAGGGGTGCTGACCGAGAGCTTTTTCCCCTCGGCCCAGGCCTTGCGGGCGATCCCGGCCGCCGCGCGGGACGAGCTGTGCCTGCTGTTTCCCGACCTGCTGACCGTGGCGGATCCCCCGTTTCGCACCGCGCGCACCGCCTTGCGACGGCATGAGGGACGTGTGCTTTGCGTGCCTTCGGGGCGCAGATGACAGGATTTGTCCTTTGTCCCCGGTCGGAAATCGGGGCAGGATGGCCGCATGAAACGAATGCTTGTCCTGATGTATGCCTTGCTCTTGGCGATTGGCCCCCTGCCTCTCGCGGCGGGCGGCAGTCTGGAAGGGCGGATCGTCACCCTTAACGTCGAAACATGGCGTGACGACATGACGCCCTTCTTTACCAGCCGTGGCCGGACCGTGACGGTGGGCAGTGGGGTGGAATTCGCGCTTTTGCCCGAAGGCGCGCAGGGCGGGTTCGATGTGGTGCCGGTGCAGGTGGAAATCACGCAAAACCGCATTGAATTCAGCTATGGGGCTGACCGGGGCATCTTCTGGGACGCGCCGTTCAACGGCTATATCCTGCGCTTTGCCGTGGACTGTGCGTTGTTCGAGGCCGTTGCCATTGACGAGGAGGCCACAACAATGCCGGTGACATCGGACAACATCCGCACCGAAGGCGGCGCGCTGTTCATCAACGTCGCGGGGATGGCCTATGGCCCCGACGCGCGGCTGTCGCTGGATTTTCGCATCAGCGAGTGTTTGCTGGGTTAGCCGTCACCACATCGTCGCGGCGGCGCGGGCGGGCCAGTTCGCATCATAGGCCGCGCCATCCATATCGCCGTGGGTGATCTCCTCCATCATCTCGCCCACGCTGGGCAGGCCCGCCGACTGATCGCCGCTGGACCACAATGCCGAACGGATCAGCGCGCGGGCACATTGCGGATAAGCCTCGGCGACGGTGATCACGATCACCGTGCGCGGCTGTTTGCCGGCGCGGTCAAACCCTGCGCGCAGATCCGGGTCGGCGGTCACGATGGCGGTTCCGTTGACGCGCATGGCATTGGGACTGCCTGCGATCAGGAACAGCAAGCTGACGCGGCCATCGCGCAGGATGTTGCGCAAGCTGTCGATCCGCTCGTTTCCCTGCCAGTCGGGCAGGGCGAGCGTTCGGCGATCCAGCACCTTGACCACTGGTCCGTCATCGCCCCGTGGGCTGCCATCCGTGCCTTCGGGGCCAACGGTGGTCAGCACACAAAAGCGCGACCGCTCGATCCAGCGGCTGTAACGCGCGGTCAGATGCGGGCTGACCTTGCGCAGGGCCGCGCCGCCGGGGGTGCCATAAAGCGCGTGAAGATCGTCCAGCGTCGTGATCGGTTTCATGGGGGCCCCCTGTCGCAAAGCGCGACCGCAATCTGGCAGAAGATCGCGTCAGTCCATAGGGGTAAACGACACGTCGCGCACCTTTGGATTCCGGCACAAGGCGGCGCAAAGCGCGTCAAGACCATTCTGTGCCCGCCCCCCGCTGATCGTGGTGCCCAGCCGCAGCCCACCCGCCGTCTGGCTGAGCGACAGCGGCCCGGGGCGCAACCCTTGATCGCGCAAGGTCTGGATCAGGTCGGCGGCTGTATAGCCCGTGTCGGCCACAAGCGTGAGCCGCAGCGGCGCATGGACAGGCAGGATCCCTTGCATCAGGCGCAGCACCACCAGAACCGCCAGCACGATCAGCGTGCCGATCAACGCCAGTTCCAGCATTCCGGCGCCATAAACGATGCCCAGCGACGCCGTAACCCAGAGCGAGGCAGCGGTGGTCAGCCCCTGCACGGCCAGACCTTCGCGAAAGATGACGCCTGCCCCCAGAAAGCCGATCCCGGTCAGAATGGCATGCGGCATGCGCGACATGTCGGTCACGATCTGCGTGTCGGGCAGGAAACGCGCGTCCCATGCGCCTTGCTGCGCGGCAATCAGCATCATCAGGGCGGAACCAAAACAAACGAGGGTATGGGTGCGCAATCCGGCCGGTTTGCCCTGAACCTCGCGCTCGGCACCGATCAGGGCGCCTGTCACCAGGCTGCCCAACAGGGGCAGCATCAGCGTGGGCGCGGCAAGGGTCTGGAAAAGGCTGTCAAAGGTCATGCCCCACAACACGGCAAGGCGGCAAAGGTTCCAAAAGGTCAGCTTGGGCGAAAGCCCGCCTCGTCCAGCAGCGCGTCGGAGACGGTTTCGATGTCATGCTCCAGCCGTTTCATGAACTCGGCCACCGGCAGGCCCGGTTCTATGCGGGGCAGGAAATCCACCACACAGGTGCCGGGTTTGCGCAGCACGCCACGCTTTGGCCAGAACACGCCGATGTTGGTCGCCACAGGCACGCAAGGCTGGCCCAATTGTTCATAAAGCAGGCCCGAGCCGACCTTGTAGGGTTTGACCACGCCGGGGTTCACCCGCGTGCCCTGTGGATAGATCACAAGCTGGCCCGGGTCGGCGGCGGATTTCGCCACATCCGCCTTCATCTTGGCGATGGCCGCCCCGCGTTTGCCCCGGTCAACAAACACGCAGCCCAGCCGCATGGCATATTGGCCAAGGAAGGGAGCATAGATCAGCTCGCGCTTCATGATGAACTTGCCGCGCGGGATGGCGTGAAAGATCACGAGGATGTCGAAGAAACTTTGGTGTTTCGCGGCGATCACCACTTCGTCGCGCGGCGGGGTCCCGCGCACCTCGACCTTCAGGCCAAGCATGAGGCGGGCGGTAAAGATCACCCAGCGGCAATAGGTGTGGCAGGCGGCATAGGCCCCTTCGCGGGAAAACAGCGCCCAAGGGGCAAAGACCACCGCCAGCACCAGCATCGCCAGATACATCTGGATGTTGAACAAAAGCGACAGAATCCAGCGCACGGCAAGCATCAGGTCATCCCCTTGAGGGTCCGGAACGCGGCATAGCGCGTGGCGGCAAAGGCCACAAGGGCGGCAATCGGCGGCAACAGCAGCGGCAACAGCCAGCCCGCCCCCTGAAACCCCAGCCCGGTCAGGAAGGCACCCGCCTCATCCGCGCGCGGCAGAAGTGCGACGCCGACCATGGCCAGAACCGTGCCGATCGCAGCCCCGGTCAGCGCCCGCATGGTAAAGCGGCGGACAAAGGCCCGCACGATGTAGGTGTCCTTGGCCCCGACAAGGCGCAGAACGCGGATCACCGGCAGGTTGGCTGACAGGGCGGCATTGGCGGCCAGCGTGATCATCGCCGCCGTGGCCCCGGCAATCAGCGCAAGAGACAGCACCCCAAGCAGCCGCAACCGCTCGGCCGCCTGTGCCATGGGCCTGCGCCAACGGGTGTGGTCGTCCAGCACCGCGCCCGGCGCTTCGGCGGCAAGGCGCAGGCGCAGCCCCTCGCCGTCATAGCCTGCACCCGCTTCGGTGAGTTCGATCAGCCGGGGCAGCGGCAGGGCATCGACGGGCAGATCGGGGCCGAACCATGGCTCCAGCAGGGCCCGCTGTTCGGCAGTATCGATCGCCCGGGCCGAGGCGATGCCAGGCGTGGTGGACAGCAGAGCCAGCACTGCGGCCACCTGCGTATCAAGCTGTTCCGGCGGGGCCGAGATGCGGATGGTGGCCGTGCCCGCAAGCGCCGAGGCCCAGCGTTCGGCAAGACGGCCCGAGGCGAGGGACAGCGCAAGCGCGAACACCGCCAGAAAGGCCATGGCGCCGGCGGTGAACAGGGTCAGCTGCGCGGTAAAACCCGACGGTGGCACCACCCGGTCGGCCTGACGGTCGGCGGCAAGCAATTGCGGCACGGCGAATTTCACAGGTCTGCCCCCGCAAGTTGCACGCGCCGGTTCTGGATGCGCAGCACCCGCGCGGCCAGTTGCGATTTTGCCTGCCGGATCAGGTTCATGTCATGGGTGGCGATCAAGATGGTCTTGCCCATGCGGTTCAGTTCTACCAGCAGCGTCAACAGGCGCAGCGACATGTCCCAATCCAGGTTGCCGGTCGGCTCGTCCGCAAGGATCACATCGGGCGACATGATGATGGCGCGGGCCAGAGCAGCGCGTTGCCGTTCCCCGCCCGACAGCGAGGGTGGCAAGGCATCGGCCAGCTTTCCAAGCCCCACCCAGTCAAGCAGCGCCGTCAGGTCCTGCGCATTGCCGGTGCGGTTCGCCACCGTAAGCGGCAGGGTGACATTGGTGGCCAGCGGCAGGTGATCCAGAAACTGGCAATCCTGATGCACCACGCCGATCCGCCGACGGCTGAGCGCGATGTCATCCCGTGTCATGAGCCGGACATCCCGGTCGAACAGCGCCACGCGCCCGGCAGTCGGGCGCAACTCGGCATAGGCGAGTTTCAGGAAGGTCGACTTGCCCGCCCCCGACGGCCCGGTCAGAAAATGGAATGACCCGGGCGCCAGCCGCAACGTGACATCCGACAGCAACTCGCCGCCGCCATAGTTGAACCCCACATTCTCAAATGCGATCACGCACATGCCCCCCATGGCCCGCGCGCCAGTTTCGCGCAAACTGCGGGCCGATACAATCGCGGCAAGGGGCAGAGTGTTGCGAATTCTGCCACAAACTCTTGGCCTTGGCGGGTATCGTTGCTACTGTCCCTTGAAAATCCGGGGAAACCGGCAAAGGGGAGGCCATATGCGCCTGATCTGTCCGAACTGCGATGCCCAATATGAGGTTGACGACGCCGCCATTCCCGAGGCCGGTCGGGATGTGCAATGTTCCAACTGCGGTCACGCCTGGTTTCAGATCCGCGAGACCCTGGCCGAAGATCTGACCCAGGCGCTTTATCGTGAGCCGGAGCCAGAGCCGGTGCCAGAGGTTCCCGCCGCCGTCGCCCAGACCGAGGAGCAAGACGAGGACGCGGCGCCGCCACCGCCCCCCCGCGCCGCCCCGGTGCAGCGCAGCCTGGATGAAAGCGTGCTTGCCATCCTGCGCGAGGAGGCAGAGCGCGAACTGGCCGCGCGCAAGGCCGAGGCGCAGAGCCTGGAGATGCAGGGTGATCTGGGCCTGCCCCCGCCGGTTTCGCCGGCCGTCGGATCGGCAGCCGCTGCCGCCGCAACCGAGGCTGATCAGGCCGAGGCCGGGCCAAAGCCGGCAGCACCGCGCATGGGGTCTGCGGTTGCGTCGCGCGTTGCGGCGCGGCGCGATCTGCTGCCCGATATCGAGGAAATCAACTCCAGCCTGCGCCCCAATGACGCGGCACAGCGGATCGAGGCTTTGGCACAGGCCAAGGACGAGCAAGAGGGGCGGTCCGGTTTCCGCTCTGGCTTTGTCTTGGTGCTTGTGATCGCCGGGCTGGCTGCGATGCTCTACCTGATGGCGCCCCAGATTTCGGCGCAGATACCGGGCACGGCCGAGGCACTGGGCGCTTATGTCGCCGCGGTTGATGCCGCGCGGCTGGCGATTGACGGGTTGATGCAGCGGGCCACCGGGGCGTTGAACGGCATGACGAACAACTGACCACGGACGTGACGCCGCGTTGCGGGTGACAAGGCCGCCGCGGGCGACCATTCTGTGGTCCAGTTGCCGGAGGACATGATGACCGCCTATCCCCATCTGCTCGCGCCCCTCGACCTGGGCCATGTGACGCTGCGCAACCGCGTGCTGATGGGGTCAATGCACACCGGGCTGGAGGAGACGGGCGATTGGGGCCGCGTCGCCGCGTTCTATGCCGCGCGGGCGGCGGGCGGCGTGGGGCTGATCGTGACGGGTGGCATGGCGCCGAACCGCGAGGGCGGGGTGTTTCCGGGTGCTGCGGGGCTGTTTTCCGATACCGACATCGCCAATCACCGCCGGGTGACGGATGCTGTGCATGCTGCGGGCGGTTTGATCGCCATGCAGATCCTGCACGCCGGGCGTTACGCCTATGGCAAGGAATGTGTGGCGCCCTCGGCCCTCAAATCGCCGATCTCGCCCTTTGCGCCGCGCGAACTGGATGCCGAGGGGATCGAAAAGCAGATCAGTGATATCGTCACCGCCGCTGTGCGCGCCCGCGAGGCAGGCTATGACGGGGTGGAGGTGATGGGGTCGGAGGGATACTTCCTCAACCAGTTCCTCGTGCGCCACACCAACCGGCGCGAGGACGAGTGGGGCGGATCTTACGAGAATCGCATGCGCCTGCCGGTGGAGGTGGTGCGCCGCGTGCGTGCCGCCGTAGGCCCGGATTTCATCGTGATCTATCGCATCAGCCTGATCGACCTTGTGCCCGATGGCTCCACCTGGGACGAGGTGGTGATGCTTGCCCGCCGCATCGAAGGTGCGGGGGCCAGCCTGCTCAACACCGGGATCGGCTGGCATGAGGCGCGGGTGCCCACCATCGCGACCTCGGTGCCGCGCGCGGCCTTCACCTGGCTGACCGCGCGGCTGCGCCCGCATGTCGGCATCCCGGTGATCACGTCGAACCGGATCAACACGCCCGAGGTGGGCGAGGGGATATTGGCCGCGGGTCAGGCCGATATGGTGTCGATGGCGCGGCCCTTTCTGGCCGATGCCGATTTCGTCGCCAAGGCGGCGGCGGGGCGGGCGGATGAGATCGCGCCCTGCATCGCCTGCAATCAGGCCTGCCTGGACCATACCTTCAGCGGCAAGCTGACCAGTTGTCTGGTGAACCCGCGCGCCTGCCATGAAACCGAACTGGTCTATGCCCCGACCGACACCCCGCGCCGTGTGGCAGTGGTGGGGGCGGGGCCTGCGGGGATGATGACCGCACTGGTCGCGGCACAAAGGGGCCATCACGTCGCACTGTTCGACCGGGCCCCGCGCGTCGGCGGGCAGTTGCATCTGGCCGCATCCGTCCCCGGCAAGGAGGAGTTTCTCGGCCTGATCCAGTGGTTCACCACCATGCTCGATCGCTCCACGGTCGATCTGCGCTTGGGGGCCGAGGCGGGGGTGGCCGATCTGGCGGCCTTTGACACGGTGGTGATCGCCACCGGCGTCACCCCGCGCGATCCGGGGATTCCGGGGCAAGAGCGGGCGCTGAGTTATCTTGAAGCGCTGCGCGGTGCGCCGGTGGGGGGCCGGGTGGCGGTGATCGGGGCGGGCGGCATCGGGTTCGATGTCGCGGAGTTCCTTGTCCATCAGGGGCACAGCCCCACTGAAGACCTTGCCCTGTGGCAGCGCGAATGGGGCGTGGGCGACCCGGCCGAGGTGCCGGGCGGTCTGGCGCAGCCGCAGCCGGAACCGCCCGCGCGCGAGGTCTGGCTGTTGCAGCGCAAGGCGGAAAAACCCGGGCGCGGCCTTGGCAAGACCACCGGCTGGATTCACCGCGCGGCCCTTGCGGCCAAGGGGGTCAAGATGCTGGGCGGCGTCAGCTATACGGCGATCACCGAAGACGGGCTGGTGATCACGCGCGATGGCGTCGAACAGCTGCTGCCGGTGGATGACGTGATCCTCTGCGCGGGCCAGGTGCCCGAACGCGGTCTGGCCGATGCGCTGATCGCGGCAGGCATCACGCCGCATGTCATCGGGGGCGCCGATGTGGCGGCGGAACTGGATGCCAAGCGCGCGATCGATCAGGGCGCACGGCTGGCGGCGGTGCTTTAGCAGGTGTTGGGGCTTTAGTAGCCGTTGGGGTTGCCGGGCAGGATGGTGCCCGTGCCTTCATCCCCCGCGGCGCCGACCCAGACCACCTCGGTGCCGTTGACCCTGACGGCCCAGCAGCTGGCTGGATTGCCGTCATAGCCAAAGCACATGCGGTTGCCATCGATTGACCATTGGCCGCTGTAGTCGGGGCCACGGATCGACCCGTCTGGTGCGTAATACTCGGTGAAACCGCCCGAGGCGACCATGGACCCGCGCACGGTGTTGCCCACAAGCGCCGCACGGATGGCATCCGCCGTTGCAAGCTCTTGTGCCGCAGCGGGCAAGGGCAGCACCACAAGGATAGGCAACAGGATGCGCGACAGGATCATGCAAAACCTCCACGGTTGCCGAAATGTTAACGCACCCTGTCGCGGTTTCAAACCCTGGCAGAGGTCAGGTTTTCGGCACTGTGACATTCAGCTTGTCGCCCAGGGCTGCAAGCGTGGCGCGGTCGGCATCGGACCAGTCCGCGGCATGCGACAGGAACAGCACGGCCTGGCTCGAATGGATCAGCGCGTCAGACAGGATCTTCAGATGATTGGCGCGCAATGTCTCGCCCGAGGAGGTGATGTCGGCTATCGCCTCGGCGGTCAGGTTCTTGACCGTGCCTTCGGTCGCGCCCTGGCTGTCGATCAGCTGATAATCCGCCACGCCGTGGCTGGTCAGAAAGTCACGCACGAGGCGGTGGTATTTGGTGGCGATCCGCAGACGAAAGCCATGGGTCGCGCGGAACGCCGCCGCGGCCGCATCCAGATCGTCCAGCGTATCGACGTCGATCCAGGCGACCGGCACCGCAAGTATCAGGTCCGCATGGCCAAACCCCAAAGGGGCCAGTTCCGTCACCTGACGGGACCAATCGGCCAGCTTTTCGCGCACCAGATCAGACCCGGTGACGCCAAGGTGAATGCGCCCGGCCGCAAGCTCCCGCGGGATCTCTCCGGCTGACAAAAGCACCAGTTCCACGCCTTCGACACCATCGACCGCGGCGGCATATTCGCGTTCGGCACCGGCAAGGCGCAGCGTGATGCCGCGCGCGCCAAACCAGTCGAACGTCTTTTCCATCAGCCGCCCCTTCGACGGCACGCCGATCTTGATCATGGCTGGCCTCCTGTCAGGCGGGCCAGAAGCCCGGCGCGGATCACACCGCCGACCGCCGGGATCGACCGGCCCTGGCCAAGAACGGCCGTCAGCGCGTCATAGCGCCCGCCACTGGCGACCGGAGGCAGGGCCGGATCTTCGGCGTGAAAGCTGAAGACAAAGCCATCATAATATTCAAGGCTCGTGCGGCCATGGCTTGCCTCGAAGGGCAGGGTGTCGGTATCGATGCCCCGTGCGGCCAGCGCATCAAGCCGGGCGGCGAAACGGTCCACCGCCGGCAGGATTGCGGGCAGCATGGGCGCGATGCCGTGCAGATGGTCAAGCGCAGCCCGGCTGGGCGCTTGCAGCGACAGAAGATCATAAAGCAAAGCCGCCTCGGGCGCGCGCAAGGGCGGGGTCTGCGCATCTTCGATCAGGGCTTCGGCACGCGCGGCAATCTCGGCCTCGCTGCGCAGCCCGGTGAAGGTGCCCGCCTGCGCAATCAGATCGACGGGCGAGCCTTGGGCCAGACGGTCCAGCAAATCCTTGCGCGCTTTTGGCACCGGGGCGCGGCCGGAAAAGCGGTCGAGCAGGGCGCGGAACCGCTTTGGCCGCCAGATATGGCGCAGCAGAGCCTGTTTGCGCCGGGTGCTGGTCTCAAGGCCACGCACGGCGGCCATCAGAATGCCGATATCGCCGGTCACGGGGCGCAGGGGCAGGCCCGCCTCGCCCAGGACTTCGGCGATCAGGGCAAAGACCTGCGCGTCGGAGTCCTCTGGGTGGTCGCGGCGAAAGATCTCGATCCCGGCCTGATGATATTCCGAAGGCCGCCCGCCCGCGCTGTCCTGCTTGCGGAACACCGGACCGGAATAGGCATAGGTCGCGGGCTCGGCGCCGCCCGCCATATGTTGCTGCACGACCGGAACCGTGAAATCGGGGCGCAGCATCATCTCGCCCTGCACCGGATCGACGGTCATATAGGCGCGGGCGCGAATATCCTCGCCATAAAGGTCAAGCAGGGTTTCGGCGGGCAATAGAATATCCGCCTCGACCCGTGTGGCGCCCTTGGCCACGAACCAGGCGGCCAGCCGGTCCGAGGTGGCGCGTTCCTGCCCCGCGCTGCGCATCATGCGCCGGCCAGCATCCGCCGCACGGCGGCGACAAGATCGGCGCGCGGCACCTCGACCTGCGCGGGGCGGTCTTTCCATTCCTCCAGCGTGGCGCTGGCTGCGATCCTTGCCCCAAGCACCAGATCCTTGAGGATGACGGTGCCCTTGGCGGCCTCGTCCCCGCCCTGGATCACCGCGACGGGAGAGCCGCGTTTGTCTGCGTATTTCAACTGGTTGCCAAAGTTTTTCGGATTGCCCAGATAAACCTCGGCCCGGATGTCCGCCGCCCGCAGATCGGCGACCATGCCCATGTAATCGGCCATGCGGTCGCGGTCCATGACCGTTACAACGACGGGGCCTGTGGTATCGGCGGTCACGCGCCCTTTGGCGTGCAGCGCCGCAAGCAGGCGGTCCACCCCGATCGAGACGCCGGTGGCGGGCACCGCTTGCCCGGTAAAGCGCTTGACAAGATCATCATAGCGCCCGCCGCCCGCGACCGAGCCAAACTGCCGCTTGCGGCCCTTTTCATCGAGGATTTCAAAGGTCAGTTCTGCCTCGAACACCGGGCCGGTGTAATACCCAAGCCCGCGCACGACACCGGGGTCAATCACGATACGGTCGGGGCCATAGCCCTGGGCCGAAAGGAGGGAGGCGATGGTTTCAAGCTCCCCCACCCCTTCGAGGCCCAAAGCCGATGTGCCGACCAATTCGCGCAGGCGGGCCGCCGTTTCGGCGCCGCTGTCGCGTTTGGCATGGATAAACCCCATGACCACCTCGGCCTGATCGGCGTTCAGCCCCGCGCCCTTGGTGAAATCGCCGCTTTCATCCTTGCGGCCTTCGCCCAAAAGCGCGCGCACGCCCGCGTCACCCAGACGGTCGATCTTGTCGATGGCGCGCAGCACGATGCCGCGTTCGGCCTCCTTGTCATCCCCCGACAGGCCCGCGACTTCCATCACGCCGTTCAACACTTTGCGGTTGTTGACCTTGATGATGTAATCGCCGCGCGGAATGCCGACTTCTTCCAGAGCATCGGCCAGCATGGCGCAGATTTCGGCGTCGGCCGCGACGGAGGGCGCGCCCACCGTATCGGCATCGCATTGATAGAACTGGCGGAATCGCCCCGGACCCGGCTTTTCATTGCGCCACACCGGGCCCATCGCATAACGACGGTAAGGACTGGGCAGATCGTTGCGATATTGCGCCGCCACCCGCGCCAAGGGGGCTGTCAGGTCATAGCGCAGGGCCAGCCAATCGGCATCCTCATCCTGCCAGGCGAACACGCCTTCGTTCGGGCGGTCCACATCTGGCAGGAATTTGCCAAGCGATTCAACGGTTTCCACCGCACTCGTCTCTAGCGGGTCAAAGCCGTAGCGATGATAGACAGCGGTGATCCGGTCCAGCATGGCCTTGCGGGTCGTCACCTCGGCGCCGAAATAGTCGCGAAAGCCCTTGGGGGTTTCAGCGCGGGGACGGCGGATTTTCGCGTCTGACATGGCAGTTGGCCCTTCGATCTTTGCCGGGCTTCCTGTAACGGATGGGGGGGATGGCGGCAAGCGGCACGGGACGCGCACGGATGGATAGGCTGGACGGGATCGAGGAAAGACTGGCACATGTGCAGCGCGCGATGGACGATCTGTCCGATGTGGTCACAGCACAGCGCAAGGAGATTGACCGCCTGACCCGGCTTGTGGGCCTTTTGGTGGAACGCGAGGCCGAGCGCGAGGCGGGACTGGGCGATCCGCCCGCGGCAAATCAGAGGCCGCCCCATTGGTGATCCGCGGCGTTGATACGATGGCCCTTGCGCTGACGCTGGTCATCGGGGCAATCGGCGGCACGCTGGCCACGCTGCTCGGCTTGCCGCTGGGGTATCTGCTGGGCTCGCTTCTGGCGGTCGGGGTAACGGCCGGCATGGGATGGACCCCCTTTGGCCATGGGATGACCCTGCCCATCCGCTTGCGCATGTCCTTTGTGCCGGTGATCGGCGTGGCCATCGGCGGTGCCTTCACGCCGGAAGTGGCCCAGCAGGCGCTGGGCTGGGGCGGAAGCCTGGCCGCGCTGTTGCTGTTCGTGCCGCTGGCACATGGGATCGGGTTTGCCATCTATCGCCTGGGCGGCCTGCCACGGGTGGATGCGTTTTTCTGCGCGCTGCCCGGCGGCCTTCTGGAATCGGTGCAACTGGGCGAGGAGGCCGGGGCCGACGTGCGGCTGCTGACGGTCTTGCAGTTCCTGCGCCTGATCCTGACCATCATCGCCGTGCCGCTGATCTTTCTGGCGGTCACGGGGCATGCCGTCGGCTCCGCCTCGGGCGTGCAGATGACCGGGGCGGAAATCCCGCTGACCCTCCGCGATGTGGTGCTGTTGCTCGCCTGCGGATTGGTTGGCGTGGGCCTAGGGCGGCTGTTGCGGATACCGGCGTGGATCATGACCGGGCCGCTGATCCTGTCGGCCTTTGCCCATGCGATAGGCTGGGTCGAGGGCGTGCCACCCGGTTGGTTGATCGCGCTGACGCAGATGGTGCTGGGCACCGGGCTTGGCGCGCGCTTTGCCGGGGTGACGCGGGCGATGCTGCGGCGGGCCGGGACGCTTGCCCTGCTCAATGGCGCTGCGGTGATGACGCTGGCCTTTGGCTTTGCGCTGGCGCTGCACGGTTGGGCCGGGCAGCCGGTGGCGGCGGTGTTCCTTGCCTTTGCGCCCGGCGGTCTTGCCGAGATGAGCCTGATCGCGCTGAGCCTGAACATGAGCGCGATCTACGTGACGGCGCATCATGTGGTGCGCATCGCCATGGCGGTGCTGATGGCCCAGATGGGCGCAGGCTGGCTGCGCCGTCATTAGCCGGGCTGCTGGACAGGGGGGGGGCCTCCGTGGCAAACAGGCGCGACCCAAGGAAGGCCCCGTCAGATGGCTGAGACCAAGCCCCCCGTTCAAACACCGGATGCCCATGCCCGCGCCGCCGAACGTGTGCTGCGCATCGAAGGCGAGGCGCTGCTGACGTTGGCCGGGGCGCTGCCGCCCGATTTCGCGGCGGCGGTAGAGGCGTTGCTGGACTGCAAGGGCCGGGCCGTTCTGTCGGGTATCGGCAAGTCGGGTCATGTGGCGCGCAAGATTGCGGCGACCCTTGCGTCGACCGGGACGCCCTCGCTTTTCGTGCATCCGGCCGAGGCAAGCCATGGCGATCTGGGCATGGTGACGCCCGCCGACATCTGCATTCTGCTGTCGAACAGCGGCGAGACGTCGGAGTTGCGGGATCTGATCGCCCATTGCGCGCGGTTCGACATCCCGCTGATCGGCATCTCGCGCGATCCGGGCAGCAGCTTGATGCGGGCGGCGGATTTCCGGTTGACCATTCCCGATCTGCCCGAGGCCTGTGCGATCGGCATGGCGCCCACCACATCGACCACGCTGATGATCGGTCTGGGCGATGCGCTGGCCGTGGCGCTGATGGAGGCGCGGCGGTTCGAGGCGGATCAGTTCCGCAACTATCACCCCGGCGGCAAGCTGGGCGCACAGCTGACGCTGGTGCGGCAGATCATGCATGATGCGGTGCCTTTGGTGGCGCAGGATGCACCCATGGAAATGGTAGTGCAGGCGATGACGGCGGGCGGGCTGGGCGTGACCGGGGTTGTCGATGCGGCAGGCCAGTTGGTCGGCGTGGTGACGGACGGCGATTTGCGGCGCAACATCGTTGGCCTGCTGGACCGGGTGGCGGGCGACATCGCCTCGCGCCAGCCAAAGACGGTTGCGCCGCAGACCCTTGCGGCCGAGGCCTTGGCGATGGTGAACAAGTCGAAGATTTCGGTGCTGTTTGTCTGCGAAGACGGGCGGCCCGTGGGCATCGTGCATCTGCACGATCTTTTGCGCATTGGCGTGATGTGAGGGATGATGGAACCGCAAACCGTGACAGTCGGCGATATCGCCATCGGGGGGGCCGCGCCGATTGCGCTGATCTCTGGACCCTGTCAGCTTGAAAGCCATGCCCATGCGCGCATGATCTGCGAAGGCTTGCTGGAGGCCTGCGCGCCGACCGGGACCCAGTTCATCTTCAAGGCCAGCTATGACAAGGCCAATCGGTCATCCCTGTCCACCAACCGGGGGTTGGGCATGGAAACCGGCCTGCGCATTCTGGCGGATATCCGCGCCGAATATGGCGTGCCGGTGCTGACCGATGTGCACGAGCCGGGGCATTGCAGGGTTGCGGCAGAGGCGGTGGATGTGCTGCAAATCCCGGCCTTCCTGTGCCGTCAGACCGACCTTTTGCTTGCGGCGGGCGAGACGGGCTTGGCGATCAACATCAAGAAGGGGCAGTTTCTGGCGCCTTGGGACATGAAGAACGTGGCGGCCAAGGTGGAAAGCACCGGAAACCGCCGCATCATGCTGTGCGAACGTGGCACATCCTTTGGCTACAACACCCTTGTCACCGATTTCCGCGGCCTGCCCACCATGGCCGAAACCGGCTGGCCCGTGGTGTTTGACGCAACCCATTCGGTGCAGCAGCCCGGCGGCCTGGGTGGCAGTTCGGGCGGGCAGCGGCAGTTTGCGCCGGTGCTGGCGCGGGCGGCCTGCGCGGTGGGCGTATCGGCGCTGTTCATCGAAACACATCAGGACCCGGACAACGCGCCAAGCGATGGGCCAAACATGATTCATCTGGCCGACATGAAGGCGCTGATCGGCACGCTCTGCGCCTTTGACCGACTGGCAAAGGGGCTGTGACCATGGACGCCTGCATCATCATTCCCGCCCGCTATGGCGGCCTCGGGCGGGCAGATCCCGATTTACGTGGCCACCGATGACGACCGTATCGCAGAGGAGGCGCGGCGGATCGGGGCGGATGTGATCATGACATCCGATCAGTGCCGCAACGGGACCGAGCGGGTGGCCGAAGCCGTGGCTGCCGCGGGGATCACCGCCGATATCGTGGTGAACCTGCAAGGCGATGCCCCGCTGACGCCCGCCCATTTCGTGACTGCGCTGATCGATGCCATGCGCGCCGACCCCGACTGCGGGATGGCGACGCCCTTCCTGCGCTGCGACCCTGAAACGGTAGAAAACCTGTTGATGGACCGGCGGGCGGGGCGGGTCGGGGCGACCACGGTGGTTGCAGACCGGGCGGGGCGGGCCCTTTACTTCTCCAAGGAAGTCATTCCCTTCACCAATGGGCGCGGCATTGTGAATGGCGTTGTGCCGGTGTTTCATCATGTTGGCGTCTATGCCTATCGCCCCGCCGCGCTGGCCGCCTATCAGGGGTGGGAGCCGGGGCCGCTTGAAACGCTGGAGGGGCTGGAGCAGTTGCGCTTTCTGGAAAACGGCCACCCGATCAGGATGGTCGAGGTGTCGGCACCCGGCGCGGTGTTCTGGGAGTTGAACAACCCAAGCGACGTTCCCTTGATCGAAGGCTACCTTGCGCGCATGGGCTGGGACTAGGGCGCGCCGCTTTGCCGCGGTGGACAGCGCGCCGTGCCTGTCCTATGCCAAGACCATGACATGGGACGCAGAGATCGATGCGGCTGGGCTGCTTTGCCCGCTTCCGGTGCTTCGGGCGCGCAAGCGTCTGCTTGGCATGGCGCCGGGCCAGATCCTGCGCGTGGTGGCAAGTGATCCCGCGTCAATCATCGATATCCCGCATTTCTGCGCCGGGTCGGGCGATGCGCTGCTTGCGACCGAGCAAGAGGGCGACCTGCACGTCTTCCTGATCCGCAAGGGCCTAGCCGAGGGCGCTGCGCAATAGCGCCTCCTGCCCCGCGCCAAGGATCCATCCTTCCTCGGCTGTGTCGGGTGCGGTGAACAGGGCCTGCATCTGCCCCGGCGCAAGGCGCGCCAGCGCGCATGCCAGCAGCCGAACCTGCGCCTCGTCCACCACCGAACCCGTGCGGGCGACATGCGCGCGCACAGCCTCGGCCAGAAGCGAGGGATAAACCTCAACCAACACGATCGGACGCGTCGCTGGCTCAAACGGCCAGACGGCGACGTGCCCGGCGAAATGCTGGCGGACCCTGTGCAGCACCGGCAGGCCGGTCAGCACTTGCGCGCCAACCGCACCCGCCCCGGCCAGTTGCCAGATGGGCTTGGGGGCAGAACCCGGCCCGCGCGCGACCTGATCCGTCTGCCGATGGGGCCGCAAGCCCGCAGGCAAGGGCGGCATCAGGCGCGGCAGACCGGGGGTCGGCTGCTTTTCGCCATTGCCCCAAAACGGGCCGTCGCCGCCAAAGCGGCTGTTCATCAGCGCCGCGATCTGTCTGTAATTGCTTTCATTCTTGGGCGTCTCGGTGATGCGGTCCGCCAGCCAGCCCCACCAGGAAAGCGCGTTGGCCTGTCCCGTCAGGGCCGGGATAAAGCCCTGGGGCGCGCCAAAGGCGAAATCGGCGCCAAGCAAAAGCCGCTGACCCTTGGCGCGGGTCTGCCTGCACAGCTCGATCAAGGCTGCTTCGGCCTGAAGTCGCGTGGGCAGATTAAGCGCGGTGCAGGCTTCGCCGCCTGTTTCGGCAACGGCGAGCCAGATCGAATCCTTGCCACGCCGAGGCCCCTTTGCCGCGGACCAATCCAGAATGGCGATGCGATCGAAGATCATGGCTGCGCCGCGCGTCGCTGTGCGAGCACAAGGTCGGCGGCCGTGTTGATGTTGAAGAACGGGTCCTGTTCCGCATCAAAAAGCGCAGGTCTTGCGCCATGCTCTTGCGCAAACTCCAACATCTTGCGTTGCCCGCGCCGCAGCGCCTCCTCCAGTTGGGCGCGCAGCGTCACGGGCCAGAGCCCAAAGGTCGGATGCCACTCCAACGCGCCTGTTGGGCCGGGTGTGACGGCAAGGGCGATACTGGCAGGCCCCGCGGCGCGCCGAAGCTGTTCGACCAGCCGTGCGGGGAAAAAAGGCGTGTCTGCCGCAACCGTCAACACCGTTTCGGCCCCTTGCGCCGCGGCCCAGGTCATCGCTGCATGGACGCCTGCCAACGGTCCGGGCTGACCCGGCGCCAGATCGGCAAGGACCGGCAGGCCAAAGCGGGCAAACCGGGCCGGATCGCCGTTGGCATTGAGTGCAAGGGGCGCAGCCTGCGGTGACAGCCGGGCGATGACCTGATCGAGAATGACCCCGCCGCCCAGTTCCAGAAGGCATTTGTCCCCGCCGCCAAGCCGCCGGGAGTGACCGCCCGCCAATATCACCGCCGCTTGCCGGGTGTTGTGCATCTTGGGTCGGGTTCCGGGCATTGGACTGCGGATTTGCGTGGCATCTTGCAAGGATCGGGGGCAGAGTTCAAGTCAGGCGCAGCCGGGGGGAGGGCGCGTGAGCATGCTGGCATATATCACTGCGTCGGATCGCGGCGAGTGCGATCGGCTGCTGGCCCGGGTTGCACGGTGCTTGCAAGGCGAAGGCATTGCCTTGGCCGGTGTGGTGCAGGAAAACACCGAAACCGCCCCTGACCGCCCCTGCATCATGGCTCTAAGGTTGCTGACCGATGGTCGATTGATCCGCATCAGCCAATCCCTTGGCCCGCTTGCCACCGGGTGCCGGCTGGATGCTGCGGGCCTTGAGGAGGCTGCCGGGCTTGTGTCTTCCGCGCTGAGCAACCTTCGGCCCGGGCTGCTGATCGTCAACAAATTCGGCAAGCAAGAGGTCGAAGGGCGCGGGTTTCGCCCGGTGATCGCAGAGGCGCTTGACCTTGGAGTTCCGGTCTTGACCTGTGTGTCGCACAAGAACCGCGACGGTTTTGACCGTTTTGTTGCTGGCGCCGCACAGGTCTTGCCTCTGGATGAGGCGGCCGTCCTTGACTGGTGCAGGCTGATGTCACGGTCCGGCACCACAGTTTGACCAATCCAGACCCCAGGGTCTATTGCCCTTCGGGCGGCACCGCCGGAGCGGTCTGAAGCAAGTCGGCCACGGCTTGTCGCGTTGCCGCGCTTTGATCAAGCCGGCTCTGTCCGGCTTGCAGCGGCGGTTGCGTCGCAGCATCGCCGGGATCGGCGAGAAGGGCCGCAAGGATTGCCCAAGGGTCGCCCTCGGCTGCTGGCGCAGACGGCCAGACGCCATTCCACCGTTGCACCCGTTCCGCCTCCGCCGCGTTCCCTGCGGTCTCATAGGTTTGCGCCGCTTCGGCATAGGCGCCCAAGGCCGCGTAAGAGGCGCCAAGCACCTCTGCCCCCGCCTCGGGTGGCGCGGCCGCAAGCCGCCGCAAAGCGGCACGCGCATCCCCGTTGGCCAAGGCTACCCTGGCGGCAAGGCTGTTGTCCGCGTCCTCTGCATCGACCCAGGCCGCCGCGGCATTGGGCAAGCCACTCTCAAGCAGACGTTCAGCAATCTTGTTGCGCGTTGCCAGTGGCAGCGCATCGCGGTCTGCCGGGGCAAGGCCGACCGCAAAGGTCAACACATCGCTTTCCATGCCGAGGTCGGCAAGCAGCGACCAAAGATCGCGCTGCAAATCTGGCGCCTGGCTTGCATGCGCGAAGGCAGCCCGGAAATCACCCGCCAGTGCCGAGGCATGCGCAAGGGCGCGGGTCAGGGCGCCCTTTTGCGGACCATCACCATGTTCGAAGGCGAAAGCCTCCAGTGCCACAATGTCGGCGCCGTCGGTTGCCTTGCGCTGTTGAAACCGCGCCTCGACCTTGGCGATCAGCACCGCCATGGCCTGATCTCCACTGTCAGGTTCCGGCAGGATGGCTTCGGCCGCTTCGGGATCGCCAACCGCAAGCGCCTGTTCCGCGGCAAGAAGGCCGACAGAGGGGTCGTCTTGTGCGACAGAGCGTTCAAAGGATTGCCGCACAACCTCGGCATTGGCGCTGTCCCCCGATCGGAGCAGACGCTGGGCCGTTTCGGGGCCAAGAAAGGCACGCAGATGCGGGGGAAGCCCAAGAAACGTCCGGCTGACTGCGGCACCATTCACGAAACCCGGCAGATCGGCCCCGCTTGCCGCGAGCAAGGCCCACAGGGCGGCGGCGGAATCGCAGCTTTGCATCGAAACAAACGGATTTTGCGGCGGTATCTCGCCATCCAGGACAAAGGACAGGCCGACTTGCAGCGGCCTCTCCTGACCCGGTGGCAGGAAGGCGCCCAGCAAGGAGCGCGACTCCGCTCCGAAGCCGTAGAACAGATGGGTCTTGATTGCATTCGCGACGAGAGTGGGGTCGGGCACATCAAACTCGGTCAGCAGATTTGCACGCGCCTGGGCGAGTTCGGCGGCCGGGTCTTCGCCTGCCGACCATTGCCCGACATCCACATCGGCAGGGTCGGGACAAAGTTCGCCCTCG
>JALOSF010000127.1 GCA_025458525.1 Cypionkella sp. | reverse complement strand
TTCCTTGATGTTGACCGACCAGGCGGTGTTGGCCAGCGTGGCGCCCATTTGGTCCGCAACCGACATGAACAGGTTGTTGAACACCTCCAGCAGCACGGGGTCCGCCTCTGTGCCTGCCGCCATCGTCCGGGCAAGCAGCGTTGCGCGTTCAAGGATCAGGTTGGCGGCCCCGTCCACCCGCGCCCGCCAACCGGGGGGAACCACGATGGTCCCCGTCGTCTCGCGCAGGATCGCGGGGCCATCGATCACCGCCCCCGCGCCAAGACGCGCCCGGTCATAGAGCGGCACATCTGCCCAACGGTCCATGAAGACACGCAGTTGCGCCAAAGGCACCGCCTCCCCGGTCGAGGCGGTCATCGCCGGCAGCGGCGCGCCATCGCCGACCACCTCGACCGAAAGCATCTCGAACAGCACCGCCCGCTCGGGCGAGGTAAAGCCAAAGCGCGCCTGATGCGCCGCCTCAAAGTCGGCAAGCATCGCCGGGGCCTCGCCGAACGCCACCTCCAGTGGCTGGTGTGACCCGTCATAGCGCAAATGCGCCCGTGCAATGCTATGGGGATGCTCTGCGCCCTGCGCCGCCACCTCGTCCCGCGCCAGCGCCGTGATTTCGGCCAGTCTGGTGCGCGCCGCGTCCATCGCGGTCAGGGGGGCGTCGAATTGCACCTCGTGCAGCGCCCGAATTTCAGCGAGCCCCATGCCAAAGGCCGACAAGACCCCGGCAAAGGGGTGGATGAAGATCCGCGTCATACCCAGTGCATCCGCCACACCGCAGGCATGTTGCCCACCCGCGCCGCCAAAGCATTGCAGGGTGTATCCCGTCACATCATGCCCGCGCTGGACCGAGATTTTCTTGATCGCGTTCGCCATGTTGTCGATGGCGATGCGCAAGAACCCGATGGCAAGCGCCTCTGGCGTCATCTCCGGCTGGCCGGTATCTGCGGCCACTTGCGCGCAAATCTGGGCGCAGCGGGCCGTGGCGGCGGCCACATCCAGCGGCGCAGTTCCCTTTGGTCCGAACACCGCCGGGAAATGGTCGGGCGACAGGCGGCCCAGCACCACATTGCAATCGGTGATCGTCAGCGGCCCGCCCCGACCATAGGCGGCGGGGCCGGGGTTCGCGCCCGCACTTTCGGGGCCAACCTGCAAGCGCCCGTCGCGATAGGTGCAGATCGACCCGCCCCCCGCCGCAACCGTATGGATGTCCATCATCGGCGCGCGCATCCGAACGCCCGCGACCTCGGTCTCGAAGCTGCGCTCAAGGCTGCCGGCGTAATGGCTGACATCGGTCGAGGTGCCACCCATGTCGAACCCGATCAGCCGGTCGAAGCCGGCAGCCTCGGCGGTCTGCACCATCCCGACGATCCCGCCTGCGGGGCCGGACAGGATGGCATCCTTGCCCATGAAGCGATGCGCCTCTGTCAGCCCGCCCGAGGACTGCATGAACAACAGCCGCCCCGTGGCGCGGCCCATGTCCAGCGCGCCCTGAACCTGCGCCACATAGCGGCGCAGCAGCGGTGACAGATAAGCATCCACCACCGTCGTGTCGCCGCGCGGCACCAGCTTTGCCAGACGGCTGACCTGATGCGACAGGCTGATCTGGGTAAAGCCTTCCTCGGCCGCGATCTGCCCCACCCGCGCCTCGTGCGCGGGGTCGAGATAGCCATGCATCAAAGCCACAGCGACCGCACGGATGCCGCTGGCGTAAGCGCGGCGCAGCGCCGCCCGCACCACCGCCTCATCCAGTGGCGTAACCTCGCGCCCGTCTGCATCCAGCCGCCCCGGCACCTCGGCCACGCTTTCGTGCAACAGGTCAGGCCGCCGGATCTGAAGCGCAAAGAGATCGGGCCGGGCTTGCGTGCCGATCCGCAACAGGTCGGCAAAGCCTTCGGTGATCAGCAGCAGCACCCGTTCGCCCTTGCGTTCCAGCAGGGCATTGGTCGCGACGGTCGTGCCCATCTTGACCGCCGCGATCGTGCCCGTGGGGATCGGGTCGGCGGGGCCGAGGCCGAGGCAGTCACGGATGCCCTGCACGGCGGCATCGGAATAGCGCTCGGGGTTTTCGGACAAGAGCTTGACCGTCATCAGGCCGCCATCCGGCCTGCGGGCCACGATGTCGGTGAAGGTGCCGCCCCGGTCGATCCAGAATTCCCAACCCGCCATGAAAGCCCCCGTCCTGCCTGTGCCTTGCGTGGGGCAAGGGGCGCGCGCTGTCAACCGGAGTTGGGCCAGGGGATCGCGTTCGCCCCTGTGTCACAGAGCGTGTAAACCAACAGAATCAGACACTTGACATGATGCGAGCAAGGGTTTGTCAAGCATCGCCGCGTTGTGTCACGCGCTGCCGCGATAGTCGCAGCCAAAGTGCAGGCGCAGATCGCGCGACAGCTGCGTGCGCCTTGCCAAGGCTTCGGCATTTGCCGCCTCGATCAACGCGGCGGTTTCAGACGATGCGCGCCCCGGTTGCATCGCCTGTGCCAAGGCGCTTGCCGCCTCTCTCGCCGCGTCGCGCAGCGCAGGGTCAAAGACCGCATGGGCGGCGCGGGCGCGTTCTTGGGTGGCGGCCAACGTGTCCCGCCAGTCGCAGCGATAGATCAGCATCACGCTGCCATCCGCTGCGGGAAAGCGGAAATCGACCGTCGGCGCGGCGAAGGGATCGAGGAACAAGACCGCCCCCGCCAGCAAAAGTCCGCAGCCCCAGAAAGACGCTTTCAGCTGGCTTAGCATCATGCCCCCCTTCCCAGCCCCGGTGTTGCACCGGAACATGGCAAAACGAGGGTCAGCCTGCGGACCCCAGCACTTGCATCAGATCAGCATGCGACAGCACGACCGGGTTGCCCTTTGTCGACGACGCGGTTTGAGCGACCTGCGCGATGTCGTCGTGATCCGCCGGGCGAACGCCAAGTGCGGAAAGACGGGGCAGACCCGCGCCATGCGCCCATGACGCCAGCGCCTCTGGCGCCGCCTCGGCGGTGCAGCCAAGCACCTCGGCCAGAATTTCGCACACCCGGTCGAGCCGCGCGCGGGCGTCGCCGGTGCTGCGCGCCCGGTTCATGGCCAGCACCGGGCCAAGCAGTGCGCCGCAGATGGCCCCATGCGCGGCGCCCGTGCGCCCGCCGATCACCCCGGCAAAGCCATGCACCATGCCCAGCCCGGCGTTGGCAAGCGCAAGCCCGCCGCACAGGGACGTCCAGGCCAGGGCATCGCGGGCGGGGGCATCGTCCGCCACCGCCAAATGCAACAGCGCCCGCAGTCCGGGGCCAATCGCAGGCAAGGCGATGGCGTCGGTGTAAGGCGTGGCCTTGCACGACACATAGGGTTCAATGACTTGCGTGATCGCATCAAGCCCTGAGGCGAGCGTGACCGGCCAAGGGCAGCCATCGGTCAGCGCCGGATCGACTATGGCAATGCGCGCGATCATGCGGTCGTCGCGCAAGCTGACCTTGCGCCCCTGCTCGGGCACGCCGATCACCGCGTTTTTCGTCACCTCGGCCCCGGTGCCCGCTGTGGTGGGCAGGGCGACAAAGGGCAAGGGGTCCGCCATCAACGGCAACGCCTTGCCCACGCCTTCGAGATGGTCCAGCACGTCGCCTGTCGCCGGGATCAGCGCGGCCAGCGCCTTGCCCAGATCCAGCACCGCGCCGCCGCCAAGGGCCACAACACCCTGCGGTGCAAAATCGCGGGTCTGATCAAGCGCCTGTTGCAGCAGGGCAAGCGTCGGCTCCTCGGCGCAAGCGATACCCTGCACTTCGGCCCCAAGCGCGGCCAGTTGACCGGACAACCCCGGGGCAAAGCGGCCAGAGGCGCCATGCACCAGCAAGACACGGGTGCCAAAGGGCCGGATCAGCGCCGCCGCCTGCGCGGCCTGCCCCCGGCCAAACAGGATGCGTCCGGGGCTGAGGATCGAAAAACTCATACCGACATCGTGGCCTGAACCGCACGGCCCCAGCGGGTATATTTGGCGGCGCGGGTGGCGTCATCCATCTGCGGCTCGAACCGGCGGTCCAGTGCCCAGCCTTTGGCAAACTCCTCGGGCGCGCCGCAAACCCCCGCCTGCATCCCGGCAAGAAAGGCCGCGCCAAGCGCCGTGGTTTCGGTGACTTTCGGCCGGTCCACGGGCGCGCCAAGGATGTCTGACAGGAACTGCATCGCAAAATCGCTGGCCGCCATGCCGCCATCGACCCGCAACACCCCGTCGGCAGCAGCGCCCCAGTCGGCCCGCATCGCCTCCAGCAGATCACGGGTCTGATAGCCCACGGATTCAAGCGCCGCCCGCGCCATCTCGGCGGGGCCGGAATTGCGCGACAGCCCGTAAACCGCGCCCCGGCAATCGGGCCGCCAGTAGGGCGCGCCAAGCCCGGTAAAGGCGGGGACAAGGATCACCCCTTGCGCCTCCTCGGCGGCTTCGGCCAGGGCCTGGGTTTCGGAGGCGTGCCGGATGATCTTCAGCCCGTCGCGCAACCATTGCACGACCGCGCCAGCGATAAAGATCGATCCTTCAAGCGCATAGGTGGGTCGGGCATTCAGCTGATAGGCGATCGTCGTCAGCAAGCGGTTCTTGGACGGAACCCGATCAGCCCCGGTGTTGAGAAGCGCAAAGCAGCCCGTTCCATAGGTGGATTTCATCATGCCGGGGGCGAAACAGGCCTGCCCCACGGTGGCGGCCTGCTGATCGCCCGCGACGCCAAGGATCGGGATTTCACGCCCGAACAGATCGGCGCGGGCCGTGCCAAAATCGGCGGCGCAATCCCTTACCTCGGGCAACAAGGCCATCGGCACGCCCATCAGCGCGCAAATCTCGGCGTCCCAGGCGCCTGTGGCGATGTTGTAAAGCATGGTGCGGGCCGCGTTGGTCGCATCGGTGGCATGCACCCGCCCGCCCGTCAGGTTCCAGATCAGCCAGGTGTCCACCGTGCCAAAGGCCAGCTCGCCCACCTCGGCCCGCGCGCGGGCGCCCTCCACATGATCAAGCAACCACTTCACCTTGGTCGCGCTGAAATAGGGGTCGAGCAAAAGCCCGGTGCGGGCGGTGATCATCGGCTCGTGTCCCGCGTCCTTCAGCGCGGTGCAGATGCCCGCGGTGCGGCGATCCTGCCAGACAATCGCGCGGTGGATCGGCTGGCCCGTGGCGCGATCCCAGATCAGCGTCGTCTCCCGCTGGTTGGTGATGCCGATGGCCGCGATGCTGGCGGCCTTGACCCCGGCCTTTTCCATCGCGGCGCGCGCTGTCGCGGCCACGGTTGACCAAAGGTCTGACGGATCATGCTCCACCCATCCCGGCTGCGGGTAATGCTGGGGGAATTCCTCTTGCGCCGTGGCCACCACGCGCAAGGCTGCGTCGAACAGGATCGCACGGCTGGAGGTGGTGCCCTGATCGATGGCAAGAATATGGGTCATTTTGGTCAACCTTGCGGGTGCGGCATCATCTGTTGGCAGATGTCTCGGCCCCGGGCCATCGCGGCGGGGACATCTGGCAACAGATGAAAGGGGGCGGCGCACCGCCCCCTTTCGCGGCAGGTGTTACTGCCAGGACTTGATCAGCTCGTCATAGGAGATCGTCTCGCCCTGAGGCTTTTCGTTCTCCAGCTTGGCCACCGGCGCGCCGGGGGCATCCAGCCAGACCTGCGCATCCTGCGGCTCGTTCAGTTTCGGGCCGATGTCGCCCTGAACGCCTGCGCGTTCGATCCGCTCCAGCACGCGCTCCTGCTCCTCGCAGAGTGCGTCCAGCGCTTCCTGCGGGGTCTTGGCACCCGACATGGCGTCGCCGATGTTCTGCCACCACAGCTGTGCCAGCTTCGGATAGTCCGGCACGTTGGTGCCGGTGGGCGACCACTGAACGCGGGCGGGCGAGCGGTAGAATTCCACCAGACCACCCAGTTTCGGGGCGCGTTCGGTGAAGGACTCGTGCTGGATCGTCGACTCGCGGATGAAGGTCAGGCCGACATGGCTTTTCTTCACGTCCACGGTTTTCGAGGTGACGAACTGGGCATAAAGCCAGGCCGCCTGGGCACGGTCAACCGGGGTGGATTTCATCAGCGTCCAGGCGCCTGCGTCCTGATAGCCGACCTTCATGCCGGGCTGGTGATAGGCGCCGTGCGGCGAGGGGGCCATGCGCCATTTCGGCGTGCCGTCGGCGTTCATCACCGGCAGGCCTTCCTTGACCATATCGGCGGTGAAGGCGGTGTACCAGAACGCCCTGTGCCGGGACCGGGCCCGCCTCGCCAAAGGTCATGCCCTGGGCTTCCGGCGGCGTGAACTTCTGCAGCCACTCGATCGCCTTGGTCACGGCATAAACCGCCGCGGCGTCGTTGGTCGCCCCACCGCGCGCCACGCAAGACCCGACCGGCTGCGAGTTTTCGTTCACGCGGATACCCCATTCATCGACCGGCAGGCCGTTGGGTTCACCCACGTCGCCCATGCCGGCCATCGACATCCACGCGTCGGTGTAGCGCCAGCCAAGCGAGGGGTCCTTCTTGCCGTAGTCCATGTTACCATAGACACCGGTCGCCGGGCCATCGGCATAAGACATGTCACGGCCGGTAAAGAACTCGGCGATGTCTTCATAGGCCGACCAGTTCAGCGGAACGC
>JALOSF010000126.1 GCA_025458525.1 Cypionkella sp. | reverse complement strand
AATCGTTCATGCCGGGGTCTCGATCTTGATGCGGAAATCAGCTTCGATCTGGCCGACGCTGCCATGATCCTGACGGTCGATAAGGGCTGTTTCGCCGAAGTGGGAAACGCAGCCCTCGATCAGGCCCAGGCAGAAATCGGCCAGTGGGCGGGGCGAGCAATACGTCATCTGCATCGTGTCGGGTTCCGGTCGGGCCGTGTCGAAATGCGGCAGATCAGCATCGGGGTAAAGCTTGCGCACTTCGACGTGGATTTCGCCTTCGATCGCCGCCAGCATGTCAAGGCTGCCACCCTTGCCGACGAAGAACCCAGGATAGTGCCGTGCAAAGCTTTTCATCATCCAGTGTCCGAACAATCGCTGCAATTCGGCGCCGGGAAGTCCGCTGTGATGTGAAAACCCCCGGACCAGCGTCATAAGTTCCTCGCAGGGGTAATTGCCGACGGTGCTGAAGGCGCCGCCCGATGGCAGGTTGGCCTTTTCGATCACGTCGTCGACAACCGCTTCGCCGAAGGCATCCTCGGCCATCGCAAGAAGCTCAACGAAGATGATCCCCTTCATGGTTCACGTCCCGAATGCTGTGCAAGAGATCATCAGGTTGCCATGGCTGGCCGCCCCGCCCGTCGGAACGCCCTGCTCTCCAAAGGTGAATACACCAAGCCAGGGCACTTCTCCTAGTGCTTCCACAATGTCGCGGCGAACCTCTTCCATCCGGTCACGCACCGCGAGCATGCAGCCGCCGCAATAGATGACCAGCGCGCCCGAAAGCGCCCCGTCGGTCTGATCACGCGCCTGCCGCGCAATGCGGCCTGCACGTGACACAAGGCTGTCGGCCGACCCCTGCATCTGCCAGATACGGTCGCCGACCGAAAGATCGGCAAACAGCTCAAGCGAGCCGTCGGGCTGCGCCGCTGCCGGATGCGCCAGCAGGTGGAACGGCACACCGGCAATCTGCCGCGTGATCCGCCCCAACGGCCAAAACGTTGCGGCCGCAAGGATGGAGACGGTATTCGCACCGGCAACCGGCACAGCGCCGCCAGTCCAGCGGTGATAGACCTCTGCCGCCGGTTGATTGTCGATCTCGAACAGGCGTCGTCCGGCAACACGGGTCACCACGCCGCTTTGCCCTGTGGGGGCATAGCCGCTTTGATAGGCAGAAGCGATCGGCACCGATGGAAACAGGACCGAGACGGCAAGCCCGTCTGCGTGGGTTTGTGACGGCCCGAACTGCGCCCATTGCCCCGAGACGTCGTTGTCCGCAGCACTGCCACCCACGATCAGAACACCGGGGCCTACCACGCTGCGGATGCCGTCGATCACCTGTTCTTCCCGCCCTGGCGCCACCGTCAGCCATATCAGATCGGGAATTTCCCCAGTGCGTCCGGCGGCCACCAGCGCGTCCTCTGTCGCGTGCCGCGCTGCGGCCGACGCATCCTTGCCCAGATCGGCCGATGCCGTGCCGTAGCTGCCATCCGCGTCCCAGATCGCCAGCGCGCCGATGCCCGCACCGTTGCCGATGCGCACACCGGCTTGCGTCATGATGCCAAGGCAGGACGAGCCGCCATGCAACGCCGCTGCCGGAAAGGCGGCGCGGGATGCGTCGGCAAGCAGGTCGGCCCCACAACCGACGCCGAAATGAACCGCGACAAACTGCGGCTGCCCCGCGGTTCCCACAGCGAGGCTTTCAAGCATATCAGCGAATGCGCGGCGAGGGTCGCCAAGGTTGGATTGTGCGGTTGCGATCTTCATGCTTTCCCCTGTCTTTCGCATGCCTATACAGGAGAAAGCGCGATGCCTAGCGCCCAGCCGGATACACCCCCTAATCCGATCGGATAGGGGGCAGGTCCGGGAATGCGGGCGCGCCAGCTATTCGGCTGCGAACCGGTAACTGTCCTGCGCAACGTCCCGCGCACGTAACGCAAAACCTTCGGCCTGCGGCCGCTTGCAGGCCTTAAGCTGCGCGACGGCTTCTTTCACCGACGGGACGTGGCTTTTGTGGGCCACGCGGATCGCATCGCCCATCGCGACCACGATCATGTCGGTCAGGCCGATTGCCACAAGTTCGACACCCGGGGTGTCGGATCTGAGCAGACTGTCCTTGCAGATGATGGCCGTGACCTCCCCGGTCGCCACCACGCCATCCGCGTCTGACGCGCCTTCGCGCCAGATTGCGTCCCAATCGCCCAAGTCCGACCAGCCGGCGGCTAAGGGGAGGACACACAGGTTCTTTGCCCGCTCCATCACCGCATAGTCAACCGAGATGTCCTTTGCCTTGGCCCAGGCATCCGCCGCCAGATGCATCACCTTCCCACGCAGATCCGCGCCCAGCACCGCCGCGCGCACCGGAAGCAACAGATCGGCGGCATGGGCCCGGTAGGCATCGATCAGGGTCCTTGCACGGGCAAGGAAGATGCCCGCATTCCACAGATAGCTGCCAGCCGCGCGCATTGCTTCGGCCTGCGGCGCGGCGGGCTTTTCCACGAACCGGCGAAGCGCCAGAGGGCGGGGCCGGAAATCGCTTGGCGCCTCGCTCAGGTCCAGCCAGCCATAGCCGGTTTCGGCACGGGTCGGGCGGATGCCGAAAGCGACGATGCGGCCGTCCAGTGCCGCAGGAACCCCCGCAAAGACCGCAGCGCGGAACGCATCGGCATCCGGGATGGCGTGGTCAGAAGGCGCGACCAGCATCAATGCCTCGGGGTCTTTTTCGGCCAGAAACATGGCCGCAGCCAGAATCGCGGGGGCGGTATTGCGGGCCGAAGGCTCGACCATCAGGCAGGCCGGGGAAATGTCAACGGCGCTTGCCTGGTCCTGGGCGAACGCCAGTTGATCGGCTGCCATCACCACAACGGGATCGGCCCAGCCAAACCCCGACAGCCGCCGTAGCGCAGATTGATAAAGTGTCTTGTCGCCCATCAGGGGGGCAAACTGCTTGGGCATCGCCTTGCGCGACAGGGGCCACAGGCGTGTGCCAGAGCTGCCACAGAGAAGAACCGGGGTGATCGGGGTCATGATATTGCATTCCTGGACCGTGTGACGTGATGTTTTTCAGTTGCCACGACCCGGCCTGTTCGGGCGAGCACGCCGCCGGATGTCGTGGCCGACCCTTTGCCCCGATGATGATCCGAACGGATAGGCGATCCGACCCGACCGGGGGCCGTGCTCGGCCGTTGCGCATTTGCCGGGTGGTTTCGGAACCGTGTAAATTTCGATGCAGAAAACGCCGCACAAGGATCAGAACCATGACCATCCAGCACCCGCCGCCAAGGCTGCCGATGACCTGCTTCATGGCCTATGATGTTCGTGGCCGGTTGGGGCCCGAGTTGATCGCAGTCATCGCCTGCCGTATTGGCCGGGCCTTTGCCGAAACGCTTGGGGCCACGCGGATCGTCGTCGGCCGCGACTGCCGGGCTTCGTCGCTGTCGCGGTCGGCCGCGGTCATCGACGGGCTTCTCACCGCGGGCGTCGAAGTTCTGGATCTTGGCCTTTCCGGCACGGAAGAGATGTACTTCGACACCACCCAACTGGATGCCTGTGGCGGGATCGAGGTGACGGCCTCGCACAACCCGATGGATGACAACGGGATGAAGATGGTCGGGCAAGGGTCTGCCCCACTGGACCCGGCGACAGTGCTGCCGCGGATGCGCGCCTTTGCCGAAAGTGGCGCGTTTGCAGCACGCCGCAGGGATGGCCGGGTCGTTGATGCGTCGGCCGCGCGTGCGGCCTATGTGGACCGGGTGATGTCTTTCGTCGATGTCGATACGTTGCGGCCCCTGAAAATCCTTGTGAACGCTGGCATCGGTGTGGCTGGCCCCACCTGCGATGCGCTGGCTGATGTGCTGGCCGCGCGCGGCACCCCGATGTGTTGTGAACGCATGCACCACGCGCCCGACGGCAGGTTCCCGAACGGCATTCCGAACCCGCGATTGCCCGAAAACCAGCCCGTCACGGCAGTGGCTGTCGTCGCTGTCCACGCGGATTTCGGCATGGCCTGGGACGGCGACTTTGACCGATGCTTTCTGGTCGACCACAAGGGCCAGTTCGTGCCGGGCGAATATGTCGTGGGGCTTCTTGTTCAGGTGTTTCTTGAAAAGGAACCCGGCGCCATCATCGTCCATGATCTGCGCGTGCAGTGGAACACAGAAGCCGTGGTTGCGTCTGCGGGCGGGCGGGCACATGCCTCGCGCACGGGGCATGCCCTTCTGAAACAGGCCCTGCGCGAAACCGGGGCCGTCTCTGGCGGCGAGATGTCGGCGCACCACGATTTCCGCGATTTCTTGGCCTGCGTCAGCGGCATGATCCCCTGGCTTTTGGTTGCCGAACTGATCAGCCGCACTGGCCAGCGCCTTGCAGACCTTCCTGAAAGCGCGCGGAATGCTTTTCCGTCGTCGGGCGAGATCAACTTTCGGGTCGATGATCTTCCCGCGGCCATGGCACGCATCGTGGCGGCCTTTTCCGCCGACCGCCCGACCGTCGACCATCTGGATGGATTGTCGCTGAACTTTGCCGACTGGCGGCTGAACTTGCGGGCGCCGAACACCGCCCCCCTGCTGCGGCTGAACATCGAAACCCGGGGCAGTACTGCGGCCTTGCAGATCCGCCGCGCCGACGTGTCGAAGCTGATTACAGCCTGACGCCACCCGGTCGGGTCAGTGGTTCACGCCACCGCGCTGCGCGGGCATCCCGGCGCGGCGCGGCATCCGTTTTGCGCTGGTGATAGACGCAACGGGCAGATGACAGGAGAAGAAACTGGCCCCTTCGCAAGCCCCGGGACCAGACGCCGGACATGGATGGCCACACCATGCCAGCCGTCGCCATGTCTGGCGGTGTTACGATCAGCCATGAACGTCCTGCACCGGAAACCGAACCCCATGTGATTGCCCCCCTGATCGTCGCGCTGGCCGACAGTCGTCGCCTGACGGCGCGCAAATGGTCGCCGAGTGGAATCTGCGATGACGTTCTGGCGGGGGTCGATTTGACCGGCGCGCGCCTGATGATACCCTTTTCAGGGCATCGAAGTCGGTTTTCCCGTCACCCTGCGCCCCTTGATTGACCAGACGCTTTGGGCTTTCGAAGGGCTGACCGGCCGCCAGCGCAAGGCGCTGGGTCTGTTCTACCGCAACCTGATGACCGGCAAGATGGCCGCAACCGACGCGGTGATCACGGCACTCGACACCCCGGTCGATCTGATCCCGATGGGCGAGACCGCGCAGGAGAAGGCCGCAGGGTTGGCCAAGGTCGAGCCCCGTGCGCTGCGCGTGGTGTGGAACATCGTCTACTACGCCCGGCTGATGGCGGTTGTCGGTGGATACCTTGGCGCGCTGATCTGGAAACGGCTGGACCATGTGGCGCTGTCGAATGTGCGTGACAGGGCGCCCTTGGTCGAGATCGCGGCGCCCGCCAACGGCTTTGTGGCCGAAACGCTTGTGCCGGCAGGCGCGCCTATTGCCGCCGGCGCGGAACTTTTGCGCCTGACCGACCCTTAGGCCGACACAAGCCTTGCCGAAGTTCGCAGCCAGTTGGCGCAGGTCAAGGACCGGCTGGCCAATGTCGAGGCGCGTCTGGCCCCCGACAGGGCGCTACGCCCTGTCGCCCCCCAAACGGCCAACGACCTTGCCGCGTTCGACGCCGGCATCTCTGTCGCCCCGGGCGATTACCACGATATCCGCCTGCGTCCGGAACAGGAGCGCCGGCTGGTCGAGCATGCGCTTCGCGCCGTGCGCGCCGCGCGCGCCCGGCCGGACGACCGGAACCGCGCTCTTGTCATCCACGCGCCGGAACCCGGCATGATCAGTGAACTGCGGGTGCAACCCGGCAGCTACCAGCGCGTGGGCATGACCCTTCTGCTCTTTGAAACCGCGGCCCCCCGTCAGATTCTGGGATGGCTTGATGCCTCTGAGGCCGCCCATGTCTGGCAGGGCATGCGGGCGACCGTCCGCTATTCGGTCGGGGGGCGAAACCCGCAGTACGCCCGCCACCGTTGCAATGATCGAGGCCGGGACGGACCCGTTACGCCCCGATGCCTATGGGCTTCGGGTGCATCTGAACCTTGTCGGCCTGACGCTGACCGAGACCCGTGCGCTGTTGCCCCATAACGCGGCAGTCGAGGTGCGCCTGCACCGCGATCATGCGCAGCGCTGGTTCGGGATCGGGGGCTGACAATGAAAGCCCCGCATGGCGAATACGCCTTTTCCAAGCACCTGAACGCCTGGTTGAGCGACCTGCGCCGCCCCGCGCCGCGCGGCCTTGCCAAATGGACCCCCGCCTTTCTGATCCACGATGCTGCCCTTTGGTCTGTGCTGGCCACATTGGCCACGCTGACCCCCAA
>JALOSF010000125.1 GCA_025458525.1 Cypionkella sp. | reverse complement strand
TAGGCGCCCATCATGATGAACTCGCCATGCGCCATGTTGATCACCCGCATCACGCCGAAGGTGATGGCAAGGCCGATGGCGGCGAGGAAATAGATCGAGGCCAGCGAAAGCGCATCAAGGCCGAGGTCGGCGGCCTGCATCGCGCCGAGCTTCACCTCGATCCCGCCCAGCACGGCGGCAGCGGCGCTCGTCACCGCGGCGTCAGGTTCGGTATAGCGTTCGGCAAACCGGTGCGCGGCGACCGCGGCGGTCACTTCCTCGTCGGTTGCGGCCACGGGCACCTGGCCCGCCTGTTCCAGCGCGGTATAGGCACGGTTGCGGCTGGCCTGATCGTCCAGATCGGCAACCGGGATACCCGCCACCGCCCCGTCCACGATATTGGCCACCAGCGCGGCCTTGAGCTGATCGGCGGTCAGCCGCGCCGGGGCCAGTCCTTGCGCGACCAGCAGATCATAGGCCTCCGGCTCGCTCAGGTCGCGGCCCGGCGTCAGCGCGCGGGCAAGATTGCCCTCCAGCGGCGCGCCCAAGGGTGCGGCAATCCGGCTGGTCGCCAAGAGCGGGTTCAGCGCGCCGCGCAGATCAAGCGCAAGATCGCCCGCAAAACTTTCGATCGCCGCAACGCGGGCGGCGCTGTCCGTGTCAAAGCGCAGGGTCAGCAGCCGTTCAAGGCGCGCGATGCGGGCCTGAAGCGTCGGGTCCGTCTCGCGCTCTGCGGCGGCGCGCAAGGGGGCCAGCAGGTCGGCTGCCGGGTCACGGGCGATGGTGTCGATGGCGGCAAGGCGCCGCGCCGGATCGGGATCGGTCAGTTGAAACTGCACCAAGGCGGTCGCAATGATCGCGCGCACCCCGGCGTTGGGCCGCAACTCGGTGATGTCAGCCCGAGGTGCGGTCCCGGCCTCCGTGCCATCCAGCGCACGCAGGCTGTAGCCGCCATCTGTCTCGGTGATCAGGAAAAACGCGCCATCGGCCTTGCGCAGCCCAACGCCCCGGTCGGCCCAGGCGGCCAGAAAGGCGGCGGCCTGCGGATCGCCACTGTTGGCCAAGGCCGCAATCACCGGGCCGATGGTCTGGCGCGAAGGTCTTTCGATCTGGTCCCGGTTGTCGGCGAGCAGGGTTGCCAGCGACGCCGCATTCTGGGCGAAAGCCATCAGCGGCAACAGGGTCAACAGCGCCAGGACGGCAGCAGCAAAGGCGGCGCGCATGAAGGAGCCTTGTCACAAAAGGGAAAGGGTCAACGGGCAAGGCCCGGACGGGGAAAGGGGACGGGGACAGATGCCCCCGCCCCCGCCGTGTAGGGTCAGTAATTCGACTTGATCTGCACGCAGGTCTTGGTCTGGGTGTTATACATCCCGCAGTCGAGTTCGGCCCAATCCGCCTCCAGCACCGCCGATTCCGGCAGGAAATCGGTCCAGGCGTCGCCTGGGACCGGCTCGGTCTGGCTGATGATGTCGAACTGGCCATCGGCCCGGATTTCGCCGATCAGCACCGGCTTGGTCAGGTGATGGTTCGGCAGCATCTTGGCGACACCCCCGGTCAGGTTCGGAACCTCAAGGCCATACATCGCCTCGCGCACGGCATCGACATCCGTGGTGCCTGCCTTTTCAACGGCTTGCACCCACATGTTGAAGCCGATCACATGGGCCTCCATCGGGTCGTTGGTCACGCGGTTTTCGCCGGCAAAGGCCTTCCACTTGGCGATGAACTCGGCATTGGCGGGGGTATCGGCCGATTGGAAGTAGTTCCAGGCGGCCAGGTGCCCGACGAGGTTCGAGGTGTCGAGGCCCGAGAGTTCCTCCTCGCCCACCGAGAAGGCGACGACCGGAATGTCATCGGCCGACACGCCCGCAGCCGCCAGTTCCTTGTAAAAGCCGATGTTGGCATCGCCGTTGATGGTCGAGATCACGCCAACCTTCTTGCCGTCAGCCCCAAGGGCGACCACGTCGGCCACGATCTTGGACCAGTCGGAATGGCCAAAGGGCGTGTAGTTCACGAAGATATCCTCGGCCGCGATGCCCTTGGACTTGAGATAGGCTTCGAGGATGTTGTTCGTCGTGCGCGGATAGACATAGTCGGTGCCCAGAAGCGCGAATTTCTCGACCCCCAACTCCTCCAGGAAATAATCCGTCGCCGGGATCGCCTGCTGGTTCGGCGCGGCCCCGGTGTAGAACACGTTCTTCGACGATTCCTCGCCCTCATATTGCACCGGATAGAACAGAAGCCCGTTCAGTTCCTCGATCACCGGCAGCACCGACTTGCGCGAAACGGATGTCCAGCAGCCGAACATCACATCGACATTCGACACGGTCAGCAATTCGCGCGCCTTTTCGGCAAACAGCGGCCAGTCCGAGGCCGGGTCCACCACCACCGCCTCCAGCTGCTTGCCCAACAGACCGCCCTTGGCGTTCTGCTCGGCGATCAGCATCAGCATGGTGTCCTTCAGCGTGGTTTCCGAAATCGCCATCGTCCCCGACAGCGAATGCAGCACGCCCACCTTGAGCGTCTCATCCTGTGCCATGGCCTGCCCCGCCGTCATGGCGATGGCCCCGGCCAGCAAGGCCCCCTTGAAGTTCGACATGGTTTTCCCTCTTTGGGCCGCACGGCGACGGGGCTTCCCTTCAGGCGTGGAAAGCCTATCTTGATGCGGCAACACTGTTGCACCCCGTGCGGTGGGGGCGGAGGTCCAATTCACAGCCCCTGCCGCACATCCTTTGTTCTTGTGCGCTCCGCTATGGATCGCAGGCTCAGGAAATCCGCACTGCCGCATTGCAGCAAGATCGGCGCAGGGTCTGGCCCGCTGGGCGCGCCCCGCCCGCAGCGTTTGCCCGCAAAACATGCAAGACCAGAGGCGAACGCCAAAGATATGAGCGGCAAACGGCGCGCGCGGGCCGACTCAGCGCAGGCTTTGCGCAAGGGCCCTGCCCCACAGACGCAAAAGCCCCCGGCCTTGGGCCAGGGGCGCGCGCAATCCGCCGGGGCTGATGGTCAGGCCGCCGGGCGCAGCGCCAGACCGCCTTCGCGCTGCAAGAAGGCCACCACTTCGGCCACGCCCTGCCCCTGACGCAGCCGCGCCATCAGATAGGGGCGCGCGCCGCGGGCGGTCCGTGTATCGGCCTCCAGCTGCACGGGATCGACGCCGACATAGGGCGCAAGATCGGTCTTGTTGACGATCAGCAGATCGGACCGTGTGACGCCCGGCCCGCGTTTGCGCGGGATGTCCTGCCCCGCGGCGGTGTCGATCACATAGATCGTCAGATCCGCCAGTTCCGGGCTATAGGTCGCGGCCAGATTGTCGCCCCCCGACTCGATGAGGATCAGGTCAAGATCGGGATGCAGGCTGCGCAGGTCGGCCACCGCCGCCAGGTTGATGCTGGCATCTTCGCGGATCGCGGTATGCGGGCAGCCCCCGGTTTCCACGCCGCGGATGCGATCGGCAGGCAAGACCTGCGCGCGCAGCAGGTAATCGGCATCCTCGCGCGTGTAGATGTCATTCGTGATCACCGCCATCGAACAACGGCTGCCAAGCGCGCGTGCCAATTGTTCGGTCAGCGTGGTCTTGCCCGCACCAACCGGGCCGCCAATCCCCACCCGCAAGGGGCCGTGCCTGCTCATGTCCTGAAAATCCTTACATCCATGGTTTCATGCCGCATCGCCGCCAGATCCGCGCCAAGCGCAGCGCTGCCCAGATCGTCCAGCGTCAGATGCGCAGCCTCTTGCGCCAAGGCCTCGATCTGCGGGTGCAGGCTGGCCAGCACGCCCTGCCCCGCCACCTGCCCCAGCGGCATGAACCGCATCGCGACCGAGGTCAGGTTGCTGGCAAAGCTGTGCAGATAAAGCGCCACCACCTGCGCGACGGGCAGATCCAGCGCCGCCGCCGCCTCGCCCACCGCGACGGGCAGGCACCGCGCGGGCAGGTCGCGCCCCGTCATCGCGGCCACGGTGCGGGCAAAAGCGGCCCCTTGGTCCAGCGTTTCGGTCAGCCGCTCGGCCGATGGTTGCAGCGCGCGGGCCAGATCATCCAGCGCGCCATGGTCGGCTTCGGGGCCAAGCGCCTGCACCAGCAAGACCGCATCCTGCCGCCCCGCGCCAAAGGCCAGCACATCCGACAACCAGTGCCGAAGTGCCGGTGCATCCGCCACCTCGCCCGCAGCGATGGCCTGTTCAAGCCCGTGCGAATAGGCAAAGCCCCCGGTCGGAAAGGCGGGCGAGAGCCATTGCACCAGCGTGAGCAAGCCAGCGGTCATCCGTGCGCATGCCCGTGGTCATGGCCCATCGGGCGGCCAAAGCCATAGGCGCCGGATTCGGGGCCAAAAGGTTCGTGACCCGCCTCGACCGTGGCGCCCAACTGGCGCAGCATCGCCTCCAGCACATGGTCGGCGCGGATCACCAGCCGCCCGGCCTCGATCTGGCAGGGCGTGTGGCGGTTGCCGATATGCCAGGCATAGCGGGCAAGTTCGGGGCCGGTGATCACCAGCACGGGTTCCTCGGCGGCGACGATATGGATCGTGCGGCCATCCTCCAGCTCGAACCCCCAGACGGCGTCAAGGTTCGTCACCTCGGGCAGATCGACCAGAAAACCTTCGTCATGCACCGTGACCAGCCGTTTGCGGCGCAGGATGCGTTCGTCATAGGTCAGCACCACCACATCATAGCAGCGCGCGGGCGCCTCTGTCAGCAGGCGGCGGACGGGGGGCAGGTCGGCATTCGTGGCAAGGACGTTCAGCATCGGGGCACCTGTTGCGTCATAGGGGCGAGAAAGAAAATCCGGCGCGGGCCGCTTGCGCGCAATGAGTCGTTAAGGCTCCTGCGCCAGCATGAGCCTATCAGACCCATGGAACGGAGGGCAGAATGCTCAAGCAACAGTTGACCGATGAACTTTCGGACCTGCGCACCCAGATCATGCGCCTGCAACACCGCGAGGCGGAGTTGCAGGGCCAGTTGTCCGGTGCCTTGGCGGAGGAGGCGGCACATCCTGGCCGCCGCCCGGGCTGGCCGATCCGCCGCCTGCCCCGCCCCGCCGGGTCGATGCATTAAGGCACGCGCCATCGATCAATACAGGAAATAGCGCTGCGCCAGCGGCAGGTCTTCTGCCGGCTGACAGGTCAGCAGCACGCCATCGGCCCGCACCTCATAGGTTTCGGGATCAACCTCGATGGTCGGGGTGGCCGAGTTCAGCCGCATGTCGGATTTCTGCACCCCGCGCGTGCCCTTCACGGCCAGCGTTTCCTTGGCCAGCCCCAGACGCGCGCCGATGCCATCATCCTGCGCGGCCTGGCTGACAAAGATCACGGCGTTGCGTTCGACGCTGCGGCCATAGGCGCCGAACATGGGGCGCGTATGAACCGGCTGCGGCGTGGGGATCGAGGCGTTGGGGTCGCCCATCTGCGCCACCACGATCACGCCGCCCAGCAGCACCATCTCGGGCTTGGCACCGAAAAACGCCGGCGACCACAGCACCAGATCGGCGCGCTTGCCGACCTCGACGCTGCCCAGATGGTCGGCCACCCCATGCACGATGGCCGGGTTGATGGTGTATTTGGCGATGTAGCGGCGCACCCGCAGGTTGTCGTTGGCGCCCTGCTCGCCCTCCAGCCGCCCGCGCTGCACCTTCATCTTGTGGGCGGTCTGCCAGGTGCGGGTGATCACCTCGCCCACCCGGCCCATCGCCTGACTGTCGGACGACAGCACCGAAAACGCGCCAAGGTCGTGCAGGATGTCTTCGGCGGCAATCGTCTCGCGCCGGATGCGGCTTTCGGCAAAGGCCACGTCCTCGGGCACCCGGCGGTCAAGGTGGTGGCAGACCATCAGCATGTCGAGGTGTTCCTCGATCGTGTTCACCGTGTAGGGCATCGTCGGGTTGGTGGAACTGGGCAGGATGTTCTGGCTGCCCACCACCTTGATGATGTCGGGCGCATGGCCGCCGCCCGCGCCTTCGGTGTGGAACGCATGGATCGTGCGGCCCGCGATGGCCTTCAGCGTGTTCTCGACAAACCCGCTTTCGTTCAGCGTGTCGGTGTGGATCATCACCTGCACATCCATCGCATCCGCCACCGTCAGGCAGCAATCGATGGCGGCGGGGGTGGTGCCCCAATCCTCGTGCAGCTTCAGACAGGATGCCCCCGCCCGCACCTGTTCCTCGATTCCAGCGGGCAGCGAGGCATTGCCCTTGCCCGCAAAGGCGAGGTTCATCGGAAAGGCATCCGCGGCCTGCAGCATCCGCCCCAGATGCCACGGCCCCGGCGTGCAGGTGGTGGCAAGCGTGCCATGCGCAGGCCCGGTGCCACCGCCCAGCATGGTCGTCAGCCCCGAATGCAGCGCATCATCGATCTGT
>JALOSF010000124.1 GCA_025458525.1 Cypionkella sp. | reverse complement strand
CGAGGCCATCAGCGATTTCATCACATGCCAGCCGGAATAGTTGGAACAGCCGACATAGCGCACCTTGCCCTGCTGGACGAGCGTGTCGAGCGCGGCCATCTTCTCCTCGACCGGGGTCGTGCCGTCCCATTCGTGCATGTAGTAGATGTCGATGTGATCGGTCCGCAGACGACGCAGGCTGCGCTCGCATTCGCGGATCAGGTGGTGGCGGCTGGTGCCTTCGTCATTGGGGCCGTCGCCCACCCGCATCCGCGCCTTTGACGTGACCAGCACCCTGTCGCGCCGGCCCTCCAGCACCTCGCCCAGGATCTCCTCGGCGAGGCCCGAGGAATACATGTTGGCGCAGTCGAACAGGTTCACGCCGTGGTCGATGCACAGATCGACCAGCGCCCGCGCCTCTGCCAAGCCCTGGGTGCCGACGCGGCCAAAGGGGCCGATGCCGCCAAAGGTGAAGGTGCCCATGGCGATTTCGGATACTTTCAGGCCAGACCGGCCAAGGGTTCTGTATTTCATCGCGATCTTCCCCCCATTGGCGCGAGGCGCCCCCAAGGATAGGACATGCGCGGCCTCTTTTGGTCAACCTGCGATGTCGGGGTTCGGGCGCCGAACCTCGTGGATTGCACTTTTGCCGCCCGCGCCCCATGGTGCAGGCGGCGAGCGTGGAGGGATCACGAATGACAGGGGCGCGCAAGGTTGGCACGGTGGACGGGGCAGACGTGCAGGCGGTGACTTTGGGTGCGGACAGCGGGCCGCAGATCACGGTGATGACCTATGGGGCGCGACTGACCGAACTTTGGGTGCCGGGGCGCGATGGCACGCGGGCCGATATCGTTCTGGGTTGTGACAGCGTGGCAGGCTATGCCGCGACCAAGACCTATCTGGGCGCGACCTGCGGGCGCTATTCCAACCGGATCAAGGACGGCCGTTTCGTGCTGGACGGGCGGGTGGTGCAGCTTGATCTGAACGAAGGTCGCAATCATCTGCACGGCGGGCGCGCGGGGTTTGACCGCAAGCTCTGGGATATCGAGACGGTGACAGACCGCGCCGTCACCCTGACGGCCACATCGGGCGCGGGCGAGATGGGCTTTCCCGGGCAGCTTGATCTGCGGTGCACCTATGCGCTTGATGGCGAAAACCGGCTCTGGATCGCGATGGAGGCGCGCAGCGATGCCCCCACGGTGGTGAACATGGTGAACCACAGCTATTTCAACATGGCAGGACATGACAGCGGCAGCGTGATGGCGCAGCACCTGCGGCTGGGCGCCACGCATTACACCCCGGTTGACAGCGATCTGATCCCGACCGGAGAGGTGCTGGCCGTTGCGGGCAGCCCCTTCGATTTCACCCGGCTGCGGCCCATCGGGGCGCTGCTGCCCTCGGACATGGGGTTTGACCACAACCTGTGCCTGACGGGGGCGGCGGAACCGAAATGGGGCGAGACCTTGCAGTTTTGCGCCGAGGCGATCGACCCCGCCAGCGGGCGCCGGATGGAGGTCTGGACCAACGAGCCCGGGGTTCAGCTCTACACCGGGGGGTATCTCGACGGCGCAGGCCCCGGCAAGGGCGGCACGCCGATCCGCGCCTTCGGCGGCTTTACTCTGGAAACCCAGCGCTTCCCTGATTCGCCAAACCGGCCGCAATTCCCCTCTGCCCGTCTGGAACCGGGGGCGACCTATCGGCATCTGATGGCCTTCGACTTTACCCCGGCCCCGGCCTGACCGCCCCTGCCCGGCCTGTGCCGCAGCGCGGCGCGCGGGCGCGGCATCGGCGCCAGATCTGCAAAATCATTGGAATTTGGGTCGGCTGCGGCGCAGCATCGGCGCGGCGCCCCATGGCATTTGCGCGGCTGGCATCAGCGCGCTTGTATATTGTAATACTTTTGCTAGCGTAAGATCACACCACGTTGAGGAGCGTGGTCAGGGTTTCATGGGAGGAAGAAATGGCTGTTTTCAAGAAGCTCGCGCTTGGCGCGGGGCTGGCTGCGCTGTTGTCAACGGCAGCCTATGCCGAAGGATTGCAGGGCAAAGTGATCGGGTTTTCGCAGATCGGGTCCGAGTCGGGATGGCGGGCTGCGGAAACCTCTGTCACCAAGGCGCAGGCGGCAGAGCGCGGGGTGGACCTGAAGTTTGCCGATGCCCAGCAAAAGCAGGAAAACCAGATCAAGGCGATCCGGGGGTTCATCGCGCAGGGCGTTGACGCCATCCTGGTGGCGCCCGTCGTCTCGACCGGCTGGGACGAGGTGCTGACCGAGGCGAAGGAGGCCGAGATCCCGGTCGTGCTGCTTGACCGCGGGGTGGATGCCAGCCAAGACCTTTACCTGACTTCGGTCGCATCCGATCAGGTCAAGGAAGGCCGGGTCGCGGGCGAATGGCTGGTGGGCGCCGTGGGCGACAAGCCGTGCAACATCGTCGAATTGCAGGGCACGGTGGGGTCGTCCCCCGCGATCAACCGCAAGCAGGGTTTCGAGGAAGCCATCGCAGGCAAGGCAAACCTGACCCTGACGCGCAGCCAGACCGGCGATTTCACCCGCTCCAAGGGCAAGGAAGTCATGGAAGGCTTCATCAAGGCCGAGGACGGCGGCAAGAACATCTGCGCCGTCTATGCGCATAACGACGATATGGCGGTGGGAGCCATTCAGGCGATCAAGGATGCGGGGCTGAAGCCCGGCACCGATATTCTGGTGGTGTCGATCGATGCCGTGCCAGATATCTTTGCCGCCATGGCCGCGGGCGAGGCCAATGCCACGGTTGAACTGACGCCCAACATGGCAGGCCCGGCCTTTGATGCGCTGGACGCCTATTTCAACGCCGGCACCCAGCCCGAAAAGTTCATCATCACCGAGTCCAAGCTTTATACCCCCGCCGACGATCCGCAGGGAGAATACGACCGCCGCAAGGGTCTTGGCTACTAAGGCCCGGGATCAGATCAAGGTCCGGCCGGGGGCAACCCTGGCCGGATCATTTGCCAACAGGCGCGCGATCGGGAAAGACTGCGGCAAACGGGGGACGGGGCCGGACATGACAGACGCACAGGCGGCGGTGGTGCAGGCAAGCGGGATCGTCAAGGTCTTTGGCGCGCACCGGGCGCTGGATCAGGTGGATTTCGATCTGCGCGCGGGCGAGGTTCATGCGCTTTTGGGCGAAAACGGCGCGGGAAAATCCACGCTGATCAAGATCCTGACCGGGGCCTACCAGCCCGATGGCGGGACCGTGCGGCTGTCGGGGGTGGAGGTCGCCTTTCGCGATCCGTTGCAGGCACAGGGTGCGGGCATCGGCACGGTCTATCAGGAGGTCAACCTGCTGCCCAATCGGTCGGTGGCGGAGAACCTGTTTCTGGGCCGCCAGCCCACGCGCTTTGGCCTTGTGCGGCGGCGCGAGATCGTAGCGCGCGCGCAGGAGCTTCTGGCGGCCTACGGGCTTGATATCGACGTCACGGCCGAACTTTCGGACTATTCGGTGGCGGTTCAGCAGATCGTGGCGATTGCGCGTGCGGTAGAGCTGTCGGGCAAGGTGCTGGTGCTGGACGAACCGACAGCCAGTCTTGACCGCAACGAAGTTGACCGGCTGTTCGATGTGGTGCGCACGCTCAAGTCACGCGGGCTTGGCATCGTGTTCATCACGCATTTCCTCGATCAGGTGTTCGAGGTCGCCGACCGCGTGACGATCCTGCGCAACGGGCGCAAGATTGCCACCCATACGCTGAGCGAGGTCACGACAACCGATGTGGTGCGGTTGATGCTGGGCAAGGATGTGGCCTTTGACCATCACCCGACCGGACTGGGCGGCGCGGCGCGCGGCGCGGCCAGGGTCAGTTTCACCGGCGTCGGACGGGCGGGCAGCGTGGCCCCCTTCACGCTGGCGGTGCATGAGGGCGAAGTGGTGGGCGTGGCGGGGCTGCTTGGCTCTGGCCGCACGGAAATGGCACGGCTGATGTTCGGGGTCGATGCGCCCGAGACGGGCACGATCACGGTAAACGGGGTGCCGGTGCAGATCCGCAACCCGGTGCAGGCGGTGGCGGCAGGCTTTGGCTTTTGCCCCGAGGACCGCAAGCTGGACGGCATCTTTGGCGATCTGTCGGTGCGCGAGAACATCATCATCGCGTTGCAGGCCAAGCTGGGCTGGTTTCGCGCGCTGAACCCCGAGGAGCAGATCGAGCTGGCCGGACGCTTCGCCGAGGCGCTGGACATCCGCGCGGCGTCACATGACATGCCGGTCAAGTTCCTGTCGGGGGGCAATCAGCAAAAGGTCATCCTGGCCCGCTGGCTTGCCATCGATCCGACCTTTCTGATCCTCGACGAGCCGACGCGCGGCATCGATGTCGGCGCGCATGCCGAAATCGTGCGCACCATCAACCGCTTGCGCGAAGAAGGTTTGGCGCTTCTGGTGATCTCGTCCGAGCTGGACGAGGTGGTGGCCTATTCCAACCGTGTGGTGGTCATGCGCGAACGTGCGCTGGTGGCCGAGCTTTCGGGCGATGAGGTTGCGCCGGAAACCATCGTGCAGGCGATTGCCGGCACGCGCGATGGCCCGGGCACCCCGCCAAGCGCCCCCCCGCCGGCGAACGGAACGGGGGCCGCGGCATGACCAGCCCTGCCCCCCCTCGCCCCGGCCTGCCGCTGCGCCCGGTCGGGCAGCCCCCCGGGCCGCGCCCGCAGCCGATCTGGATGCGCCTTGCGCGCCCGCAATTCATTGCGCTGGCGGTGGTGCTGTTGATCAACTGGGCGCTGTTTCCGGGATTTTTCACCATCACATGGCAGGACGGGCGGCTGTTTGGCAGCTTGATCGACGTGCTGAACCGTGGGGCGCCCGTGGCCATTCTGGCCATCGGCATGACGGCGGTGATCGCCACAAAAGGGGTCGATCTGTCGGTTGGCGCGGTGATGGCGATTGCCGGGGCCACGGCCGCGGTGATGGTGACATCGGGCCTGCCGGCGGGGTTGGCTGTGCTGGCGGCCTTGGGCGTGGGTCTTGCCTGCGGGCTGTGGAATGGCCTTCTGGTCACGGCGCTCGGGATACAGCCGATCATCGCCACGCTGGTTCTGATGGTGGCGGGGCGCGGTCTGGCGCAACTGATCACCGAAGGGTCGATCGTCACCTTTGCCGATCCGGTTCTGGTGTTCATCGGCACCGGCGCGGTGCTGGGTCTGCCGACGCCGGTGGCGATTGCGCTGACCCTGATGGCGCTGGCCACCCTTGCGGTGCGGCGCAGCGCGCTTGGCCTGCTGATCGAGGCGGTGGGGGTCAACCGCTCTGCCGCGCGCTTTGCCGGAATTCGGGCCGGGGTGCTTTTGGTGCTGGTCTATGCGTTTGCGGGCCTGTGTGCCGCGATGGCCGGGCTGATCGTCGCGGGCGACATTCGCGGCGCCGACGCCAACAACGCCGGGCTCTGGCTGGAGCTGGATGCGATCCTTGCGGTGGTCATCGGCGGCACCTCGCTGATGGGGGGACGGTTTTCCATTCCGATGTCGGTCTTGGGCGCGATCATCATTCAGGCGATGAACACCGGCATCCTGATTTCCGGCTTTTCGCCAGAGTTCAATCTGGTGGTCAAATCAGGGGTGATCCTGATCATCCTTGTGGTGCAATCGCCGCAGGCGGCGCGTCTGTTGCGCCGGCCAGATCGCAAGACAGCCACCGCATCGGAGGGCAAGGCATGAACCGCAGCTTTCGGCCGCTGCTGGCCACCGCCGCCATCTTCGCGCTCGCCTATATCGCGGCGGTCAGCCAGTATCCGGCGATGTTTTCCACCCGCGTGATGGGCAACCTGCTGACGGACAACGCCTTTCTGGGCATTGCCGCGGTGGGGATGACATTCGTGATCCTGTCGGGCGGGATCGATCTGTCGGTCGGGGCGGTGATCGGCTTTACCACCGTTCTGATTGCGGTGCTGATCACCTGGGGGGGGCTTCACCCCTTGTTGGCCTTTGCCATCGCGCTTGGCGTGGCGGGGCTGTTCGGGGCCGCGATGGGGGCGATGATCCATTATCTGCGCGTGCCCTCGTTCATCGTCACACTGGCCGGGATGTTCCTGGCCCGTGGTGCGGCATCCGTCCTGTCGCCCGACAGCATCGGGATCAAGCACGAGTTTTACACCACCGTTTCAAGGTCTTACATCCTGCTGCCGGGCGGCGGGCGGTTGACGGTGGTGGCGATGATCCTGCTTGCGGTCTTTGTCTTTGGCATCATTCTGGCGCATCGCACGCGGTTCGGCTCTTACGTCTATGCGCTTGGCGGGTCCGAAACCTCGGCCGGGTTGATGGGGGTGCCGGTTGCGCGCACCACGATCCTGATCTACACGCTGTCGTCGGTGCTGGCGGGCCTCGCGGGGGTGGTGTTTTCGCTTTACACCTCGGCGGGCTATTCGCTTTCGGCGCTTGGGGTGGAACTCGATGCCATCGCCGCGGTGGTGATCGGGGGCACGCTGCTGACGG
>JALOSF010000053.1 GCA_025458525.1 Cypionkella sp. | reverse complement strand
GGTGTCGGTTGGGCAAAGCTCTGCGGTGGCGCTTTTGCTGCACAGTCTGGGCGGGTCGGGCTATGTGATGGCGGCGCAGGCGGGCGCCATGGTGGCGGCTGGGGGGTTTCGCTTTGTGCAGGACGCGCCGGTGATCCATCAGCCGGTGTTTGCCGCGATGCACCTGCGCAACCGCACCAGCGCCACGCAGCGCGCACTCACCCGTGCGGCACGCGCGCGCCTGGCTGCCACAGGCGCGCGCTGAGGGGCTTACTCCGCCGCCTTGATGGTGGCGGGGTTGTTCGGATGCGTGGTCCAGTTGGCGTAATCGCCCACCGGCACCTTGGTGCGCGGATCCACGGCGCCCTTTGGCATCTCGACCATGGTGATGCAGTTTTCTACCGGGCAGACGTTGACGCACAGGTTGCAGGCGACGCATTCGTCGTCCATCACCTCGAACACCCGGCCCGGCTTCATCGCGATGGCCTGGTGGCTGGTGTCCTCACACGCCGCATAGCAGCGGCCGCATTTGATGCACGCGTCCTGGTCGATATGCGCCTTGGTCACGTAGTTGAGGTTCAGGAACTGCCAGTCGGTGACATTGGGCACCGCGCGGCCCACGAGGTCGGCGGTGGAGGCAAAACCCTTGTCGTCCATGTACTGCGACAGGCCCGAGATCATTTCCTGCACGATCTTGAAGCCATAGGTCATGGCGGCGGTGCAGACCTGCACATTGCCTGCGCCAAGCGCCATGAACTCTGCCGCATCGCGCCAGGTCGTCACCCCGCCGATGCCCGAGATCGGCAAGCCATGGGTTTCGGGGCTGCGCGCGATTTCGGCCACCATGTTGAGCGCGATCGGCTTCACCGCCGGGCCGCAATAGCCGCCATGCGTGCCCTTGCCGTCGATCATCGGCTCGGGGCTGAAGGTGTCGAGGTTGACGGAGGTGATCGAGTTGATCGTGTTGATGAGGCTCACCGCATCCGCCCCGCCGCGCTTGGCGGCCTCGGCGGGTTTGCGGATGTCGCTGATATTGGGGGTCAGCTTCACGATGCAGGGCATGCGCGAGTGTTTCTTGACCCAGCGCGTCACCATCTCGATGTATTCCGGCACCTGACCCACGGCGCTGCCCATGCCGCGTTCGGCCATCCCGTGCGGGCAGCCGAAGTTCAGTTCCACCCCGTCGGCCTCGGTATCCTCGATCCGGTGCAGGATGTCTTTCCACGAATCCTCGTCGCAGGGCACCATCAGGCTGATGACCAGCGCGCGGTCCTTGTAATCGCGCTTGACCGACTTGATCTCGCGCAGGTTCACCTCGAGCGGGCGGTCGGTGATGAGTTCGATGTTGTTCAGCCCCAGAAGCCGGCGGTCCGCGCCCCAGATCGCGCCATAGCGCGGGCCGTTGACGTTGACGACGGGCGGCCCTTCGGACCCGAGGGTTTTCCACACCACGCCGCCCCAGCCCGCCTCATAGGCGCGGCGGACGTTGTATTCCTTGTCTGTGGGCGGGGCCGAGGCGAGCCAGAAGGGGTTGGGCGACTTGATGCCGATGAAGTTGGTGGTCAGGTTGGCCATCTGCTTACCCCTTCAGGAAAATGTTGATCTGTTCGGCCGCGTCGCGCCCCTGCGCCACCGCCGTCACGGTCAGGTCCTCGCCGCCCGCGGCACAATCGCCGCCCGCCCAGACGCGCGCGGGCAGGCCCGTGATCTTGCCGCCCGCGACCTGCGCCACAGCGGGCGCATCGGTCAGGGTCTGGCCGATGGCCTTGAACACCTGATCCGCCTTGAGCCGGAACCTCTCCTCTGTCAGCACAAGGCCATTCGGGCCATCGATGGTATAGGCGAACTCGACCTCGCCCACCGACCCGTTGCCGTGCACGGCGACGGGGGCGGCGTTGCACAGGATGCGCACGCCGTAGCGGGTGGCGTGTTCCTGTTCGTATCCGCTCGCGCTCATCTTTTCCTGACCGCGGCGATAGACGATGGTGACGTTCTCGGCGCCGAGTAGCTTGGACTGCACCGCCGCATCGACCGCCGTCATGCCGCCGCCGATCACCACCACGTCGCGGCCCACCGGAAGGGTTGTCAGATCGTCGGTCTGGCGCAGCTCGGCGATGAAATCGACGGCATTGGCGACCCCGGCCTTGTCTTCGCCCGCCGCGCGCAACGCATTGACCCCGCCAAGGCCGATCCCGAGGAAGACGGCATCATGCTGGGCAAGCAGGCCCTCCAGCGTGATGTCGCGGCCCAGTTCCACGCCGGTCTGAATGGTGATTCCGCCGATCTGCAACAGCCAGTCCACCTCGGCCTGGGCGAAACCGCCGGTGGATTTATAGCTGGCGATGCCATATTCGTTCAGGCCCCCGGCCTTGGCGCGGCGCTCATAGACCACCACGTCATGCCCGTGCAGCGCAAGACGATGCGCGCAAGCCAGACCCGCAGGCCCCGCCCCCACCACGGCAACCGTCTTGCCCGTCGCGGCGGCGCGGGCAAAGGGATGCAACCCCTTTGACATCGCCGTATCGGTGGCAAAGCGTTGCAACCGCCCGATTTCCACCGGCAGGCCTTCGGCCGCCTCGCGGACGCAGGCTTCTTCACACAGCGTTTCGGTCGGGCAGACACGGGCGCACATGCCGCCCAGAATGTTCTGCGTCCAGATCGTGGTGGCCGCAGCCTCGGGCGTGCCGGTCGCGATCTGCCGGATGAACAACGGGATATCGATCGCGGTAGGGCAGGCCGTGATGCAAGGCGCATCATGGCAGAAATAGCAGCGGTCGGCGGCCACGCGGGCCTCGTGCTGGTCCAGCGGTGCGGTGTGATCGACGAAATTCGCGGCGATCCGGTCGGCTGGCAAACGGCCGGGCACGATGCCGGGCGTCAGCGGGCTGTTGGTCATGGGCTGTCATCTCCCTGTTCTGGTCGTCTTTTGAAAAACGCTGGCACAGGTCCATTTTTTTATCAAACGGTAAATTTTGTCCGGCCCAAGAATCTGCGGCGGCGCCGGGAGAATCGCCCAAAATTTGCGCAGCCGAATGGGTGCTTTTCCTGACGGAAATCGCGGGCTATAAGCGGGCAGCCCCGCCTCTGGCCCTTGTGCCGGGGGAAGACGGTCATCAACTGGCAAGACGCCAACCAGAGGACGGCATGAGCAAACATTCCCCCGACGCAGACGTGGCCTTTATCTCGGCCCTTGCAGAACTTCTGAACAAGAACGAACTGACCGAGCTGAGCGTGAAGCGCGAATACGGCGAAGACGACAGTCTTGAAGTGCGCGTGGTCAAGCAGGCCAATATCGTGACCACCCAGGTTGCGGCCCCCGCGCCAGTCTATGCGCCTGCCCCGGCTGCGGCGCCCGCATCGGTTGCCGCCCCGGCCGCATCCGAAGACCCGTCCCAGCACCCCGGCGCCGTGACCTCGCCCATGGTGGGCACCTGCTATATGGCGGCAGAACCCGGCGCCACGCCCTTCATCACCGTGGGCGCCACCGTGACCGAGGGTCAGACCCTTCTGATCATCGAGGCGATGAAGACGATGAACCACATCCCCGCCCCGCGCGCCGGCACGGTGAAGCGGATTCTGGTCGAGGATGGCACGCCCGTCGAATTCGGCGCGCCGCTGATGATCATCGAGTGACGCCGATGTTCGAGAAAATCCTGATCGCCAACCGAGGGGAGATCGCGCTGCGCGTGATCCGCGCCTGCCGCGAGATGGGGATCAAGTCGGTCGCCGTCCATTCCACCGCCGATGCCGATGCGATGCATGTGCGCATGGCCGACGAGTCGGTCTGCATCGGCCCCGCCCCCAGTTCGGAAAGCTATCTCAACAAGGCGGCCATCATCTCGGCCTGCGAGATCACCGGCGCGCAGGCGGTGCATCCCGGCTATGGCTTTCTGTCGGAAAACGCGAGCTTTGCACAGGCCCTGCAAGACCACGGGCTGACCTTCATCGGCCCGAATGCGGAACATATCCGCATCATGGGCGACAAGATCACCGCAAAGATCACCGCCAAGGATCTGGGGATTCCGGTCGTGCCCGGCTCGGACGGCGGGGTTGCCGATTTCGAAACGGCGGTTGGCGTGGCCGAAAGCATCGGCTTTCCGGTCATCATCAAGGCCACCGCCGGGGGCGGCGGGCGCGGGATGAAGGTTGCCAAGAACGCGGCAGAGCTGGAAGTCGCCTTCCGCACCGCCCGGTCCGAGGCGAAGAACGCCTTTGGCAATGACGAAGTCTATATCGAGAAATACCTGCAAAAGCCGCGCCACATCGAGATTCAGGTGTTTGGCGATGGCAAGGGCCGCGCCGTCCATCTGGGCGAACGCGACTGCTCGCTGCAACGGCGCCACCAGAAGGTGTTCGAAGAAGCCCCCGGCCCCGCGATCACCCCCAAGATGCGCGCCGAAATCGGCAAGGTCTGCGCCGATGCCGTGGCCAAGATCAACTACATCGGCGCGGGCACGATCGAATTCCTCTATGAGGACGGAAAGTTCTATTTCATCGAGATGAACACCCGGCTTCAGGTGGAACACCCCGTCACCGAATATATCTTCGGGGTCGATCTGGTGCGCGAACAGATCCGCGTGGCGGCCGGCCTGCCGATGTCGTTCACGCAAGACGAGCTGGAAATCAACGGCCATGCCATCGAGGTGCGGATCAACGCCGAACGGCTGCCGAATTTCGCGCCCTGCCCCGGCAAGGTGCGCATGTTCCATGCCCCCGGCGGCTTTGGCGTGCGCATGGATTCGGCGCTGTATTCGGGCTATTCGATCCCGCCCTATTACGACAGCCTGATCGGCAAGCTGATCGTGCATGGCCGCGACCGGCCCGAGGCGCTGGCCCGCCTGCGCCGCGCGCTTGGCGAGTTGATCATCGACGGGGTCGATACCAGCACCCCTCTGTTCGAGGCGCTGCTGAACGAGCCGGACATCCAGTCGGGGGACTATAACATCCACTGGCTTGAAAAATGGCTGGCGACCCAGTTCAGTTGACCCGGTTGGGGGGGCCGCAAGGCCCCCTTGCCATTTTATGTGCCACGCGATGCCATGACCGACCAGACCCCGATCACGCCCGAGCTGTTGCTGCATGCCTATGCGATGGGCGTGTTTCCAATGGCCGAAAGTGCGAACGACCCCAGCATCCACTGGGTCGATCCGCGGCGGCGCGGGGTGTTTCCGCTGGACGGCTTTCACATCTCGCGCAGCTTGCGCCGCGCCCTGCTGCGGGCCGATTATCAGGTCGCGGTGGACCGCGATTTCGCGGGCGTGGTGCGGGCCTGCGCGGCGCGGCCCGAAACCTGGATCAACGACGCGATCTTTGACCTTTACCTTGCGCTGCACCGCCAAGGCCATGCCCACAGCCTTGAGGTGCGCGATCACGAAGGTCAGCTCATCGGCGGGGTTTACGGCGTGGTGCTGGGCGCCGCCTTTTTTGGCGAGTCGATGTTTTCGACCCGCACCGATGCCTCAAAGATCGCGCTGGCCTGGCTGATCCACCGGCTGCGCGCGGGCGGGTTCACGCTGTTTGACACGCAATTCCTGACCCCGCATCTGGCAAGCCTCGGCGCGGTGGAAATCACGCGCGCAGACTATCACCGCAGGCTTGCCGCGGCGCTTGGCACGCCTGCCCGGTTCGATCCGCCGGGCTATGCGCCTTATCCTTCGTTGATTTCCTCGATGGGCTCATCCGCGCCCTCCTCGGGCACCACGACTTCGGGCGCGACAAAGCCCGAATCGCAGGACAAGACCCAGATGTCATAGCGGTGGTGATCCATCGCCGACAGCGCGGGGCTGGAGGCCAGCATCCAGCCCGAAAACACCGGCTGATCGGCCGCGGCATCCAGCACGGTCAGATGCGCCTGCGCCTCGGCCGCCGGGTTGTCCGTGGGATAGCGACATTCGTCAAGCTGAACCGTCAGACGCCCCTGCGTCACCGCCTGCCCGCGCGACAGCGACAGATCCACCACCGCGCCGGTCAGCTTGTCCAGCATCCGCACCACCCCACCGGGGGCCGAGGCCATGTCTTGCGCCGCAGCCGGGGCCGCAAGCACCAGCGCAAGCACAAAGACCCGCATCATGGCGTGGCCTCCGCCTCATCCGAGCGGCCGCTGACGAATTTCATCAACAGGCTGATCAGGCCGACCGCACCTTGGGTATCTTCGATCTCATCGCCCGGAGCATAGTTTTCCAGCGACCCGCCTGGCACGATCTCGACAAAATTGCCGCCAAGCAGCCCCTCGGACGAAATCAGGATCGCCGAGTCGTCGGGCAGCAGGATATCGCTGCGCAGCTGGATTGTCGCATCGGCGAAAAAGGTCTGCGGGTTCAGGTCAAGCGCCGAAATCGTGCCGACCTTGATCCCGGCCATCCGCACATCCGACCCCACGCTGATACCATCGACCGCACGAAAGCTGGCGGTCAACGGATAGGTCTGGGTGCTGCGCGCGCTCAGGCCCGCGGAATTGGCCGCATAGGCCAGAAAGCCGACCACCACGGCCAGCACCGCGGCGCCGGCCAGGATTTCTGCACGTTCCGACGCCATTATTCCGGCTGCCAGGCTTCGTAATCGGCGCGCTGCGCGGGCACGGCCTGGCGCAGCGATCCTGCGGGCGCATAGGCCGCGCGGGTGCCGGTCAGGTTTTCCTGATGCGGCTTTTCCCAGGCCTTGTGCTTGAGCGGCGCCTTGGTCGGCGGCTCGTCCCAGGTGAAATGCAGCCAGCCGTGCCAGTCAGGCGACACGCGCGAGGCTTCCATCTCGCCGTTATAGATCACCCAGCGCTTTTTCGCATCGGCGGTCTGGTAATAGATATTGCCCTGATCGTCCTCACCAACCTTGATCCCCTTGCGGGCGGTAAAGATCTGGGTGCCAAGCGTCTGGCTGTTCCACCAGGTCAGCAGGCGTTTGAGGAAATACATCGGCAGCCTCCGTTTTCTGCGTCCTGATATGGCGGAAATGACAGGCAAGGTCTAGGGGGATGGCAGGATCGATGGCCGGTTATTGCCCGGCCCGGCGCTGTGCCAGGCGGATCGAAACCGCAATCCGCCGGTCCGGGGCATAGACCTGCAACAGACTGCCGGTGAAATCGCGCAGATAAAAGCTGCCGGGTGTTTCCAAAGCGTTCAACAGCGTCTGATCGAATCTGTCCGCGCGCAAGAACGCCTCGCAGATCGCCAGAATATCCTTGCCGCGCGGCCCCGTGGCGGCCATCGGGGTCGGCTTCCAATCCCCGCCAAACTGCGCATAAAGCGGGCGTGTCCGGTCGCGCCGCGGCGGCTCGCGCGCCGCATCGCGCGACAGGCTGACGGCCGCGATCAGGCACAGCGTGCCGCTGGGCTGTGCCCCATCGAGCGGCACCGCCTCCTGTTCAATCAGTTTGCGATCCCAGGCCACCACATCGCCATAGGTGCGTTCGACATTGGCAAAAGGGCGTTCTGTGGTCTGCGCCACGGCGCCAGCGGGCATCAGCGCCAGCAAAATGCAAAGGGCAGGCCAATGGCCTGCCCCTTTCCCGCACCGACCCTTGGGCCTGTCAGCCCGCATTGGCCGTTTCTTTTTTCTTCGGTGCCTCGGTATAGACCAGCATCGGCTTGGCCCCGGCGTTCACCGCCTCCTCTTTCACCACAACTTCTTGCACCCCTTCCATACCCGGCAATTCGAACATGGTGTCGAGCAGGATATCCTCCATGATCGAGCGCAGGCCGCGCGCGCCGGTCTTGCGCTTGATCGCGCGGCGGGCGATGGCCACCATCGCATCGGGGGTGAAGGTCAGCTTGACGCCTTCGATGTCGAACAGGCGCTGATATTGCTTGACCAGCGCGTTCTTCGGCTCGGTCAGGATGGTGACAAGAGCGGCCTCATCCAGATCGGTCAAGGTGGCGATGACGGGCAGACGGCCGACAAATTCGGGGATCAGCCCGAACTTGAGCAAGTCTTCCGGCTCCAGCTCCTTGAACAATTCGCCCGCGCCGCGGCTGTCTGGATCTTTCACATCGGCGCCAAAGCCGATGCCCGACCCCTTGCCCCGCTGCGCGATGATCTTTTCCAAGCCCGCAAAGGCCCCGCCACAGATGAACAGGATGTTGGTCGTATCCACTTGCAGGAATTCCTGCTGCGGATGCTTGCGCCCGCCCTGCGGTGGCACGCTGGCGACCGTGCCTTCCATGATCTTCAGAAGGGCCTGCTGCACCCCCTCGCCCGAGACGTCGCGGGTGATGCTGGGATTGTCGGACTTGCGGGTGATCTTGTCGACCTCGTCGATATAGACGATGCCGCGCTGCGCCCGCTCCACATTGTATTCGCTGGCCTGAAGCAGCTTGAGGATGATGTTTTCAACATCTTCGCCGACATACCCAGCCTCGGTCAGCGTGGTGGCATCGGCCATGGTGAAGGGCACATCCAGGATGCGGGCCAGGGTCTGCGCGAGCAGCGTCTTGCCGCAGCCGGTGGGGCCGATCAGCAGGATGTTGGATTTCGACAGCTCGATCTCGGTCTTGGAGGAATGGTTCAGCCGCTTGTAATGGTTGTGCACCGCCACCGACAGCACCCGCTTGGCGTGGACCTGACCGATCACATAATCGTCCAGAACCTTGCAGATATCGCGCGGCGTCGGAACACCGTCGGTCGATTTCAGCCCGCTGCTCTTTGTCTCCTCGCGAATGATGTCCATGCACAGTTCGACACATTCGTCGCAGATAAAGACGGTCGGGCCAGCGATCAGCTTGCGCACCTCATGCTGGCTTTTGCCGCAGAAGGAACAGTAAAGCGTATTCTTGCTGTCGCCGGAAGTGTTCGCCATGGGTGTCCTCAAGCCTTGTCAGGGGAAAGTCTAGGCCAAGCCCGAACCCTCCACAATGTCAAATCGTCCCCCCGCACCTTCCGCGCGGGGGGACAAAGCGTCACTTCGTCGTGTCGTCCATCTTGCCGCGGCTTTCGACGATCTCGTCGATCAGGCCCCAGGCCTTTGCCTCCTCGGCCGACATGAAATTGTCCCGCTCCAGCGCGCGTTCGACGGTGTCGTAATCGTTGCCGGTGTGCTTGACGTAAATCTCGTTCAGGCGACGCTTGAGCTTTTCCGTCTCGCGTGCGTGGATCATGATGTCGGTCGCCTGCCCCTGATAGCCGCCCGACGGCTGGTGCACCATCACGCGGCTGTTGGGCAGGCTGTAGCGCATCCCCTTTTCACCCGCGGTAAGCAGCAGGCTGCCCATCGAGGCCGCCTGACCGATCACCAGCGTGGAAACCTTGGGCCGGATATACTGCATCGTGTCATAGATCGACAGGCCGCTGGTCACGACACCGCCGGGGCTGTTGATATACATGCTGATTTCCTTGGACGGATTTTCCGCCTCAAGGAACAGAAGCTGCGCGCAGATCAGGCTCGACATTCCGTCATGCACCGGGCCGGACAAGAAGATGATCCGTTCCTTGAGCATCCGGCTGAAGATGTCATAGGCCCGTTCCCCCCGGCTGGTCTGTTCGACAACCATGGGGACGAGGGTGTTCATGTAATGGTCAACGGGATCGCGCATCGGGCCTGCCTCTTGGATGTCTTGGTGGTGAATATCGGGCTGTGGTTGACAGAGTCTTAGTAGGGCGATGCGGGGGCTGCAAGGGCAGGTGATTTTTTAGCGTGCCAAGGGCCGCGCCAGGGGCCGGGCCGGGCTGGGCAAGATCCGGCTTGATCCGGGGCGCCTGTTGCCCATAACTGACCCGATGAAAGCTGAAAGCACGCCCCCCTTTGCCTCGCGGGCGGCAGGTCTTGCGCGGCTCGCCGCCTTTGTGCCACGGGCGGGCGAAGACTATGCGCACAACCGAAACCTGCACCGCGCGGGCCATCCGCATGTGTCGCGCCTTGCGTTCTACCTGCGCCACCGCATCCTGTCCGAGCAAGAGGTGATCGCCGCCGCACGCCGCACCCATGGAGAGGCCGCGACGAGTTTCGTGACCGAAGTGCTGTGGCGCAGTTACTGGAAGGGCTGGCTCGAGATGCGCCCCCAGGTCTGGCGCGAAACCCGTGCCGGCGTGCACGCGGCCTTGTCCCGGCTGGACCGCGACCGCGATCTGAACCGCACCTATGATGCGGCCTGCACCGGGAAAACCGGGATTTCCGGCTTTGACGACTGGGCGCGCGATCTGGTGACGACCGGCTACATGCACAACCACCAGCGCATGTGCTTTGCCTCGATCTGGATCTTCACGCTGCATCTGCCGTGGGAACTGGGCGCCGATTTCTTCATGCGCCATCTGCTCGATGGCGATCCGGCCTCCAACACCCTGTCGTGGCGCTGGGTCGCGGGGCTTCATACCCCCGGCAAGGCCTATCTGGCCAAGCCCGAGGTGATCACCGAACTCAGCGCCGGGCGCCACTGGCCCCAAGGGCTCGCATCGCAGGCGCAGGCGGTGACGGGGCCCGCGAACCCCGCCCCCGGCCCCTGCCCGCAAGGCGGCGCCTGGGACCAGAGCCTGCCGACCGCCCTGTTGCTGCACGAAGATGACCTGACGCCCGACTGGCTGCTTCAGGATGGTCTGCGGCCGCTCTCCACCGCCTTTCTGGTCGCACCCGACGACCGCTCGCCACGGCCGGTGTCAGACCGCATCAAGACCACGCTGCGCCAGGCGGTGGACGATTGTGCCCGCCGGCTTCGGTCGGATCTGGGGGGGCTGCATGGCCCGGTTGAAGGTGCGGGCGCGGTCGATGCGCTGGTCGCCTGGGCACGCCAGACGGCGGCCTTGCAGATCGTCACGCCCTTTGCGCCGGTCGGTCCGGTGGCCAGCCTGATCGCCGCGCTGGACCTGCGGCTTGCCGCCGAAAACATCCGGCTGGTGCGGGCGATGCGGCCTTATGACGCCGCGCTTTGGCCCCATGCGACCCATGGCTTTTTCCGCTTTCATCAGGCGGTGCGGGGGCTGGTCTAATCCCGGCCCGAGGGTGCGTCGAAAAACACCCGCCGCGCCAGCACCACCCGGGCCGCCGCCGTCACAAGGCACAACCCGCCAAAGATCAGCGCCGCAGGGCCAAAAACCTGCGGCACAAGACAGATCAGCACGAAAAAGGCGATCGTCTCGGTCCCTTCCAAAAGTCCGACCGCGTAATAGAGCGACTTTTCCCCCTGCTGGGTCGTGGTCATCCGACGCTTTGCCGCAATGATCGCATAGCCCAGAAAACTGGCAGCATTGGCGTAAAAACTGGCAAGCAGAAAAGCGCCCGCCACCCCGTTTGCCGCCGGATCGCGCAGCACAAAGGCCAGGGGAATCGCGGCATAGAACACGAAATCGCAAAAGATATCGAAGTAACCGCCGAAATCGGTCTTGTAGGTCGCCCGCGCCACCGCCCCGTCCAGCCCGTCCAGCACCCGCCCGATCAGAAGCGGCACAAGCGCAAGCGCGCCCGGCAAGCCAAGCGCAATCACAAGCGCCGCCACAAGACCAAAGCCAAGCCCGGCCAGCGTGACCCCGTCCGCCGTGGCGCCCCGCGCGGCCAGCCAGCGCCCCGCCCGGTTCAGCGGCGGGTCGATCACGCGGCGCATCCTCCCGTCCAACATCGCTCGCGTCCCCTTCCTGCCCGCAAGACCCTGCCCTGCCTTCGATCAGCACCCGGGCTTCGTTACACGCCCTCTCTATACTGTGTCTGACCGTCACGAACAGTTGTCTGCACAGAAATAGACTTGCGTGCCGGGGCAGCCCCTGCCTATCCCATCGCGACACACTGGCAATCGGTCGCCGCATCTGCGAAAAATACATCAAGCAAAACAGGGGTTCCCATGCTCAGACGCCATTTCCTGCTCGCCTCTGCCCTCGCCGCGCTGACCGCATCCGGGCACATGGCCTGGGCGCAGGACGCGTGGGATCAGACACTGGCCGAAGCCAAGGGGCAGACCGTCTATTGGCACGCCTGGGGTGGCGATCCAAAGATCAACGATTTCATCGCCTGGGTCGGCGAACAGGCGATGGCGCGCCACGGTGTCGCCATCGAACATGTGAAACTTGCCTCCACCGCCGATGCCGTCAGCCGCGTTCTGGCCGAGCGTGAGGCCGGCACGACCTCGGGCGGGGCGGTGGATCTGATCTGGATCAATGGCGAGAATTTCGCCGCGATGAAGGCAGAAGGCCTGCTGTTCGGCCCCTTTGCCGAAAGCCTGCCCAACTGGCCGCTGGTCGATGTTGCGGGCAAGCCTGCGGTTGTGACCGACTTCACCCTGCCGACCGAAGGCTATGAATCGCCCTGGGCCATGGCGCAGCTGGTCTTTGAATATGACAGCGCCCGCCTGCCAGAGCCGCCCCGCAGCCTTGCCGCCTTGCGCGACTGGATCATCGCACATCCCGGGCGCTTTACCTATCCGCAGCCGCCCGATTACCTTGGCACCACCTTTCTCAAACAGGTGGCCTATGGCACGCTGGCCGATCCGTCGGTGATGCAAAAGCCGCTGGACGAGGCGACCTATCAGGCGACCGTCGCGCCGATGTGGGACTGGCTCGATGCCGTGACCCCGGCCCTGTGGCGCGGGGGCAAGGCCTATCCCGCCAATGAACCCGCTCTGGGCCAGCTCCTGGCCGATGCCGAGGTGGACATCGGCCTTGCCTTCAACCCCGGTCGCGCCAGCGCCGAGATTGCGGCCGGAACCCTGGCCGACACGACGCGCACCTTCACGCTGGAAGGCGGCACCATCGGCAATGCCTCTTTCGTGGCGATCCCCTTCAACGCGGCCCATAAGGCGGGCGCGCAAGTGGTGGCGAACCTGCTGCTCGACCCCGAGGTGCAGGCCCGCGCGCAAGACCCGAATGTGCTTGGATTTCAGACGGTTCTGAACCTTTCTTCACTCGACGACACCGCCCGCGCCCGGTTTGACGCGCTTGACCTTGGCATCGCCACCCTGTCGCCGGACCAGCTTGGCCCGGTGTTGCTCGAACCGCATGCAAGCTGGATGGTGCGCCTGTCGCAAGACTGGATCGAGCGCTACGGCGTGGCCCAGTGATCGCGCGTCGCCCATGACCGGCACAGGCCCGCTGCGATGGGCGCCGGGGCTTACCTTGTGCCTTCTGGCCGTGCCTGTGGCGGCCGGGCTGATCGGCACGCTGGTCCCGGCCTTTGCGCAGGACGCGGCAGGCTTTCGCGCCCTGCTGGATTGGCCGGGTCTGCCACGGGCGGTCGCGCTTTCGGTGGGAACCGGGCTCGGGGCCACGCTGATCTCGCTTGTGATCACCCTGCTCTTGGTGGCGAGCCTTTGGGGCAGCCGGGTCTTTGCGGTGATCCAGCAATTGCTGGCCCCGCTGCTGGCGGTGCCGCATGCGGCGGCGGCGCTGGGACTTGCCTTTCTGATCGCGCCCTCGGGCTGGCTGGCGCGTCTTGTCTCGCCCTGGGCGACGGGCTGGACACAACCGCCGGATCTGTTGATCCTGAACGATCCGCTTGGCCTGTCGCTTCTGCTGGGGCTCGTCAGCAAAGAGGTGCCGTTTCTGTTCCTGATGGCGCTGGCCGCCCTGCCGCAAACCGACATGGCGCGGCGCCTGAATGTCGCGCAAAGCCTTGGGGCGGGGCGGACGGCCAGTTTCGCGATTGCGGTTTTTCCAAGCCTTTACAGGCAATTGCGCCTGCCTCTTTATGCAGTTCTGGCCTATTCGATGACCGCGGTTGACATGGCGATCATCCTTGGCCCGACGCGGCCGACATCGCTTTCGGCGCAGGTGGTGATCTGGATGGCCGATCCCAACCTGACCGGGCGCAGCACGGCCGCGGCGGGGGCCGTGCTTCAACTGGTGCTGGTCCTCGGGGCGCTTGCGCTCTGGGCGGGGGCCGAGCGTCTGGGCAAGCCTGTGCTGACCCGCATCGCCTTTGCGGGCCCGCGCGCCCATGGGCTTGACCCGGCCGCGCGTCTGCTGGCGATCATCGCCGGGCTGCTGTGTGCCGGGGCGCTGATCCTGGGGCTGGCGGGGCTGGCGCTGTGGTCCTTTGCCGGTCTGTGGCAGTTCCCCGATGCGGTGCCGGCCAACCTGACGCTTGCGACCTGGACACGGGCGGCGCCCGATCTGGTGCTGACCGGCGGGGTGACGCTGGGGATTGCGGCGCTGGCCACGCTGATGTCCCTCGCGCTGGTGCTGGCCTGTCTGGAGGCCGAGCACCGCTTTGCCCTGACGCCCGGCGCGGGGGCGATCTGGGTGCTTTATCTGCCGCTGCTGGTGCCGCAGGTGGCCTTTCTGCCCGGCCTGCAACTGGCCGCGCTGCGCAGCGGCGCCGAAGGCACGGTGCTGGCCGTGGTCGCGGCGCATCTGATCTTTGTGCTGCCTTATGTGTTCTTGTCACTGGCACCGGCCTGGCGCGCATGGGACGGGCGGATCGCGGTGGCGGGGCTGGCACTGGGCGCCACACCGGACCGGGTGTTCTGGCGCCTGCGCCTGCCGATGCTGCTGCGCCCGGTGCTGACGGCGACAGCGGTGGGCCTTGCGGTATCGATCGGGCAATATCTGCCGACCCTCCTGATCGGCGGCGGCCGGATCGAGACGCTGACCACCGAGGCCGTCGCCCTGTCCTCGGGCGGGAACCGAAGGCTGATCGGGGCCTATGCGCTGCTGCAAATGGTTCTGCCCGCCTTGGGCTTTGCGCTGGCGCTTTTGCTGCCCGCGCTTGTATTTCGCAACAGGCGCGGCATGGCGGTCTCGGGATGAGCGGCAAATTGACACTCGAACAGTTGAGCATCACCCGCGCGGGCGTGCCCTTGGTCGCCCTTGACCTGAGTGTGGCGCCCGGCGAGGTGCTGACGATCATGGGCGCCTCGGGATCGGGCAAATCGACCGCATTGGCGGCGATCCTTGGCACCTTGGCCCCGGCCTTTCGCATGACGGGGCGCATCTTGCTGTCGGGGCGCGACGTCACCGCCCTGCCCCTGCACAAGCGCCGGATCGGCTTGCTGTTTCAAGACGATGTGCTGTTTCCGCATCTGTCGGTGGGCGACAATCTGGCCTTCGCCTTGCCGCCGCAGCTTGGGGGGCGCAGGGCGCGCCAGGCGGCGGTGGAACGCGCGCTGGAACAGGCGGGACTGCCCGGCTTTGCCCCGCGCGACCCGGCCACGCTGTCGGGCGGCCAGCGTGCGCGGGTGGCCCTGATGCGCACGCTTCTGGCCGAGCCTTGCGCGCTGCTGCTGGACGAGCCGTTTTCACGGCTGGATGCCGATTTGCGCGCGCAGATTCGCAGCTTTGTGCTCGACCGGGTGCGCGATCAGGGGCTTGCCGCCATTCTGGTCACACATGACGCCGAAGATGCCCGCGCCGCCGCAGGCCGGGTCGTCAGCCCGCTTGGCATCGCGCTGTCGCCCTAACGCGCCAGCGACAATTCGGCCTTCAACCCGCCCAGCCGGTCAGACCGCCCAAGGCTCAGCCGACCGCCATGGCTGCGCGCCACATCCGCCGCAATCGAAAGCCCAAGCCCCGCCCCGCCGCCGCGGTTCGGATCGCGCGATGGCTCCAGCCGGGCAAAGGGGGCCAGTGCCGCCTCGCGTTGCCCCTCGGGGATGCCGGGGCCGTCATCCTCGATGACGAAGCGCACGAAGCGGTCGGTGCTGGACAGGGCCATCTGGACGGTCTTGCCGTGGCGCAGCGCATTGCCGATCAGGTTTTCCACCGCGCGCTGCACCGCCTGCGGCCGCATCCGCACCGCCACCGGCCCCTCAAGCCGCTGGACATAGGCAAGGCTATGGCCGGACCGGGCCACGTTTTCCACGATCTGCCGCGCGATCTGGGCCGGGTCGGCCGTGACCGGTTCCTCCATCGCATCGCCGCGGGCGAAGGCGAGGAATTCATCGACCAGCCGCTCCATCTCGCGCACATCGGACAACAGCGCCCGGGTATCCTCATCCTCGGGCAGCATCGACAGCCCCAGCCGCAGCCGGGTGATCGGGGTGCGCAAGTCGTGGCTGACCCCCGAAAGCATCAGCGTGCGCGTCTCGATCGCCCGTTCGATCCGCGCCCGCATGTCCAGAAAGGCCGCCCCCGCCGCACGCACCTCCAACGCGCCACGCGGGCGATAGGGCACCGTCTCGCCCTTGCCAAAGGCCTCGGCCGCCTCGGACAGGCGCTTGATCGGGCGCAGCTGGTTGCGCAGGAACAGATAGGCGATCAGCGTCATCAGCACCGAGGCCAACACCATGATCACCAAAAGCTGGTGCGGGTTCGACGCCGACACCCGTGTGCGCGGCAGCGCGATCTGCATCGCGCCATGCCGGGTCTGTTCGGCCAGCAGAACCATGCCCTTCTGGCTGCCCAGATCGATCGACAGCACGTTGGGCAGGCGGGCGCGCAGTTCCGCGATCACGGGGCGCGCCGTCAGATCGCCCCAGCTGCGCCGATCCTCCACCGCGATGCCCGTGGCCGGAACGGTGACGGCCATGTCGAACCCTTCGGCGAGCGGGGCCACCACGCGCTGCGCCGCCTCGGCATCCGGCGCCGCCTCGACCGCGCGCCGCAGCACCGACAGTTCCAGCACCACCCCATGCACCAACTGGCGTGTGACGCCTTCGAAATGGCGCTGGATAAAGGCGATGGACACGATCAACTGGATCGTCACCGTCGGCACGACCAGAATAAGCGCAGCACGGCCAAACAGGCTGCGCGGCAAAAAGGACTTGAGGCTGTAGCGCATGACGTTAGCCTAGACGCGGCGCACCGCAAAGGAAAGTGGGCACGGGATGCAGGTCGGACAGGCAGAGTGGGTGACACCGCAGATCCGCCGCGTGCTCGCGCCCAATCCGTCACCGATGACAGGGCCGGGCACCAACAGCTATGTCCTTGGCCGTGGGCGGGGCCTTGTGCTGGTGGACCCCGGCCCCGATGATCCACGCCACCGTGCGGCCCTTCTGGCCGCGCTGGACTCCGGGGAAACTCTGGGCGCCATTGTTGTGACCCACGCCCATCGCGACCATTCCGAGGCGGCCGCGGGCCTGGCACAGGCCCTGTCGGCCCCGATCCTGGCCTTCGGCGAGGCCAGTTCCGGCCGCAGCCCCCTGATGCAACGCCTGGCCGATGCCGGGCTGGAGGGGGGTGGCGAGGGGTTGGACCACGCCTTTGTGCCCGATCAGCGGGTGGTGGACGGCGACAGCCTGCCCTGCCCCGGCGGCGCGCTGCGGGTGATCCATACACCCGGGCATCTGGGCGGGCATATCTGCCTTGCCTATGGCGATGTGCTGTTGTCGGGCGACATGGCGATGGGCTGGTCGTCCAGCATCGTCTCGCCGCCCGATGGCGACATGGGGGCCTATATGCGCTCGCTCGCCCGGCTTGGGACCGGGTGCTGGCGCCTGATGCTGCCCGGTCACGGCGCGGCGGTGACAGAGGTGGCGGACCGGCTCGCGGCGCTGACCCGCCACCGTCTGGACCGGGAGGCGGCGCTGCTTGCGGCGCTGAGCAACGAGCCGATCAGCGCCGCCGCCCTGACGCGGCAGGTCTATCACGATCTGGCACCCGGTCTCTTGCCCGCCGCGGAACGCAATGTCCTCGCGCATCTTGTTGATCTGCTGGAAAGAAACCGGATCGGGGCGACGGATTTTCCAGGGCCCTGCGCGCTGTTTCATCAATCTTCGCCAGAGTGAAGTTTTTTGCCAAACGCCCCTTTACGCCCCCAACAAGCGCCGCTATACAGCCCTCGTGTTCCGGCGTAGCTCAGCGGTAGAGCAGTTGACTGTTAATCAATTGGTCGTAGGTTCGATCCCTACCGCCGGAGCCAAAATATCCTTGAGATTACAAAGCGATACATGGCCGCCACTTCAGGCGGCTTTCGGCATTTGGGCGCGCGGGTAGCGCTCGGGGCAACTTTGGCGCTGGGTAGCGCCACCCGGCAACTGCACCACCGGACCAGCACGATGATCGCACTGTCTGGCGAACCAGCGTCAGCGGGGTAACGTGGTCGGGTATCGATTCGATCATGGAGGCAGGCAGGCATGTGCGGGCGCTTTGTGGACCCTAACCTTCGCAGCATGGGCCTCGACACCTCTTGGCTCAAGATCACCCCCTTTCCCCGGCGCTACAACGTCAAGCCGACGCAGGAGGTGCTGATACTCGCCAAGCCCGCTCTGGAGCCGCTGGTGGCCCGCTGGTGGCTTGTGCCGTCATGGTTCAAGGGCGAGGACGTGAAGGGCTGGAAGGCGACGACCTTCAATGCCCGGATCGAGGAGGCGAAGGAAAAACCAGCCTTCCGCGCCGTGTGGCGCTATGGCCGGTGCCTGATCCCAGCGGCGGGCTATTACGAGTGGACGGGCGACAGGGGCGCCAAGCAGCCCCACTTCATCTATCCGGCAGGCAACGACGAGATGCTGTTCTTCGCTGGCCTGGCGTCCCGCTGGCATGATCTGCTGACCTGCACCATCCTGACCCGCGCCGCCAACGACACGACCGCCGACCTGCATCCCCGGATGCCGGTGATCCTGAACACCGAGGAGCAGGACGCATGGCTGGGCGGATCGGATGATCTGAACCTCGGCGCCGGGGCGCAGCTTCGCCACCATCCGGTCCGGTCTTTCGGGATCGGGGATGACGGGCCAATGTTGATCGAGGAAGCATAGCCCCTGCCCCCTCTACCGAACCTTTCGGCGCCTGTGCGGGCGGTCTTCACCGCCCGCCGCCAGACCGCCCATAAGGCGTTGCACCCGGATACGAGGCACGGCGCAATCGGCAAAGGTCGTAGGGAGAGTGCCCGACTTGGGCACTCTCCTCCTGACGAGCGCTTCACCGCAGAGACCGCCGCAAAGCCCAGACGCAGCGAGACCTCGAGTCTTGCAGGGCGGCGCGATGCGATGAGCCCGGTGGAACTCCTCCTCGCGGCCCTCGCCACTTGCATGTTGAAGGGCATCGAGAGGGTGACGCCGATGCTGCATTTCCAAATCGCTGGCGCCGAGGTGGCGTTGGAGGCGGTGCGCGAGAACGCGCCACACAAGCGGATGCTGATCCGGTATGAGATCGTCTTCGACAGCGCCGCGACCGGCCAGCGGCTGGACCTTCTCCACCGCAATGTCCTGACATACGGCAGCATCTCGAACACGCTGTCTGGCGCTGTGCCGCTGAAAGGGACGCTCCACCGTGCCTCAGGTCGCGGCTGACAGGTTTACCCGCGTCATCAGCGCCTCGGCGCTTTCCTTGCGCTCGGAGTAGCGGTCCACCAGGTAATCGGCCCGGTCGCGCGTCAGCAGCGTGAACTTCATCAGTTCTTCCATCACGTCCACGATCCGGTCGTAAAGCGGCGAAGGGCGCATGCGCCCGGCTTCGTCGAACTCCTGAAACGCCTTTGGGATCGAGGATTGGTTGGGGATCGTCAGCATCCGCATCCAGCGGCCGAGGACGCGCATCTGGTTGACCGCGTTGAAACTTTGCGACCCGCCCGAGACCTGCATCACGGCCAGCGTCTTGCCTTGGGTCGGGCGAACCGCCCCGTCTGACAGCGGGATCCAGTCGATCTGCGTTTTCATCAGCCCGGTCATGGCGCCGTGCCGCTCAGGGCTGGACCAGACCATCCCTTCGCTCCAGACGACCAGATCGCGCAAGTCGCGCACCTTGGGGTGGGTGGCATCGACGCCGTCATCGACCTGCGGCAGGCCGGAGGGGTTGAAGAAGCGGACCTCGGCCCCGAGCCGCGTCAGGATGCGCCCCGCCTCCTCGGCCGCCAGCCGCGAAAAGCTGCGGGCGCGCAGCGAGCCGTAGAGGATCAGGATACGCGGCGGATGCGCAGAGGCCGTGCCACCGAACAGCCGGTCGCGGTCGATGGCGGGGAACAGCGCATCGTCGATGTTGGGCGTATCAGACAAGACGATTTCCTTTCGCGTCGATGATCATTGGCCCATGTCCTCGGCTGGCGAACGGGCGACGCGCAGCGCCTGGCGCGCGGTGATCCCGGCGGCCGCAAACAGCGCCAGAAGCTGCGGGCGGGTCCAGCCTTCCCCCAGGTAGTCGATGACCACGGGCGCCTCTCCTGCGGCGCGGATGACGGGCAGCACATTGCGCGAGGTGCCGCATCCCGGGTTGTGGTGGCTGACGACGGGAAAGCTCATGCCGGGAACCTGCCGCGCGTGCGGTTGGCGAAGGCGACGAGCGACAGCATCACCGGCACCTCGACCAGCACGCCCACAACCGTGGCGAGCGCGGCACCGGAGTTGAGGCCAAAGAGGCCGATGGCCACGGCGACCGCCAGTTCGAAGAAGTTTGACGTTCCAATCAGCGCGCAGGGCGCCGCCACCGCGTGCGGCAACCGCCACGCAAAGGCCCAAGCATAACCGAGCGCGAAGATGCCGTAAGATTGCAGGATGATCGGCACCGCGATCAGGGCGATCAGCAGCGGCTGGGCAATGATGACCTGCCCCTGGAAGCCGAAGAGCAGGATCACGGTCACGAGCAGCCCGACGACCGAAGCGGGCTTGATCCTCGCGGTGAACTCCTCGACCGACCGGCCGCGCGCGATCAGGGCGCGTCGCGTCAGCCAGCCTGCGATCAGCGGAATGACGATGTAGAGCACCGCCGACAGGATCAGCGTTTCCCACGGCACGCTGATGTCCGTCACGCCCAGCAGGAAGGCAACGATGGGGGCGAAGGCCACGACCATGATCAGGTCATTCACGCTAACCTGCACCAGCGTGTAGTTCGGATCCCCCTTCGTCAGTTGCGACCAGACGAACACCATCGCCGTGCAGGGCGCAGCCCCCAGCAGGATCAGCCCCGCGATATACTCGGGCGCCTTGGCCGGGTCGATCAGCCCGGCGAAGACGTGGTTGAAGAACAGCACCGCCAGCGCGGCCATGGTGAACGGCTTGATCAGCCAGTTGATCACCAGCGTGATGACCAGACCCTTGGGGCGTCGTCCGACATCCTTCAGCGAGCCGAAGTCGATGGCGATCATCATCGGAAAGACCATCGCCCAGATCAGCACGGCCACCACAAGGTTGACCGAGGCATATTCCAGCCCGGCCAGCACACCGAACAGGCCCGGCGCAAGGTTGCCCAGCAATAGGCCCGCAAGGATGCAGAGGGCGACCCAGAGGGTCAGCCAGCGTTCGAACAGACTCATGGGTTTTCCTTCCGGCTGGGAACGCAGCAGGCATCGCCGGGGGGCGGTGTCAGGCTGGCGATGAACTCCGCCAGCGGGGCCAGCGCATCGGGGTTCAGCGCATAACACACGCGCGGCCCGTCGATCTCGCCCGAGATGATCCCCGCCGTCTTGAGGATGCGCAGGTGCTCCGACACCGTGGATTGTGCCAGGCCGACAGCATCCACGATGTCACCGCCGATGCAGCCGGGGGTGGCAAGCAAAAGCCGAAGGATGCGAAGACGGGCCGGATGCGCGAGGGCTTTGGACAATTCCGCCAGTTGGACGTCGTCGCGCATGAGTGGCTCCATTTTCCGCTTATCGTCGATAAACGATACCCTCGCGCGAAGCAAGGTTCGGGTTTCGATGCTGACGCGCACAAACGCCCCCCGTGCCCTCAGTCTGCAATTGCGCGGCTGTGAAGCGTCAGACAGACATGATGAACCGTCCGTTTTTCGCCCAAAGCGCCGTCGCGTGAAAGTTGCGCTGTGAAGGTGGGCGAAAAGGCCGGATCCGACGCTGGTCAGCATTGAAAAGGCCTGTCACACTTCAATCATGGCTGTCGGAAACTGCCTGGCCAACTCCAGCACTTTCAGACGAGTGTCGCCTCTGGACGGTGGTTAAAGCAGGGTTCAAAGCTCATTGCAGTTTTACACGGACTGGCGCACACGTTTCGACACAAAGCCAGAGTCAGTGGCAGAGTCAGCCGCCAAATGGTTGATTTCATAGGGTGAAATTGGAAATCTGGCGCCCCTTCCGCCAGAGCCAATTACTCTGATGTCTGTGTGATGATGGCCACCCTTGCGGGTGGCTTTTGTCGTTTGCGGGGCGTGTGGCAGGGCTTGCGGATCGGCCGTTGGCGGGGGGCTGGGGTCTGGTCTTGGACCGGGCTTTGGATGGGCCGGCCCGAGCGGGGGCACGATTGCCAAATCCGTTGGGCAGATAGAAAGAAGCGCCCCGCAAGGGGGCGCTTCGTCAGGGTCGGCGCGATCAGTGCGCGGTTTGCGACGGCGCTGCTGCCGCCGCCGCAAGGCGCGCCGCGGCCGCGGCTTCTTCGGCGGCCTCGTCCCATTCCACGGGTTC
>JALOSF010000052.1 GCA_025458525.1 Cypionkella sp. | reverse complement strand
GCGTTGAAACCCACGAACAACACACAAACGCGCACGCTGGAACTGTACTTGAAAAGACAGGGTGTGGCGCATGTCTGATATTGTGTGAAGGTGATGGATTGTGTAAGCAGCTACCGAAGCCACAGCAGCATTGGTAGTGTCAGTGGTAGGCTGTGTTATGCGTGCTTGCCAACAGCATTCAAGACTCTACGTTCCTTGGGCGCGCTGTGTCCAGGGTATATGGGCAGAACAACCCAAGCCGCTGCACATGCGTGTGCTTGCTGCGCTTACGGCTTGGGCGCCGCTTGTCAGAATGCTGCCCGTAACGCATGGTTTGCGGGTGGGCAGAATCCCGTTGTTTCCGGCTGTCTTGAAACCATATTAAGGCGTCAGCCACAAGAGAAACCGTCGCAGACCCCCCGCGACTTTTGACCTAGATCAAGGACAAACCCGATGACCGATCAGCCCTTTCGCCCGTTTGACACGCATCTGGACGAGGCGGTGGCGCTGTCGGTGCTGCGGGCCGCAACCCAAGGGGCCGAGGATGGCGAGCTGTATCTGGAACGCCGCCGGTCGGAGGCGATCGTGCTGGATGATGGCCGGATCAAGACGGCCTCCTATGATGCCTCAGAAGGGTTTGGCCTGCGCGCGGTGAAGGGCGAGGTGGCGGGCTATGCCCATGCGACCGAAATCAGCGAGGCCGCCTTGCGCCGGGCATCGGAAACCACGCGGCTGGCGGTGGGGGATGGCGGCGGCGTGCTGGCGGCGGCGCCCCAAGGCACCAACGTGAAACTTTACGGCGACGCGGACCCGATGGCGGACGCGACCTTTGCCGTCAAGATCGACATGCTGCGCGAGATCGATGCCTTCGCCCGCGACCTTGACCCGCGCGTGGTGCAGGTGTCGGCCACGATCTCGGCCTCGTATCAAGAGGTTGAAATCCTGCGCCCCGAGGGCCTGCGCCTGTCGGACATCCGGCCGATGGCGCGGCTGAACATCTCGGTCATCGTCGAACAGAACGGGCGGCGCGAACAGGGCGGCATGGGCGGCGGTGGCCGCTTTGGCCTGCGCGGCCTGATGCAGCCAGGCCATTGGCAGCCCGTCGTGCGCGAGGCGCTGCGGATCGCGCTGGTGAACCTTGACGCCGTGCCCGCGCCCGCCGGGGTGATGGACGTGGTGCTTGGCCCCGGCTGGCCCGGCATCTTGCTGCACGAAGCCATCGGCCACGGGCTGGAGGGCGATTTCAACCGCAAGAAAACCTCGGCCTTTGCCGGGCTGATGGGCCAGCAGATCGCGGCGCGGGGGATCACCGTTCTGGATGATGGCACCATTCCCGACCGGCGCGGCAGTATATCGATCGATGACGAAGGCACCGCATCGCAGCGCAACGTGCTGATCGAGGACGGCATTCTGGTCGGTTACATGCAAGACCGCCAGAACGCGCGGCTGATGGGCGTCGCCCCCACCGGCAACGGGCGGCGCGAAAGCCATGCCCATATCCCGATGCCACGCATGACCAACACCTACATGCTGGCCGGGCAAGATGACCCCAAAGACATTCTGGCAGGTCTGAAGGACGGCATCTATGCCGTCGGCTTTGGCGGCGGTCAGGTCGATATCACCAACGGCAAGTTCGTGTTTTCCTGCACCGAGGCGTATCGTGTGCAAGACGGCAAGGTCGGCGCGCCGGTCAAGGGCGCGACCCTGATCGGCGACGGCGCAACGGCGCTGAAACACATTCGCGCCATCGGCAACGATCTTGCGCTTGACCCCGGCATCGGCAATTGCGGCAAGGCCGGGCAATGGGTTCCGGTGGGCGTCGGCCAGCCCACGCTGCTGATCGGCGGGCTTACGGTGGGCGGTTCGGCGACATGAGCCTGATCGCCTCGCCACCGCAGCTGGACACGCCCTGGCGCGACCTGATTGCCGCGGCGGCGATTGCGGTGCTGTTGCCGTCGGCGCTTGGGCTTGTCTGCCTTGGGCTGTTCCGGCTGTTCGGTCAGATGCTGCCCTCGGGCGGGGCCATCGGGCTTTGGGCGGCGGGCATGGCGCTGATGCTGTCGCCGCTGCTCAGTGCGGCGGGCATGCTTTTGGCGCTGCCGGTCTGTTCGCTGCTCGTGCGGCTGGGCTGGTTCGGCTGGCTGCCTGCCGCGGCCACGGGGCTGGTGATCGGCGCTGTCATCGGGGCGATGATGGATTTCCCGATCGCCGCCCCGGCCGGACTAGCCATCCTGCTTGTGCTGCGCGCGAGCCTTGGGGTGATGCGCCCGATGAACGCGCCCTAGTTCGCGGCAAGCAAAGCTGTGATGGGCGCAAGCGCAACGGTCGAGGCGCGGCCTTCGATCGTCCATTCCATGATCCCCGTGATGGTCTCGGGCCGCAGGGTGCCGATCACCACCACCCGCCCTTCCTGTGCGGCCTTGAACGCGGCGCGGTCCAGATAGCGGCGGATCACGGGGCTGTCCTCGCCCTCGGTGTCAAGACGGCGGAAAATCCGCGCCGACCGCAGGCCCGCGCGCCGCGCTTCCTGATCCGCGGCGTTCAGACCCTGATCAAAGGTCACAAGCCCCCTGCCCTGCGCGGCAAGGATCGGCACCACCTGCGCAGCCAGCGGGCGGTCGTTCTGAAACGCCGTTCCATCGGCATCGATCACCGCCACCGCTTCGGGCAGACGGCTGTCCAGCACCTGAAAACTCTGCTCCAGATCGCCGGGGCTTGCGCCTTGTGGAATGCCGGTTCCGGCCATCACCACCTCTTGCCCGCCCGCGCGCCACAGCGCGGCCCGCTCTGCCGCGCCTTCGGACAACGGGTCGATCACGATCGACAACGGCATTTCCAGCGCGGCAAGCTCAGCCCGGTTGACCCCCTCTTGCCCGTCATCGACCAGAAGGATGCTGAACAGCGGCTTTTGCGCCGGGTTGTCAAAGGGCCGGGCATAGCGTTGCATGGGGGGCAGATCGGCAGGCTCTGCAACCGGCTGATCGGCGGTCTGTGTCGTGGCGGCCTCGTCGGTCGCGGCGGGCGTGTCGCCGATCCGGGGCAAACGCCCGGTCACGACGCCGGGCACGTCGCTGTCAAGCTCTGGCGCGGGGGCAAGCGTCGCCGCAGCCTCTGGCGCATCCGCCGCCGCATCGGGCGCGGGCGGGGTCTCTGCCAGTTCTGGCGGGGCGACGGGTTCGGGCGTCGGATCGGGCAGAGGCGCGGCTGCGGCAGGGTTCGCGGCGGGCTCCGGCTCCGGCTCTGGCGCAAGGGGCAAGAGCAGCGCCTCCTCCTCGGGGGTCAGTGGCGGCGGCGGCGGCAATTCTGCCATCGCGGGTGCCGGTTCATCCCCCGGCAATCCCGGTGCGTCGGGCGCGGGCACGGCCAGGGGCGCATCGCCGGTGCCAGGTGGCACGGGGGCCGCACCCGGCGCCGCGACAGCCTGTCCTTCGGGGGCATCGGTCACGGGACTCGCCGGTGGTTCTGCCGGGGTCGGGGCTGGCGTCGCGGGCGCATCGCCCTGAGGTGCGGCAAGATCCTCTGCCGGGCGTTGTGCTGCCACGGTGTCAGAGGGCGCAGGCGCGCGCGGCGCGTCGCCCGAGCCGGGGGGGGCCAGTGGCGCATCTGGCGCCTCGGTCACAGCAAGCGGCACATCGGTGCCGGGCGCAGTCTCCGGTTCTGGCTCGGGCGCGGCGGCTGGCGCTTCCTCTGGCAGGGCGGGCGCAGGCTCGGGCACCACCGCTTGCGGTGTCACGGCCTCGGGCGCGGTCGTCTGGGCGGCGGGGTCCACGGCGGCTGCGGTCGGCGCAGACACCGGGGGATTTACAGGACCGGCAAGTTGCGACACCACGACCAGACCACCCGCAGCGGCCACACTTCCCCACAAGATACCCCGAACAAACCCGCGCACTGCCTCGCCCCTTTTTTGGTTGCCGGACATTCTGCCCATTCGGCCCGCACGATCAAGCGGTCTTGACGCCCCTGCCCCGGTCTGACCATCTATAGCCCGGCCCGGTGCGGGCTTCATCCCCTATAAGGCGGGTTCCGGCAAGATGCTGCTTCTGATCGACAACTACGACAGCTTTACCTACAACCTCGTTCATTATTTTGGCGAGCTTGGCGCGGATGTCGTTGTAAGGCGCAATGATGCGCTGACTGTGCAGGATGTTCTGGCGATGAAGCCAGAGGCGGTCATCCTGTCACCCGGCCCCTGCGATCCGGCGCAGGCGGGCATCTGCCTGCCGCTGACCACAGCCGCTTATGAGGCGCAGATCCCGCTGTTGGGGGTCTGCCTTGGCCATCAGACCATCGGCGAGGCGTTTGGCGGCAAGGTGATCCGCTGCCACGAGATTGTGCATGGCAAGATGGGCGCGATGCATCACGCCGGCAAAGGCGTGTTCCGCGGCCTGCCCAGCCCGTTTCAGGCCACGCGCTATCACTCGCTGATCGTGGAACGCGCCACGCTGCCCGAGTGTCTGGAGGTGACGTCCTGGCTCGAGGATGGCACGATCATGGGCCTGCGCCACAAGACGCATCTGATCGAAGGTGTGCAATTCCACCCCGAATCCATCGCATCCGAACATGGCCACCAACTCTTGCGCAACTTTCTGGACGAGGCGCGCGTCAAGGTGTCGGCATGAGCGAGGTTCTGCGCCCGCTGATCGGCCTGGCCGCCGAGCGCCCCCTGACACGGGCCGAGGCCGAGGCCGCCTTTGGCGCGCTGTTTGACGGGCAAGGAACGCCGGCGCAAATGGGCGGTTTCCTGATGGCGCTGCGCACGCGGGGGGAAACGGTCGATGAATACGCGGCCGCCGCATCGGTGATGCGTGCCAAATGCAACAAGGTGACAGCGCCCGAAGGTGCCATGGACATCGTCGGCACCGGCGGCGATGGCAAGGGCACGCTGAACATCTCGACCGCCACCGCCTTTGTGGTTGCGGGCGCAGGTGTTGTGGTGGCCAAGCATGGCAACCGCAACCTGTCGTCCAAATCCGGCGCGGCCGATGCGCTGACCGAAATGGGCCTCAACGTGATGGTCGGCCCCGATGTGGTGGAACGCTGCCTGCGCGAGGCGGGCATCGGCTTCATGATGGCGCCGATGCACCACCCCGCGATCCGCCATGTCATGCCGGTGCGGGCCGAGCTTGGCACCCGGACGATCTTCAACATCCTTGGCCCGCTGACCAACCCCGCAGGCGTGACGCGCCAACTGACCGGGGCATTTTCGCCCGCGCTGATCCGCCCGATGGCCGAAACGCTGCTGGCGCTTGGCACGGTCAAGGCGTGGCTGGTGCATGGCGGCGATGGCACGGATGAAATTTCCATCGCCGCCCCCACGCAGGTCTGCGCGGTCGAAGCCGGGCGCATCCGCGAATTCACCCTGCACCCCGAAGATGCGGGCCTGCCCTATCACCCGTTCGAAAAGATCATGGGCGGCAGCCCGGCGGAAAATGCCGCAGCCTTCCGCGCCTTGCTGGACGGTGCGCCGGGGGCTTATCGCGACGCAGTCCTGCTGAACGCTGCCGCGGCACTTGTGGTGGCCGACAAGGCCGCGACGCTGCACGAAGGGGTTGATCTTGCCCGCGCCTCCATCGACTCTGGCGCGGCCCGCGACCGGGTGGCGCATCTCGCGCGGCTGACCAACGCCGCGTGATGCCTCAAAGCCAAGGAAGACTGCCATGACCACCATCCTCGACCGCATCAAGACCTACAAGCTGGAGGAGGTGGCCGCCCGCAAGGCCGCCCGCCCGCTGGCCGAGGTAGAGGAGGCCGCAAGCAAGGCCCCTGCCCCGCGCGGCTTTGCCCGGGCGTTGGCCACGGCGGCGGGCACCGGCTATGGCCTGATCGCCGAGATCAAGAAGGCCAGCCCGTCCAAGGGCCTGATCCGCGCCGATTTCGATCCGCCCGCCCTGGCGCGCGCTTATGAAGAAGGCGGCGCCACCTGTCTGTCGGTGCTGACCGATGGGCCATCCTTTCAGGGCGCGGATGAGTATTTGCTGCAAGCCTCGCAAGCGACCGCGCTGCCCTGCCTGCGCAAGGATTTCATCTATGACGCCTATCAGGTGGCCGAGGCGCGCGCGCTGCATGCCGATTGCATCCTTCTCATCATGGCCTCGCTCGACGACGAGCAGGCCATCGCGCTGGAGGAGGAGGCGATCCGCTGGGGCATGGATGTGCTGATCGAGGTGCATGACCGGGCCGAACTGGAACGGGCGACGCGCCTGAAGTCAAAGCTGATCGGCATCAACAACCGCAATCTTCACACCTTCGAGGTGACGCTGGACACCAGCCGCGATCTGGCCCGCCGTGTGCCCGAAGACAGGCTGATCGTGTCGGAATCCGGCCTTTATACCCCTGCCGATCTGGCCGATCTGGCGCAATATGGCGCGCGCTGCTTCCTGATCGGCGAGGCCTTGATGCGCCAGCAGGACGTGACCGCCGCCACGCGCGCCATCCTGGCGCGCCCGTTGACCGCCCAGGGTGGCGTATGACGGGCGACGCGGCAGAACCTTCGGGCCTGACGCATTTCGATGCGGCCGGCGCGGCGCATATGGTCGATGTCTCGGGCAAACCGGTGACGGACCGGGTGGCTGTGGCGCGCGGCAGCGTGGTGATGAGCGCGCAAACCCTTGATCTCGTGATGTCGGGCAGCGCGAAAAAGGGCGATGTGCTGGGCGTTGCACGGCTTGCGGGCATCATGGGGGCGAAGCGCACCGCCGATCTGATCCCGCTCTGCCACCCCTTGCCGATCACCAAGGTCGCGCTCTCGCTGACGCCCGACCCTGCCCTGCCCGGCATTGTGGTCGAGGCGACGGTCAAGACCGGCGGCCAGACCGGGGTCGAGATGGAGGCGCTGACGGCCGTTTCGGTGGCCTGCCTGACCATCTACGACATGGTCAAGGCCGTCGAAAAATCGATGCGAATCGAGGGGATACACCTTGTTCTGAAAGAGGGCGGCAAATCGGGCCGCTATGAGGCCGCGCCGGGCCACCCCTCGGGGAACGCGCCGTGATCTCGGTTGACGAGGCGCTGACCCGCTGCCTTGCGCTGGTGCAGCCCTTGGCCACAGAACAGGTGCCGCTTGCCCGCGCAAACGGGCGATACATGCCCGGCCCCGCCCATGCCAGCCGGGATCAGCCGCCCTTTGCCGCCTCGGCGATGGATGGCTATGCGGTCCAGGGCGATCCGGTGCCGGGCGCACGTTTCACCGTGGTCGGAGAGGCGGGCGCAGGCCATGGCTGGCACGGCCGTCTGGGCCAGTTGCAGGCGCTGCGCATCTTTACCGGCGCGCCGCTGCCGGATGGCGCCACGCGCGTGATCATTCAGGAAGATGTGACGCGCGAAGGCGACATCATCACCGTGCAGCCGGGCGCGGATGCCGCCCCCCATATCCGCCCGGCCGGACAGGATTTCCGGGCAGGCGACAGCCTTTCGCCGCGACGGATCAGCCCCAACGACCTTGCGCTGCTGGCCGCGATGAACCACACAACCGTGCGCGTCACGCGCCGCCCCATCGTTGCGCTGATCGCGACGGGGGACGAGTTGGTGATGCCGGGAGAGACGCCCGGCCCGGACCAGATCATCGCGTCAAACTCCTTTGCAATCAAGGCTCTGTGCGAGGATGCGGGGGCAGAGCTGCGCCTTTTGCCCATCGCGCGCGACAGCGTGCCCGCGCTGACCACGGTCTTTGACCTTGCCCGGGGGGCCGATCTGATCGTCACCACGGGCGGTGCCTCGGTGGGCGACCATGACCTTGTGGCTCAGGTCGCAACCGGCCTTGGGCTGGACCGCGCGTTCTGGAAGATCGCGATGCGCCCCGGCAAGCCGCTGATGGCGGGCCGCATGGGCGAAGCTGCGATGCTGGGACTGCCCGGCAATCCGGTGTCCGCCATCGTATGCGCCCATCTGTTCCTTCTGCCGATGATCCGCGCGCTTTTGGGCATGCCGCAGACCGAACTTGCGCCCCAGCCGCGCCGTGCGGTTCTGGCCGCAGATGTCGGCCCCACCGGGCCGCGCACGCATTACATGCGCGCGGCGCTGACCCCCACCGATGCGCTGCCGCAAATCACGCCCTTTGACCGGCAGGACAGCTCGCTCTTGTCGGTGCTGGCGGCGGCCGACGCCCTGCTGATCCGCCCGTCAGGGGACGGTCCACGCCGCGCGGGCGAGGTGGTCAGCTATCTGCCGCTGTGATCCGTGTCGCAGAACGCTTGACACAAACCGGGAACACGGGCAGAACATAGCGTTAACGAATGCAGATCAGGGTGGGTCATGCTTACACGCAAACAGCTGGAACTTCTGGATTTCATCAAGACGCGGATGGATGCGGATGGCGTGCCGCCGTCGTTTGACGAGATGAAGGATGCGCTGGACCTGCGGTCCAAATCCGGCATCCACCGCCTGATCACCGCGTTGGAGGAACGGGGCTTCATCCGCCGTCTGGCCCATCGTGCCCGCGCGCTTGAGATCATCAAGCTGCCCGATGCGATGGAAAAGCCGGGCTTTACCCCCCGCGTGATCGAGGGCGACAAGCCCGCAGCGCCCCCCGCGCCGCCGCGTGGCGCGATGGCGATCGAGACGGTCCATGCGATGGAACTGCCGGTGATGGGCCGCATCGCCGCCGGTGTCCCGATCGAGGCGATTTCCGAAGTGTCGCATCACGTGGCGGTGCCCGGGTCGATGCTGTCGGGGCGCGGCAATCACTACGCGCTGGAGGTCAAGGGCGACTCGATGATCGAGGCCGGGATCAACGATGGCGATATCGTGGTGATCCGCGAACAGACGACGGCGGAAAACGGCGATATCGTCGTGGCGCTGGTCGAAGACGCCGAGGCCACGCTGAAACGCTTTCGCCGCAAGGGCAACATGATCGCACTCGAAGCGGCCAACCCCGCCTATGAAACGCGGGTGATCCCCGATCATCTGGTCAAGGTGCAGGGCCGCCTTGTCGGGCTGATCCGCAGCTACTGACCCGGCAGGCCGCGAGGCCCGAAGTTTCAGGGCGCGCGGGCCGCAAGCCGCGCGGCCTTGGGCTGCAACAGGGTCGCAAGACCCTCGGCCCTGCGCGGGGCAGACCAGATCCGCCCTCCGCCCATGGTTGGCACCACGCGCAGCCCGCCCCCCGCCACCGGATAGAGGGCAAGCGTGCCCGACTGGGCCAGAAGTGTTTCGTCCAGCACAAGACAGTCGGGCGGCGGATCGGGAACCGGCACCGAAACGACCACAAGATCCGCCGTGGCGCAGGCGTCTTGCACAGCGGCCGCCGCCGCTTTGCCCTTGAGTGCCACGCCCGTCAGCCCGCCCGCCACAAAGCGCCGCGCACCAAGCGGCCCGTCCATGCCCGGGCGCAGCGCGGCCGTGGCCTGCGCCGTCAGATCGCCGTCATTCTCCAACCAGTTCTGCGCGGCAAAGCCCGCCCCGCGCGGCGCCGAAAGTGCCCTGCCTTCTGGCCCCAGCACGCCGACAAGGCTGCCGTCGTCGGAAATCAGCAGCAGGGGCCGCTCTGCCCCCAGCCAGAGGCCAAGCGCAAGCACGCCAGGGCCAGCCGCGATCGCCCGCCAGCGCCCGCGCAGCAACACGACAAAGGCCCCGGCACAGGTGATCAGCGGCAAGACGAACGGCCCCGGTGCCGGGATGGCCGTGACCGCACCGTCCCAGCCCGCCACCCAATGCGCGACCCACAAGATCCACGCGCTCCCCCGCTCCATCACCCAAAGCGGCAGGGCCGCCAGCCCGAACGGCGCAAGCAAGGCCGCCACGGCCCCCGCGGGCATCACCACCGCGCCCATCACCGGCACGGTGAGCAGATTGGCCACAAGTCCGTAATCGGCGAAGCGGTTGAAATGCGCGGCCGCATAGGGGGCCGTGGCCATGCCGCCGATCAGGCTCGACAAGAACAGCGTGAACACCGGCAGCGCCCAGCGTGGCAAATGGCCCGCGACCACGCGCCGGTCCACTTCGCGAAAGCCCGCGATCAGCGCGACCGTGGCGGCAAAAGACATCTGGAACCCCGGCTCCAGCAGGCTTTCAGGCTTCCACAACAGCAGGAAAACCCCGGCAATCGCCACCGACCGCAGGGTCAGCGCCTTGCGGTCAAGCAGCACCGCCCCCAGCATGACGGCCACCATGATAAAGGCCCGCTCTGTCGCCACATTGGCACCCGACAGCGCAAGGTATAATGCCGCGACGCCCAGAGAGACGACCGCCGCCACCTTTTTCGTGCTGACCCGCAAGGCGACATAGGGGATCAGCGCAAGGCCATAGCGGATCAGGGCGAAGACAAAGGCGATCAGGAAGGCAAGGTTCATCCCTGAAATCGCCAGAAGATGCGCAAGACTGCTGTCGCGCAGGGCCTGCACGGTATCGGCGGTGATGCCCGACCGATCCCCCGTCATCGCGCCGGCGGCAAAGGCGCCTGCCTGCCCTGGCATTGCACTGCGCATCGCGTCCGCCAGATAGGTGCGCAAACGGTCCACCGGGCGGGCCCCGGGTGCGGGCGCCTGCCACAGCATCAGCGGCGTCGTGGCATATCCGACCGCACCCAGGCTGTTGAAGAAGGCCATGCGGCGAAAGTCGAAACTGCCGGGTTCGACCGGGCCTTCGGGGGCGGCAAGATGGGCGGTGATCATCACAACCTCACCCGGAAAGGGATCGTGGCCCGCGACCTTGCCACGCAGCGCGATCCGCACCGTGCGGGGCAGGCGTTCCGGCCGCACCCGATCCAGTTGGACGCGGTCGAGCGTGATGCGCAAGGCGTCGGTCTGGCTGCGGTCAATGCCGATCACCCGCCCCGTCACCGGGCCGTAATAGCGAAAATCAAGCATCGGCGCCTGCACCGCCTGCACCCGCAGCCCGCAGGCAAGCAGCCCCAGCGCGACGCAAGCCACCGCCAACACCGGCGGATGCCAGGCCTCGGGCCCCCAGACCCGCAGCGCGGCACACAAAAGTGCGACACCCCCCGCAAGGGCATAGACCCAAGGCTGAGGTTCCGATGGCAGGGCGAACCAGCCGCCAACCCCCGCGCCGATGAACAGCGGCACCCAGGGAAACAGGGTTCCCCGCGCCTCTGCCAGCGCCGCAAGGACGCGCGCAAGCCAGCCAGTCAGGACCGCCACCTTGTTTCCCGCCCTTTCACCCCCTAGAACCGGGTCAAGCCTAGCGCCAAGATGGTTTCCGAAAGGTTAATTCGCCCATGTCCTCCGCTCCGATCGTCACGCGCTTTGCGCCCTCGCCCACCGGCTATCTGCATATCGGGGGGGCGCGCACCGCGCTGTTCAACTGGCTTTTCGCGCGCGGGCGCGGGGGCAAGTTTCTTCTGCGCATCGAAGACACCGACCGCGAACGCTCCACCCCCGAAGCGACCGCCGCGATCCTGCAAGGCTTGACCTGGCTTGGTCTTGACTGGGACGGCGAAGCGGTGAGCCAGTTCGACCGACGCGACCGCCATGCCGAGGTCGCGCATGAGATGCTGGCGCGCGGCACCGCCTACAAATGCTTTTCAAGCGCCGAGGAAATCGCCGCCTTTCGCGCCGCGCGCGAGGCCGAGGGCGCAAGCTATGCGGTCTTTCAAAGCCCTTGGCGCGACGCCGATCCCGCCACCTATCCCGATGCGCCCTATGCGATCCGCATGAAGGCCCCCCGCAGCGGCGAAACGGTCATCCGCGATTCCGTTCAGGGAAATGTAACGGTTCGCAACGATCAACTGGACGACATGATTGTGCTTCGGTCCGACCACACCCCGACCTACATGCTTGCCGTCGTGGTGGATGATCACGACATGGGTGTCACCCATGTGATCCGGGGCGACGATCACCTGAACAACGCGGCGCGTCAGCAGATGGTCTATGATGCGATGGGCTGGGATGTGCCGGTCTGGGCGCATATTCCGCTGATCCATGGGCCGGATGGCAAGAAACTGTCCAAACGCCACGGCGCAACGGCGGTGGGGGATTATCAGGCGCAGGGCTATCCGGCGGCTGGGATGCGCAATTACCTGACCCGGCTTGGCTGGGCCAAGGGCGATGCCGAACTCTTTGACACCGACGAGGCGCTGGCCATGTTCGGTCTGGACGGAATCGGCCGCAGCCCGGCGCGGCTTGATTTCAAGAAGCTGGAATCGACCTGCGGCTGGCATATCGCGCGCAGCGAAGATGCTGCGTTGCTGCATGAAATCAACGCCTATCTGGCAGCCGCGCAGCGGCCTGCGCTGACCCCAGGGCAAAAGGATTTGCTGCACAAGGCGCTTTACTGCGTGAAGGACCGCGCCAAGACCTTTCCGGAACTGCTTGAAAAGGCTCACTTTGCGCTGACCTCGCGCCCGATTGTTCCCGAGCCTGCGGCCGCGGCCGCGCTGGATACAGTATCCCGTGGTATACTGAAGGAATTGACGCTGCGGTTGCAAAATGCTAACTGGACGAAGGCAGAGCTTGAGTCCATCCTGAACGAGGTTGCCACGGCCCATGGCATCGGTTTCGGAAAACTGGCCTCGCCCTTGCGCGCGGCATTGGCCGGGCGAAGCGCAACCCCAAGCGTCTATGACATGATGCTGGTCATCGGTCAGGACGAAACGATTGCGCGGTTGCAGGATGCCGCGGCCTGATTGGGCTGCCGCCTGCCGCCGCTTCACATAAATTCGCCGATCCCGGGACAGCCCGGCGCGGCAGCAACGAGGGATGTGAGAGATGGCCGAGACGACAAAAACCGCGACACTGACCCTGGATGGCAAGTCCTATGACCTGCCGGTGCATTCGCCGACCCTTGGCCCCGATGTGCTTGATATTCGCAAGCTCTATGCCGAGGCGGACGTGTTCACCTTTGACCCCGGCTTCACATCGACGGCGTCTTGCGAAAGCACGATCACCTATATCGACGGCGACAAGGGCGAGTTGTTGCACCGCGGCGATTCGATCGAGGAACTGGCCAAGCATTCGCATTACCTTGAAGTGTGCTATCTGCTGCTTTACGGCGAATTGCCGACCGCGGCGCAGCTGGACGATTTCACCGGTCGCGTGACGCGGCACACGATGGTGCATGAACAGATGCACTATTTCTTCCGTGGCTTCCGTCGCGACAGCCACCCGATGGCCACCATGGTGGGGGTGGTGGGGGCGATGTCGGCCTTCTATCACGACAGCCTTGATATCAGCGATCCCTGGCAGCGCGAGGTTGCGGCGATCCGCATGATCGCCAAACTGCCGACGATTGCCGCGATGGCCTACAAGTATTCGATCGGTCAGCCCTTCGTTTATCCGAAGAACAGCCTCGATTACGCCGGAAACTTCCTGCACATGTGCTTCTCGATCCCGGCCGAGGACTATGTGGTCAACCCGATCCTGTCCAAGGCAATGGACCGGATCATGATGCTGCACGCCGATCACGAACAGAACGCCTCCACCAGCACGGTGCGCCTTGCCGGGTCTTCGGGTGCGAACCCCTTTGCCTGCATCGCGGCGGGCATTGCCTGCCTTTGGGGTCCGGCCCATGGCGGCGCGAACCAGGCCTGCCTTGAAATGCTGAAAGAAATCGGCACGGTGGACCGTATCCCGGAATTCGTCGCCAAGGCGAAGGACAAGAATTCGGGCTTCCGCCTGATGGGCTTTGGCCACCGCGTCTATAAAAACTTCGATCCCCGCGCGACGGTGATGAAGGAATCGGCGGACGAAGTGCTGGGCCTTCTGGGCGTGGACAACAACCCGCTCTTGCAGGTTGCGAAGGAACTGGAACGGATCGCGCTGTCGGATGACTATTTCATCTCGAAAAAGCTCTATCCCAACGTCGATTTCTATTCGGGCATCATCCTCGAGGCGATGGGCTTCCCCACCTCGATGTTCACGCCGATCTTTGCCATCAGCCGCACCGTGGGCTGGATCTCGCAGTGGAAAGAGATGATCGCTGACAAGAACCAGAAGATCGGCCGCCCGCGTCAGCTTTATGTGGGCGAGACGCATCGCAGTTACGTGGATGTGCGCCATCGCTAAGGCAGGCGCGCCACAGCACAGACCGATGGGCCGTCCCTTGGGGCGGCCCTTTGCGTTCAGCGCCGCACCATAAGGCCGCCGCGCGCGGGCTGCGGCGCCTCGGCCACCGACGGGTGCAGCGCCTCGCTCGGGTCGCGGCCAACGGTGCGGCGGCGGCGCAACAGGAACAGCTTGCCCCAAGACCGCCAGGTGCCAACCATCGGCGCCGCGGGGTCGCAGGGAAACCGCCCACGCCACCCGGCGGGCAGGGCCAGCCCGCACACCTCGGCCCGGCCCAGCATCCAGACCAGCGGGATATTGGCCAAGGGCCGCGCCGCCGACAGCGCGCCGATCTGCCCGCCGACATCGGCATGGGCCCCGCGAAACCAGACCTGCTCGACCGTGTTTTCCCAGCCCTCGGGACAGTCCCACAGCACGGGGGCGAACACGGCCCGCGTCTCGTCGAGCGCCAGCGCGTGAAAGCCGCGCCGGATCGAGGCGCCAAGATGGTGGTTGTGAAAGGCGTGCTGCTTGTCTGTCAGCATCCACAGCAGCGGAAGCCGCACCCCCAGCGCCTTGACCGTGTCCCAGACCCCGACCATTTCGATGGGTGCTTCGGGATGGCAGGTGTCTTGCGCAAAAATCCGTGCTGCCCGCGTGTCGGGCCCGGCCATGTAATGGCGATAGGCCGAGGTGACATTGCGTTCCGTCGCATGGTCATGGCGCAACAGGCCGACGCGGTCGATCACCCCGGCCAGCGAGCGCACCGCATAGGCGCCGCGCGAATAGCCCAGAAGAAAGATGCGGTCGCCGGGACGATAATGGCTGGCAAGCCAGCCATAGGCGCGGCGGATCTGACGGTTGATCCCGCGCCCTTGCGCAACCGTCGCGATGTTGCGCCAGCCTTCCCATTGCAGGCCGGGTTCGTAATAGACGCGGCGGCGTTGGCCCGGCACGGGTTCGGCCAGCAGGCGAAAGGCAAGACCGGCATTGGTTTCCCGCCCCTCGGCCAAGGTTGAAAGCGTGCCGTCAAGGATGACAACATGATCCACACCGCCCCGCACCGCGCCCGGCAATGGCGCGCTGCTTTCGGTTTCCACCTGCGGATGCGGGCGGACCCACGCTCTGACCCGGTCAAGAAGCGACGTTTTCCACCTCCCTCAGCCAGGTCCAGACCCGCGACGGGGTAAAGGGCATGTCCACCCGACGCACCCCCGCCGGCGCGAGGGCGTCGCGCAGCGCGTTGGAAATCGCGCCCAAAGCCCCCACCGTCCCGGCCTCGCCACAGCCTTTCATGCCCAGAGGGTTCATCACCGAAGGCACAGGTTCGCTTGCAAAGCCGATCATGGGCAGGTCCGACGCGCGGGGCATGGCGTAATCCATGAAACTGGCCGACAAAAGCTGTCCCTGCGGATCATAGGCCGCCGCCTCGCACACCGCCTGGCCAAAGCCTTGCGCAACCCCGCCATGCACCTGCCCGATGGCCAGCGCGGGCGCGATCAGCGTCCCGAAATCATCCACCACCGTATAGCGGTCAAGCCGGAGGGCGCCGGTTTCGGGATCCACCTCCACCTCGGCGATATGGGCGCCGTTGGGGTAACTGCGCCCGTCAAGGGTGATGGTCTGGCTGACATCGACCAGATCAAGCCGCCCGCGCGCCCGCGCCAGATCGGCCGCCTCGGCCAATGTCAGGCGGGTGTTGCTGCCCGGGGCACCAAAGGCGCTGCCGTCAAAGCCCACCTCCTCCACCCCCCATTCCCCGGCAAGAAAGGCGGAAAACCCCGCCACCACCTGCTGCACCGTGGCCCGGAGCGCCGTTCCCTGCACCGTCACCGAGCGCGAGCCACCCGTGCCGCCCCCCTTGGCAATGGCGTCGCTGTCGCCCTGCACGATGCGAACCGCCTCCTCGGGCAGGCCGGTCCAGTCGGCCACCATGCGGGCATAGACCGTTTCATGGCCCTGGCCGTTCGACTGTGTGCCGACAAAAACTGCGGCACCGCCCCCGGGTTCCAGCACAAGCCGGGCGGTTTCCGACGCATCGCCCAGAATGCTTTCGATATAGGTCGCAAGCCCGATGCCGCGCAGCATCCCCCGGGACGCGCTGGCCGCCCGGCGCGCGGCAAAGCCGTCAACATCCGCCTCGGCGCGCGCGCGGGCCAGAACCCGCGGGAAATCGCCCACATCGATCACCTCGCCCGTTGCGGTGCGATAGGGAAACTGGCGGATGAAATTCCGCTGGCGCAGATCGAAGGGATCGACGCCAAGCTGGCGCGCCGCCTCGTCCATCGCGCGCTCGATGGTCAGAATCGCCTCGGGCCGCCCGGCCCCGCGATAGGCATCGACCGGCGTGGTGTTGGTATAGACCCCGACGGAGCGCAGATGCGCGCATCTGATGTCATAAACCCCTGTCAGCACCTTGGAAAACAACTCCGACTGGATGGGTTGGCCATATTGCGAGTTATAGGCCCCAAGGTTCGATACAAGGTTAACCCGGTAGCCCGTGATCCGCAGTCCCGCATCAAAGGCGAGTTCGGCCCGCGCCACCAGATCGCGCCCCGCATTGTCGGACAGCATCCCCTCGGCCCGACTCGCCGTCCAGCGCACCGGTCGGCCCAGCGCACGGGCGGCGGCGGCGATGCAGAGGTATTCGGGATAGGTCATGGCCTTCATCCCGAAGCCGCCGCCGACATCGGGGTTCGTGACCCGCACCGCATCGCGCGACAGGCCCAGCATGCGCGACAGTTCATTGCGCTGGGTCCAGACGCCCTGCCCGTTCACACAAAGATGCAGCCGCCCGCCCGCCCATTCGGCGTAACAGGCCCGCGTCTCCATCGGGTTGACGATGACGCGGTTGTGGACAACCTCCAGCGCCACGCGATGCGACGCATGGGCAAAAGCCGCCTCCACCGCCGCGGCATCGCCGATGTCCCACTCATAAGCGCGGTTATCGGATGCTTCGGGGTGGATCGGCGGCCCGCCCACCGCAAGGCCAAGCGCCACGGGCTGCGGCTCGATCTCGACCATGATCGCCTCGGCCGCCTCTTGCGCCGCCACCCGTGTATCGGCCACGATCAGCGCCAGCGCCTCGCCGACAAAGCGGACATGGCCGCGCGCCAGCACGGGCCGCTCTGGCCCGGCGCCGATGCGGCCATCGGGGCCCCGAAGCCGCGCCCCGCGCATGGCCAGATCGACACCCAGCGCCGCGAGCTCTGCCGCATCAAGCACCAGATGCACGCCCGGCATGGCACGCGCCTGCGTCAGATCCAGCGCGCTGATCCGGCCATGCGCGTGATCGGACCGCAGGAAAAACGCATGAAGCGCACCATCGGGGGCGATATTGTCCACAAAGCGCCCCCGCCCGGTCAGAAAGCGCAAATCCTCATGCCGTCCAACACCTTGAGATTTGCCGAACCTGCTCATCCGCGCCCCCATGCCTTGCCCGCACAGAGTTACGCCCTCGACCGGGTTTGTCCAGTCGAGGGCGCAAGGGGCAGGCCCGGCGTCACGGATTTCGGTCTGGATCAGACCCGCAGCGACAGCACCGTGGCCACGCCCAGATCGCCAAAACCGTTGAAGCGCGAGTTCGTGACGACCGAATAAGACCCCATGCCGTGCACGATCACATAATCGCCCTCGGCAATGTCGCCCGGCAGCGGAATGTCGCCCGGCAGACGGTCCACGGAATCGCAGGTCGGCCCAAAGATGATGCGCGGCACATCCTCGGCCACCCGCCGTTCGCCGGTGGCAGAAATCACCTGCATCCGGTCGATGACGCCGATCAAGGGCAGTTCGGTCAGCGTGCCATAGACGCCATCGTTCAGGAACACATGGGTGTCGTCACGCACCGCCTTGACCCGGGCGGCCAGCGTGAAGGCATCGCCGCACAGCGCCCGACCGGGTTCGCAGACCAACAAGGGACGGTCCACACCAAAGGCTTCGGTTGCCACGCGGTCGATCAGGGCAAAGGTTTCCTCAAGCTGCGGCACCACGCCGTTCAGCCGGTGGTTCGGAAAGCCGCCCCCCACGTTCAGCCGCGCGATGGTGACGCCCGCCTTGCGCGCAATCTCGGCCGCCTCGCGGATATAGGCATCCCATGCTGCCGGATCGGTGCATTGCGTGCCGGGGTGAAAGGTGATGGAGGGGATGAACCCGGCGGCCGCGACCGTCTTGAGCAGGTCCACCGCCACCTCTGCCGTGGCCCCGAACTTGGCGCCAAAGTTATAGGCAGCCCCCGCCACCGGCAACTTGAAGCGCACCGAAATCTCGGTCCCCTCGGCGGGGACCATTTCGATCAGCTTGGCCAGTTCGGAGCGCGAATCGACGCTGTAGGAGGTCACGCCCTTTTCCACGGCATAAGCAATCTCGTGCCGCGCGCGCACCGGGTTGTTGTAGTGAATGGCCGCATCGGGGGCCAGGCGGCGGATCAGGTCGATCTCGAAGCCGCTGGCGCAATCGTAACCGCGCACACCGGCGGCGGCGAGGTTTTCGACCATTTCTTCCATCGGGTTCGACTTGACGGCATAAGTCACCATCCCGGGAAAGCCATCGATGAACCGGCGGGCGGCCGCCTGCACCATGGTGGGCGCAAAGAACAGCACCGGGTTTTCCGGTTGCTGCACGCGCAGGTATTCAGTCGGATTTGTCCAGATCGTTTTGGAGAGTCCCATCGGCGTTTCCCTTCCTGCCAACAAGACGCATAGCCCTTTGCCGTTGCACTCAACGGGGCCGGGCACCAGCGTGGTTATCTAAAACCAGGCCAGGTGCGTATGAACCGCCCTTTTCCTGCAACGTAGGATGCGCCATATGGGCTACATTCGCACCGAACAAAACAATATAAACGGAGTATGGAGTCGTTAGAATGACGAAACTATCGGTCAATTTGAATGGATGATCTGGACCGCGGCATCATTGCCCTGTTGCGCGCGGATGCGCGGCTGTCGCTCGCCACCCTTGCGCGGCGGCTCAAGGTTGCGCGGTCCACAATCCAGGCCCGGCTGGAGCGGCTGGAGGACAGCGGCACCATCGCGGGCTATACGCTCAAGCTCGGCGAAGGGGCTGATCCCAACCGGCTGCGTGCCACCGTGCTCTTGACGATCGAGCCGCGCACCCAAGCCGCCCTGCTGACCCGGCTGAAGTCGATTTCCGAGGTGGAGCGGGTCTTCACCACCAGTGGCAGGGTCGATCTCTTGCTTCAGATCGCCTGCCCGAACACGCAGGTGCTGGATCAGGTGCTGGACCAGATCGGCGCGATGACGGGCGTGCATTCGTCGGAAAGCCTGATCCACCTCAGCACAAAGATCGACCGCGCGCTTTAGGCAAAGGCGGCTTTGCACGGGTGCGGATCACAGCCCGATGCGGCGAAATGTCGCATCTTTCGGTTGCCTTTTTCCGCAGGACTTGCCAGCCTGAGGCGACACAGGTGGGGGGCATCATGACTTACCTTGATATCTTCGTCATTCCCGTCGCGGATGACCAGCGCACAGCCTACATCGCCCATGAAGAAAAATGGTGGCCCGAGTTCCGCAAGCGCGGGGCTTTGTCTTTTGTGGTGGGATGGGGCGATGATGTGCCCCCCGGCACGCAAACCGATCTTTTGCGCGCGGTCGATCTGCGCGACGGGGAAAGCGTGGTCGTCGCCTGGATGACCTGGCCCGACAAGGACACCCGAAACGCCGCCTACAAGGCGATGGAAACCGCCGTCTCGCCCGAGGAAATGGCGCAGATGCCGTTTGACGGGCGCCGCATGATCTATGGCGGCTTTGTGCCGGTTCTGGTCAAGGACGCAACAGCATGAGCGTGCATGGCCTTCCCTTCTGGTATGAGCTGACGGCACGCGACTTGCCCGCATCTGCGGCCTTTTACGGGCCGGTGATGGGCTGGGCGTTTCAGGACGCGGGCGTGCCGGGGTATGACTACAGCGTGGCGCTGGTCGGCGCGGATATGGTCGCCGGCATGATGCGGCCCGATACCGCCATGCCCGACGTCTGGATGCTCTATTTCGCGGTCGATGACTGCGACGCCGTGGCGGCCCGGGTGGCCGCGCTTGGCGGCACGGTCCGGCGCGCGCCCGAAACCATACCCGGCACCGGCCGCTTTGCCATCGTGACCGACCCGCAGGGCGCGGAATTCGGCCTGATGCAGCCCGAGGATGGCCAGCCGGGCACCGCCTATGCCCCGATGCAGCCCGGCCGCGTGAACTGGCACGAATTGATGACCGACGACCCGGCCGCCGCCCTTGCCTTTTACGCCGACCTTCTGGGATGGACGCCCGGCACCAAGATGGATATGGGCGACATGGGCCTGTATCACATCTTTGCCGCCGCGCCGGGCGAGATCGGCGGCATGATGGCAGATCAGACCAGCGGCCTGCCGCCGCGCTGGATTGCGGTCTTTGGCACGGACAGCGTGGGCGCCGCCCTCGCCCGCGTCACGACCCAAGGGGGCACCCCGCTGATGGAGCCGATGGAAGTGCCCGGCGGTGCCTATGCCTGCTATGCCCGCGATCCACAGGGTGCGGTCTTCGGCCTTGTTGGCCCGCCCTGACGCCAGGGCGGATGCGCCATCCCCCTTGGCCTTTTCGCCCACATTCGCTAAGTCCCCTGCAACCGCAGAGGATGACGCCCATGCCGATGGAAAAGACCTTCAACGCCGCCGAGGCCGAGGCCCGGATCTCCGCCCGCTGGCTTAGCGAAAAAGCCTTTGCCGCCGGGGCTAATGCCAAGCCGGGGCGTCCTGCGTTTTCGGTGATGATCCCGCCGCCCAACGTGACCGGCAGCCTGCACATGGGCCACGCCTTCAACAACACCCTGCAAGATATCCTGACGCGCTGGCACCGGATGCGTGGCGACGACACCCTTTGGCAACCCGGCACCGACCACGCCGGGATCGCCACGCAAATGGTGACAGAGCGCGAGATGGCTTTGCAGCAAGAGCCCGACCGCCGCACCCTGGGCCGAGAGAAGTTCCTGGCCCGCGTCTGGCAGCAAAAGCAAAAGTCGCGCGGCACCATCATCGGCCAGTTGCAGCGGCTTGGCGCAAGCTGCGACTGGGACCGCGAAGCCTTTACCATGTCAGGCGCCCCGGGCGCACCTGCGGGCGAGGAAGGCAATTTCCACGACGCCGTGATCAAGGTCTTTGTGGAAATGTATAACAAGGGCCTGATCTATCGCGGCAAGCGCCTCGTGAACTGGGACCCGCATTTCGAAACCGCGATCTCCGACCTCGAGGTGGAAAACATCGAAGTCGCGGGCCACATGTGGCATTTCAAATACCGCCTCGCCGGGGGCGAGACCTATGAGTATGTCGAGAAAGACGCCGAAGGAAACGTGATCCTTCGCGAAACGCGCGATTACATTTCCATCGCCACCACCCGCCCCGAAACCATGCTGGGCGACGGCGCGGTGGCGGTGCATCCGTCGGACGAACGCTATGCGCCGATCGTGGGCAAGATGGTGCATCTGCCGCTGTGCGACCGGCTGATCCCGATCATTGCGGATGAATACCCCGACCCGACCTTTGGCTCGGGCGCGGTCAAGATCACCGGCGCGCATGACTTCAACGACTATGCCGTGGCCAAGCGCGCGGGCCTGCCCTGCTATCGGCTGATGGACACGCGGGGGCACATGCGCGCCGACGGCGCGCCCTATGCCGAGGCGGTCGCCCGCGCCCGCGAGATCGCAGCCGGCTCGCCCACGACCGAGGCAGAGGTGGACAGCCTCAACCTCGTGCCCGAGAAATACCGTGGCCTTGATCGGTTCGAGGCCCGCAAACAGGTGGTCGCCGACATCAACGCCATCGGCCTTGCCGTGACCACTTTGGTCAAGGAAATCGACCCGGAAACCGGCAGCGAACACCTGAGGCGCGAGCCGGTGGTCGAGGCGAAAAAGATCATGCAGCCCTTCGGCGACCGCTCCAAGGTGGTGATCGAGCCGATGCTGACCGACCAATGGTTCGTCGACACCGCCAAGATTGTTGAACCCGCGCTGGAGGCTGTGCGCTCGGGCCGAACCAAGATCATCCCGGAATCGGGCGAAAAGACCTATTACCACTGGCTGGAAAACATCGAACCCTGGTGCATCAGCCGCCAACTCTGGTGGGGGCACCAGATTCCGGTGTGGTATGACGAAGATGGCAACCATGTCTGCGCGCCCTCTGAGGCCGAGGCCCAGCGCCTTGCGCCCGGCAAGACGCTGACCCGCGACCCTGACGTCCTCGACACCTGGTTCTCCTCGGGCCTCTGGCCCATCGGCACGCTGGGCTGGCCGGAGCCCACGCCGGAGTTGGCAAGATATTTCCCCACCTCGGTCCTCGTGACCGGGCAGGATATTTTGTTCTTCTGGGTCGCC
>JALOSF010000051.1 GCA_025458525.1 Cypionkella sp. | reverse complement strand
GCCCGCGCACTGGGGCGCAGCCATGTTGCCTATTGTTCGGTCTGGCGGCCAGAGGATCACCCGTTGCGGCCCGCGCAGCATCGGACCAATGATGCCTTCTGGCTGGGGCGCGGCTATGCTCCGCTGCCCGGTGTGATTGCCGAGTTTTCATGGCGCGATGTCGGGCAGACGGTCGAGACCAAAAAGCCGCTGCAATTCTGGATGCGCGCGCTGTGACCGGGTTCACGCTGGCCGCGGCGGCCTATGACCTGACATGGTTTGACCATTTCGACGATCATGCGGCGAAACTGGAGGCTTGGGTCGCCGGGGCGGCGGGGCAGGGGGCAAAGCTGCTGGTCTTTCCCGAATACGGGTCGATGGAACTGTCGAGCCTTGGCGGGAGGGCGGTGGCGGGCGATCTGGAGGCGGCACTGCATGAGGTGGCCCGGCACGGCGCGGCCAGCGATGCGCTGCATGCTGATCTGGCGCGGCGGCATGACTGCCTGATCCTTGGCGCCTCGCGCCCCTATTTTGCCGGCCCGCGCCCGGTGAATCGCGCAACCCTGTATGGCCCCGATGGTATCCTTGGCCATCAGGACAAGCAGATCATGACCCGCTTTGAGCGCGAACAATGGGATGTGGTGGCGGGCAGCGGTCTGGTGCCGTTCGACACCGATCTGGGGCGGATCGGGGTGATCATCTGTTATGACAGTGAATTCCCGCTGCTGGCACGGCATCTGGTGGATCAGGGGGCCGAGATCCTGTTGGCCCCGTCCTGCACCGACAGTCTGGCCGGGTTCACCCGGGTGCGGATCGGGGCGATGGCGCGCGCCTTGGAAAACCAATGTGTCGTCGCGCAATCGCCGACGGTGGGCCTGTGCGATTTCTGCCCGGCGGTGGATGAAAATGTGGGCTCTGGCGCGATTTATGGGCCACCCGACCTTGGCTTTCCGCCCACGGGCATTCTGGCCGAAACCCCGCTGAACACCCCCGGCTGGGCTTTGGCCGATGTCAGCCTTGAGACGGTCCGACTTGTGCGCCGCGACGGTCGGGTGCTGAACCATCGGCACTGGTCCGAACAGGGCGCGCGGATCGCCGCCGCGGGCCTTGAGCCAGAATCTTCTTGAAAACCCCGAGAAACGGGCGCATATGCGCCGCACATGGCCTGCGGTTCCCGCGGGCTGATATCTATTGGAGTGACCATGGCCAAGGAAGACATTCTCGAATTCCCCGGTGTCGTCAAGGAACTCCTGCCAAACGCGACATTCAAGGTTGAGCTCGACAATGGCCATGAATTGATCGCGGTGATGGCAGGCAAGATGCGCAAGAACCGCATCCGCGTTCTGGCGGGCGACAAGGTGCAGGTGGAAATGACGCCCTACGACCTGTCGAAGGGCCGCATCAACTATCGCTTCAAGTAAGTTGCGGCTGATCCTCGGATCGGGCAGCCCGCGCCGGAAAGAGCTTCTGGCGCAGCTCGGGCTGGTGCCTGACGCAATCCTTCCCCCCGACATCGATGAAGACCCGCGCCCGCGCGAACTGCCGCGCCCCTATTGCGCACGTCTGGCGCGGGAAAAGGCGCTTGCGGTGGACGCCGGCCCCGATGATGTGGTGATCTGCGCCGATACCACGGTGGCGCTTGGCCGCCGCATCCTTGGCAAACCCGCCAATGCGGGCGAGGCGGCTGCCTTCCTGACCCTGTTGGGCGGGCGGCGGCATGAGGTGATCACCGCCGTGGCCGTGCGCCGGGGGGATCGTATCGTGACCCGCGAAAGCATCAGCGCCGTCAAGATGAAGCGGCTGTCGGACGCCGAGCTGAATGCCTATCTCGCCTCGGGCGACTGGCAGGGCAAGGCGGGCGGTTACGGCATTCAGGGCCTGGCCGGCGCCTTCATCCCATGGATTCAGGGCAGCTATACCGGCATCATGGGCCTGCCCGTGGCCGAAACCGCAATTTTGCTGGAAAGCGTCGGCGTGAAGGTCTGGAGGCAGCAATGAAGGGCCGTGTGGTCATTCTGGACGAGAAGCAGGGCCGCCAGATGGCGGCGCTGGTGGTGGATGGCCAGCTTGAGGAACTCTCGGTGGACCCCGAGGGCGAGGCGGTGCTGCCGGGCGCGATTTACCGCGCCATCGCGGATCGGCCTGTCAAGGGGCAGGGCGGTATCTTTGTAAAGCTGCCGGTCGGATCAGGCTTCTTGCGCCAGATCAGCGGGATTGCGCCCGGCCAACGCCTGTTGGTGCAGGTGACGGGCCCGGCAGAGCCGGGCAAGGCGATTCCCGTCACCACGCGGCTCTTGTTCAAATCGCGCTTTGCCATCATCACACCGGATGCGCCGGGGCTCAACATCAGCCGCCGGATCAAGGACGAGGCGCTGCGCGCCGATCTGGGTGCGATGGCAGCCGAGGGGATGGCCGGGGCCGCGGAGGCGCTGGGCCTGATCCTGCGGTCGTCCTGTGCCGAGGCAGAGCCGGATGCCATCGCCGAAGATATCGCCGCGATGCGCGGCCTTGCCGAGGCGGTGCTGGCCGATCTGGCCGGGCCTCCCGAATTGCTGGTTGATGGGGCCGGGGCACATGACCTTGCCTTTCGCGACTGGCTCGACCCCGCCCCGGATGAGGCGGTGACAGAGCCGGGCGGTTTCGCCCTGCACGGGGTGGACGATATGGCACGCGCGCTGCTTGAGCCGCGTGTCGGGCTGACGGGCGGCGGGCACATGATGATCGAGCCCACCCGCGCGCTTGTGGCGGTCGATGTGAACACCGGCCCCGACACCAGCCCGGCCGCCAGCCTGAAGGTGAACATCGCCGCCGCCCGCGATTTGCCGCGCCAGTTGCGCTTGCGCGGGCTTGGCGGGCAGGTGGTGGTAGATTTCGCGCCGATGTCGAAAAAGGACCGGGCGATCCTCGATCAGGTGATCAAGGCCGCTTTCAAGGGGGATGGCGAGGCCAATCTGGCCGGCTGGACCACGCTTGGCCTTTACGAATTGACGCGCAAACGTGACCGCCTGCCGCTGGCCGAGGTGGCGAAGGGCCTGTTCGCATGAGCTGTCCGATCTGCAAGAAGCCGGTTGATGTAAAATACCGCCCCTTCTGCTCGCGCCGTTGCGCCGACATCGATCTGGGCCGCTGGCTGACAGAAAGCTATGCGATTCCAGTCGAGAAAAGCGAGGAAGACGGCGATTTGCCGGATGGGGAGGACGAGGGACGCCCGCGATCCTGAGGCCAGAGGAGGCTTGCGCGAAAAAGGCGAAAATCCCTCTGGACAGCCCCGCCCGGCTGACGTATCACCCGCCCACCGAAAGGTTGACGCCTTTCGCCAAGGTGCCCAGATAGCTCAGTTGGTAGAGCAGCGGATTGAAAATCCGCGTGTCGCTGGTTCGATTCCGGCTCTGGGCACCACTCATTTACTCGCGATATCTGCTTTGATTGCTGACCCAGCTGGTCGTGGGCCTGACCGTGCGGCCCGGTATGGCAGCGGTGCGGTGAGGGGCAGCGCTTTGCCACGCGCGGCGCGAAAACCGCTTGACGGGGCTGCGGTGCGTCTGAATCCTGCGCAGGGCTGCCATTTGGGGCCGCAAGGAACCACGGCGCGCGTGCAGCCGAGACGAGAGAGCGACGTGACACAGACCCCGCTGGATCAGACCGCACGCTTTCTGGCCCCGCCATCGGCGCCGGGCCTTCTGGTCGCCGCGATCTTGTTTGCCCTGTCCATGACCCCGTCGATGGTGCCGCGCGCGCCCGAGCTTCAGGGCGTGCTTGGCGGTATCGTGGCCGGCATCGGGTATCTGCTGTGGTTCGCCCTGGCGCGCTTTGTGTCTTGGTTGGGCCAGATGCCGAACAAGGGGTTGCCGCGCGCGGTGCAGCTGGCCGTCGGGATCGCTGCGGCGGCCTTGGGTCTTTGGGCGGTCTGGCAGGGTGCCGATTGGCAGGACACCATCAAGCGCGCCTGGGGCCTGCCACCGGCGGAGGCGGCGGCGCCGATCCGCATCGCCTTGATCGCGGGGGCGATCTTTCTGACCCTGCTCGCGATCGGCAGGCTGTTCCTGCTGCTGGCGGCGGCCTGGCAACGGCGCACGCAGCGGATCTTGCGCCCCCGCCTGGCGCAGGTGGCGGGCGTTGTCGCCGCGCTTGTGATCTTCGCGGCGGTGATCGATGGCATTGCCTTGCGCGCGGTGCTGCGCGCGGCCGACAGTGGCGCGCGCCTGGCCGACAGCCTGATCCCGCCCGAAACCGCCCCGCCGACCTCTCCCCTTGTCAGCGGCGGGCCCGGCTCGCCGCTTGACTGGCGCGAGATGGGGCGCTGGGGGCGCAGCTTTGTGGCGACCGGGCCGACAGCGCAGGACATTTCGGCGTTCTGGGGGGAGGCGGCGCTGCAACCCATTCGCGTTTACGCCGGGCTCAATGCGGCAGACAGCCCCGAGGCGCGGGCGCAGCTTGCCTTTGACGAATTGCAGCGCCTGGGCGGTTTTGAGCGCTCGGTTCTGGTGATTGCCATGCCGACCGGGTCAGGCTGGCTTGACCCCGGTGGGATGGATACGCTCGATTACATGACCAAGGGCGATGTCGCGACCGTATCGGTGCAATATTCCTATCTGCCCAGCCCGGTTTCGGTGGTGGTTGACCCGACGCAAGGCGTCGCCGAAGCTCAGGCCTTGTTCGACCGGGTCTATCGCCACTGGACGGCCCTGCCAAAGACGGCGCGCCCGCGGCTTTATCTGCATGGACTGAGCCTTGGGGCCTTTCTGTCGCAGGAAACCGTGCCGTTTCTGGATCTTTACGGCGATCCGATTCAGGGCGCGCTTTGGGCAGGATCGCCCTATCTGAGCGAATTCTGGCAGATGGTGCAGGCGCGTCGCCAACCGGATAGCCCGGCCTGGCGCCCCGCCTTTGGCAATGGCTCCCTGATCCGCTCGGTCAATCAGGAGGGCGGGCTGGAGCGGTTTGACGCCGATTGGGGCCCGATGCGGTTTGTCTTTCTGCAATATGGCAGCGACCCGATCGTGTTTTTTGACTGGTCCCTGGCTTGGGCACGGCCCGACTGGCTGACCGGCGCGCGCGCGCCCGACGTCTCGCCGGAAATGCGCTGGATTCCGATTGTCACCCTGTTGCAGGTCGGGCTTGATATGGCTGTGGCCTTGGGAACATTGGGCTATGGGCACGATTATGTGGCGCGGCACTACATCCCTGCCTGGGCCGCGACGCTTGATCCCGAAGGCTGGACCCCCGAACATGAAGCGCGCCTGATTGCGCATCTGGACCAGTTGATCCCGCGCTAGCCTGCCCTGCCGTGACAGGGGGCCGCCGCTGCGGCAGCAGGCCCACCGGGAGATGCAAGGATGCTCGGCTCAGAACTGCAAGGTCACGCCGACCACGGGCCCGCTCATGGCGCCATCGAACACGGTGCCGCCATCCGAATAATCCACCTCAAGATGGCGCCAGCCGACCGACAGGTAAAGATTGTCGCGCGCCCGGTAATTCGCCGTGACGGCCGCTTGCCAGGTCAGATCAGAGCCAACGCCGAAACCGCCCAGATCCGCATAGCTCAGCACCGACCAACGGTCCGAAAGCTGTGTGTTGACCCGCACGCCGACGATGGGGTCCACGAAACTTTTCGACGGTGACACGCTCAGCACCGGCACCACGTTGACCGCGCCTTCGATTTCCCACGCGCGCAGACCGGCCAGCAGATCGACCGTCGTGCCGCCGCCCGCGTCAAAGCGGCGCCCACCGGCAAGCGTGAGCGAGCGCAGCGTCACCTCCCCAGCCGCCGGAAGGCCCGGCGGAATGGTGCCGGAACGCGACGAGGACGAATAGGTCAGATCGCCGAACAGCACCAGATCCCCGCGCCGCGCCAAGGCGGTGGCAAAGAAGGCACCATCAAGATCTTCCAGAACTTCCGACAACGACTTTTCAAACGACAGCGTCGGTGCGCCCGTGAACGGGGTCAAATCGCCGCTGACACCGGCCCCCCATCCGTAAAGCGTGACCTGACCTGACCAATCCTGGGCCGCGGCCCCCGATGGCGGCAGCGCGGCGGCGCAGGCAATGGTGGCGGCGAGGGCAAGCGAAAGCCGCGACGTCCTTGAATTGCGGGGCATCTCAGAGTGTCTCCTTGAACACGCGCCCGCCCTTCATGACGAGTCGCAGAGTGTTGGTGGGGTCGTCGAGGAAGGCCAGATCAGTTTCCGGATCACCATCCCAGACAAGGATATCGGCATGGGCCCCTTCGGCAATGACGCCGAGGCGGCCTTGATAGGGGTCGCGCGGCCCCGACAGCGCCAGCAACTCGCCCGCCTTGCCGGTTGCCATGCTCAGCGCCTCCAGCGGCGACATGAAACGCGCCAGTTTGGCCAGTTGCCGCCCTTGGCTGCGCGAGGCGCCGGGGTTCATCAGGATATCGGTGCCAAAGGCCATGTTCACGCCCTCGGACCGGCCCATTTCAAAGGCGCGCACGGTGCCGCGGGCGACTTCCTCGGCCTTTTGCTGCTGCTGCGCGTTGCTGCGCGGGTTCGAATCCTCGTCCTGCAAGAAGGGCTGGATCGACCACCACGCGCCTTCATCGCGCATCATCCGCGCCGTTTCCAGATCTGCCAACTGACCGTGTTCAATGGACTTTACCCCGGCCCGCAGCGCGCGCTGAATGCCTTCGGGGGTATAGACATGGGCACAGACATAGGTGCCCCAGTCCGCGGCCGCGCGCACGGCGGCCTCCATTTCCTCTTGCAGGAACTGCGCCGTGTCGAGCGGGTCGTAGATCGAGGTGACGCCCCCCCCGGCCATGATCTTGATCTGGCTGGCGCCCTTCATCAATTGCTCGCGCGTGCGGCGAAGCACTTCGTCAGCGCCGTCCGCAATGGCGGCGACCCCGGTCCGTTCGGTATAATCGGCCGCATCGCCCGGCATCCGCGGCAAGGTGCTCAGAAGCCGGAAATCCCCGTGCCCCGAGGTCTGCGAGATCATCGCGCCCGAAGGAAAGATGCGCGGCCCCGTGACCACGCCATTGTCGATGGCGAGTTTCAGGCCAAACACCGGCCCGCCGGTATCGCGCACCGTGGTGAAGCCCCGCATCAGGGTTGCGCCGGCCTCTTGCCCTGCCACCAGATGCACAAAGGCGATATCCTGGGTGAGTGCGGCAATCTGGCTGACACTGACCAGGGTCGCGTGCCAATGGCAGTCGATCAAGCCCGGCGTCACGGCACGTCCGCCGCAATCGATGATATCGGCCTCGGTCGGGCCCGACCCGGTGGCGGGAAGGGCAGTGATCCGGCCCCCTTCGATCACGATGTCGCGCCCGCTTTGCATCGACAGGGTGTTGCCGTCGAAAAACCGAAGGTTGGTCAGCACGATGGGCCGACCAGGCGTCTGTGCGCGCAGTTCACGCGGGGCAAGGCCAAAGCCCGCGAACATGCCGATCACGGCCGCGCTGCCACCCAGAAACTGGCGGCGCGAAATATCCATCTCAATCCGCTGCATGGCGGCCTGCGTTTCTGGCGCTCCGCAGAGACAGGGGTTTATCGGGGCAACCCCGCGCTCGATCGCCTCACAACACGTCATGCACATTCGGATCGACACCTCTTGCAGATTGCTCGCCTAAAACGTGTTGTAGCCGAGTTGTGTCATTTGACAATCTTTCTCCGCCGCCGCGGGCCCCCTGCGACGCTTTGGAACACCACCGCCTGCGGGCATCGGCCCCAAGGTCGGCAAGACGCATGATTCAACAGAAAAAAAGTGGTAGGGCCGGAGGGACTCGAACCCCCAACCAAGGCGTTATGAGCGCCCGGCTCTAACCATTGAGCTACAGCCCCCTACCTGTGCTTGCGTAACAGAACCGGGCCGAGGGTCAAGATTGCGCGCGCATGCGGTGCCATTTGCCCGCTTGCAACTTGGCGTCCGGCGATGTTCATCTTTGCGCCAAGCCATGTTCTGATCGACAAGGACCGTCACCCCATGCTTTGCCTGCGTCCTATGGCCGTCGCGGCCGCCATGCTTGCCGGTCTCGCGCCCGTCGCAAAGGCCGAAGTCGCCGGGGCCTGCGATACGCTCGCCGCGAGCCCGTTTGATACCGCGCGACCCGCCGATGTGCCGGGGGTGCGGATTGCCGATATCGATCTTGCCGCCGCGATGGCGGCCTGCACCAGCGCGCAGGCGGCAGACCCGCAAAACCCAAGGCTTGCCTTTCAATTGGGCCGGGTGTTTCAGGTCGCGGGCGAGGATGACAAGGCGCTGGCGCTTTATCGTCAGGCGGCGGACATGGGCTATGCCGTCGCGATGGTAAACGTGGGGATCTTCCTGGAAGACAGCGCCCCGGCAGAGGCGCGTGTCTGGTATGCGCGGGCGGCCGATCTGGGGCAGATGCTGGGCCAGTATAACCTTGGCGTGCTTTATCAGAACGGGGTCGGCGGCGCGGCCGATGTCGAAAAGGCGCTGGCCTATTACCAGATGGCCAGCGATCAGGGCGATGCGGTCGCCGCCTTCAACATCGCGGTGCTGCACGACGAAGGCGAACTGATCCCGCGCGATGCGGCGCGCGCCGTGACCTATTACCGTCTTGCGGTCGCGCGCGGCAACATCGACGCGATGGTCAATCTGGCCTTCATGGCCGAAGCGGGCGACGGGATGCCCGCCGACACCTCCGAGGCGCGGCGGCTTTTTGAGCAGGCGGCGGCCTTGGGCGATGCCGAAGCGGCAGCAGAGGCGGCCCGGCTTGCCGCAGCGCCCTGATCGATCCCTTCGTTTGTTGCGTGAACGGGAGGAGTCGCGTATGGGGGCGCCAGACGGGGATTCCTTCAACGGAGACGGGCGATGACCAAGGGCCACAACGGGCTGACCTATGCGGATGCGGGCGTGGATATCGACGCGGGCAATGCGCTGGTCGAACGGATCAAGCCCGCGGCAAGGCGCACGATGCGGTCTGGCACCATGGGCGGTCTTGGCGGCTTTGGCGCGCTGTTCGATCTGAAGGCGGCAGGCTACAGCGACCCGATCCTGGTGGCGGCGACCGATGGGGTCGGCACCAAGCTGCGCATCGCGATCGACACCGGAAATGTCGATACGATTGGCACAGATCTGGTGGCGATGTGCGTCAACGATCTGGTCTGCCAAGGGGCGGAACCGTTGTTTTTCCTTGACTATTTTGCCACGGGCAAGCTGGAGCTGGATCAGGCAAGCCGCATCATCACCGGGATTGCGGCGGGGTGCGAAGCCTCGGGCTGCGCGCTGATCGGCGGCGAGACGGCGGAAATGCCGGGCATGTATCATGGCGGCGATTTCGATCTGGCCGGTTTCGCGGTGGGCGCGATGGAGCGGGGGGCCGACCTGCCCAAAGGGGTGGTCGAGGGCGATGTGCTGCTGGGCCTTGCCTCGAACGGGGTGCATTCCAACGGCTACAGCTTCGTGCGCAAGGTGGTGGAGATGTCGGGCCTTGGCTGGGACGCGGCTGCGCCCTTTGGCGGGGGCACTCTGGGCGAGGCGCTGCTGGCCCCGACACGGCTTTATGTCAAGCAGGCGTTGGCGGCGGTGCGGGCCGGGGGCGTCCATGCGCTGGCCCATATCACCGGGGGCGGGCTGACGGAAAACCCGCCGCGGGTGCTGCCCGAAGGGCTGGCCTGCGAGATCGATCTGAATGCCTGGGCCTTGCCGCCGGTGTTCGACTGGCTGGCGCGCACGGCCAGCATGTCAGAGCCGGAACTGCTCAAGACCTTCAACTGCGGCATCGGCATGGTGCTGGTGGTGGCCGCGGACCGGGCCGAGGCGCTGGCCGCGCTGCTGGCCGACCAAGGCGAAACGGTCGTGCAGATCGGCCGCGTGATCCCGGGCGAGGGCGTGGTTTACAAGGGCCATCTGCTGTGACGCGCGTCGCCATCCTGATTTCCGGGGGTGGCTCGAACATGGTGCGCCTTGTCGAGGCGATGGCGGCGCGCCGCTTTGCCACGCCGGTGCTGGTGGCCTCCAACGATCCGGCCGCGGGCGGGCTGGCCAAGGCCAGGGCGATGGACGTGCCGGTCGCGGCGGTGGATCATCGTCCTTTTGGCCGTGACCGCGCCGGGTTCGAGGCCGCGATCCTGCGTCCGATCCTGGTGGCGGAACCCGACATCCTGTGCCTTGCCGGATTCATGCGGGTTCTGACGCCCGATTTCGTGCGCCGCTTCGAGGGGCGGATGCTGAACATCCACCCGTCGCTTTTGCCAAAATATCCCGGCCTGCACACCCATCAGCGCGCGCTGGACGCTGGCGATACGCAGGCGGGCTGCACCGTGCATGAGGTGACGGCCGAGCTTGACGCCGGGCCTATCCTTGGTCAGGCCATCGTGCCCGTCCAGCCCGGCGACACGGCCGAGTCGCTGGCTGCGCGTGTTCTGGTCGAAGAACACAGGCTCTACCCCGAGACGCTGGCGCGTTTTGTTGCGGGCCAGCGCGCCCCGCTGATCCTGGGGCAGGGGGCGCCGGTCTAGGCGCACCGGGGCGGGGCGTCGCGTCATGCCGGGCCGAAAATCCCTTGTTATGCGGCACGAAGGGCTTTTCAAGCCCGGGGCTGCCGCCTATAGCGAAAGCATACCTGTTGCGGGATGCCCCCGCGGCCCCTTGAAAGACGCGGCCCATGCGCACCATCACCACGACCACCGACCTTGCCGCATTCTGCGAGGCCGCAAAAGCCCAACCCTATGTCACCATCGACACCGAGTTCCTGCGTGAGCGCACCTATTGGTCAAAGCTCTGCCTGATCCAGATGGCGCTGCCCGGAAAATCCGGCGATGCGGTTCTGGTGGACCCGATCGAAGGCGAGGACATGAGCCTTGAGCCGCTTTATGACCTGTTTCGCCATGACAAGACGGTCAAGGTGTTCCACGCCGCGCGGCAGGATCTTGAGATCTTTTTTGTCGAAGGCAATGTCTTTCCCCAACCCTTGTTCGACACGCAAATCGCCGCGATGGTCTGCGGCTTTGGCGAACAGGTCGGCTATGAAACCCTGGTGCGCAAGATCGCCAAGGAAAATCTGGACAAGACCAGCCGCTTTACCGATTGGTCGCGCCGCCCGCTGACCGACGCGCAAAAGGAATATGCGCTGGCCGATGTCACCCATCTGCGGGTGATCTATGAATGGCTGGCGGCGCAACTGGCCAAGAATGGCCGCGCGCATTGGGTGGCCGAGGAGCTTTCGGTTCTGACCGACCCCGCGACCTATACCACCACCCCCGAAGAGGCGTGGCTGCGGATCAAGACGCGCACCACCTCGGGGCGGTTTCTGGCGGTGGTCAAGGAACTGGCGCGCTTCCGCGAGGATTACGCGCAAAAGCACAATGTGCCGCGCAGCCGGGTGATGAAGGATGACGCGCTGCTGGAGCTGGCCTCGACCCGCCCCACCAGCGCCGAGGAACTGGGCCGGTCGCGGCTGTTGATGCGCGAAGGGCGCAAGCCCGAGATCGCCGACGGCATTCTGGCCGCGGTCAAGGCGGGTCTGGCGACGCGCCCCGAGGACATGCCCAAGGTCGCCGATGAGCGCGAGCAGATCCAGGTCAACCCGGCCTTGGCCGATCTGCTGCGTGTCTTGCTCAAGGCAAAGTCCGAAAGCCTTGGCGTGGCACCCAAGCTGATCGCCTCGGCCTCGGATCTTGACGCGATTGCCGCAGGCGGGCGCGATGTCGAGGCCCTCTCGGGCTGGCGCAAGGAAGCCTTCGGCGATGACGCGCTGCGCCTGTGCCGGGGCGAGATTGCCTTGTCCGCCAAGGGTAACGAGGTGCGGGTGATCCGGCTGTAACACCGGAGCTTTGACAAGCGGTCGTCAGCGCCGTGTGGTCCGGGCCGACCGTTCCCCCTGCACGGTGACGCGGGTGATGGTTTCCAGCCGCCGCGGCGTCAGGGTCATTGCCACCGTCACCTCGCGTGAGCGCACGGTGTTGACCGGCGTTGGCGTGACCGGCGGCAGGATGCGGAAATCCAGCACCAGATGCGACGGATCCTCCTGCTCGACCTCGACCAGTTCGGCCTCCCACCAGCCTTGGGTTTCCATGACCCCCGTCGCACGCACGATGGCGCCAGCGCTGTAAGGTTCGATGACAAGCGAGGCGACATCCGCCACCAGAAGACGCGGGTCCCGCCGTTCGACCAGCGGGCCTGCCGCGGCTTGCACGGGTTCGGATCGCCCAAACCAGTTGAACGGGTTGAGCCGGGAGTCACGCACCGCACCGCAAGAGGTCAGCACCAGAACGGAGACAAGAGCAGCGGTTACAGAGCGTTTCATCGGGCCATCCATCTTCGCTTTGACATTGGGTAGCTGATGGATCGCCGTTTGAAAAGGGCAGCCGTTGCATCCGGGGGCTGGACCTTGGGGGGGCCGCGTATTACCTGCTGGCCAAAAGGAGCCCGCCCATGGCCACCCCCGCCTTTGAAGACATCGCCGACACCTTCGATTTTCTGGACGATTGGGAAGACCGCTATCGCCATGTGATCGATCTTGGCCGCGCCATGCCGCCCCTGCCCGAGGAGTTCAGGGTGCCTGCTCTCAAGGTCGATGGCTGTGCCAGCCAGGTCTGGTTGCGCCCCATGCTGGCCGATGGCCGGTTCGACTTTCAAGGCGACAGCGACGCGATGATCGTGCGCGGGCTGATCGCCATCCTGCACGCGCTTTATTCGGGTGTCCCGGTGGCAGAGGTGGCGGCCATCGATGCCCAGGCCGAGCTGGGGCGCCTTGGGTTGAATGACCATCTGTCCTCGCAACGATCCAACGGGGTGCGCGCGATGATCGAACGCATCCGGTCCGTGGCTGCTGCGTCGCAAACCTGAGGCGACGCAGGGCAGAGGTTGACTCTGCCGTCGCATTTGATAACCTTGGGTTGTGGTGGGGGCACCACTTCGCGGCGGTAACACGATGCTTGAATGGATGTTGGTCCCGGCCTTGGCCGCCCTTACGCTGGGCGCCGTGTTCGTTGGTGGGGGAGGCACCCCCGATGACGACGAACTGACCCATGATGACGCCGATCTGGACGAGGCTGATCTGGACGCGGCCGATCTGGACGCGGCAGACGGGGATCTGCTCGATGCTGTGCCTCAGGATATCCGGGGCGCGCATTGGCTTTGGCCAGAGGCGGGGCAAGAAGCGGCGTCGGCGGCCGGCGATACCCTGCCGCAGGGTCAGGCCGAAACGGGCACCGGATCGGATGACTTCGTGGTCTATCTGGGGGATGCCGCATCCGACGATCCGATCACGCTTGCCGATTTCAAGCCGGGCGTGGACAGCCTTCATGTGCTTTATGATGCGGCGCCCGCGCCGGGTGCCTCTGGCCCGGCCTCGCTTGCGGATGCGATTACGGTCGAGACAACCCCCGAAGGGGCGATGCAGATCCTTGGCGATGGCGATCTGCTGGTCGAGATCAAGGATGCGGCCAGCCTGCGCGTCGGTCTGGCCGAACAGGGGGCACAGGGACCCGTCACCACCCTTGGCGGAGAGGCGCAGCCCGCCGACAGCTTTGATGTCATCATCTCGCGCGCCCCGACGACCGAGGCCTAGAGCGTCAGAGCCGCCTAAACTGGCGCGGTCGCCGCGTCCAGCCACCTCCGGGCGGCGTCAGACAGGCGCGGGCCGATCTTGGCGCGCACCTCGGCATGATAGGCATTCAGCCAATCCCGCTCGCCCGGGGCCAGCATGTCGCGGTGGATCAGGCAGCGGTCCAGCGGCACGAAGGTCAGCGTTTCAAAGGCGTATTGCACCCGCCCGTCGCCCAGGTGCGGCGCGACCTGCACCACGATCAGATTCTCCAGCCGAATGCCGAACGCGCCTTCGCGGTAATAGCCCGGCTCGTTCGACAGGATCATACCCGGCTCCAGCGCCACATCCGACAGGCGGCTCAGACGCTGCGGCCCTTCATGCACGCTCAGGAATGCGCCGACCCCATGCCCGGTGCCATGGTCGAAATCCTGCCCCGCCACCCAAAGCGCAAAGCGGGCGAGCGGGTCCAGATCGCGCCCCGCCAGCCCCTTGGGGAACCGCGCGCGGCTGATGGCGATCATCCCCTGCAACACACGGGTATAGCAAAGCCGTGCCTCCTCGCCCGGATCGCCGATGGCCACCGTGCGGGTGATGTCGGTGGTGCCATCGCGGTATTGCGCCCCCGAATCGATCAGCAGCAGCTCATTGTCCTGCACCCGGCGGTTGCTGTCGCGCGTGACGCGGTAATGGATGATCGCCCCATTCGGCCCGGCGCCGCAGATCGTGTCGAAACTGATGTCATGCAGCGCATTCGTCGCCCGGCGAAAGCCTTCCAAGGCGGTGACGACATCGATCTCGGTCAGGCTGCCCGCAGGCTGGCGGTCCAGCCAGGCCAGAAATTCTACCATCGCCGCCCCGTCGCGCAGATGCGCCTCGCGCATGCCTGCGATTTCGGCCTCGGTCTTGCAGGCCTTGGGCAGCCGACAGGGGTCATCGCCCCAGACAAGCTCTACCCCTGCCTCGGTCAGCTCATCGCTGACAGCCATCGGCGCGGTGAGGCGATCCACCCGCACCGGCCCGGGCAGGGTGTGCAGCGCCGGCACAAAAGCCGAGGGCGGGCGGCATGTCACCTCGGGGCCCAGATGCGCCCGCACAGGGTCGCCCAGTTTTGCGGGGTCGGTGAACAGGGTCACGCGCCCGTCGTCATGAAGCACGGCAAAGCCTTGCAGCACCGGGTTTTTCGGCACATCCGCGCCCCGGATGTTCAAAAGCCAGCACAGCGAGTCGGGCAGGGTGATCACGGCCGCCCGTTGCCCCGCTGCCCGCAGCACCTCGGCCAGCCGGGCGCGCTTTTCCGCACTCGTCGCCCCGGCAAGCGCATCCGGATGCACAAAGGCCGCGCCACAGGGCGGCGGTGGCTGGTCGGGCCAGACCGCATCGACCATGTTGCGCACAGCCCGCAGGCCGATCCCCGCAGGTTCCAGAACCGTGCGCAGCTTTGCGATCTCGTCCGCGCTGTGCAGCCAAGGGTCAAAGCCGACCTCGCCGCCGGTCAGATGCGCCTTGATCCAGTCGCCGGGGCGCACCTCGGGCCAGGGCACCGGGGTAAACTGCCCAAGGTCCACCTGCGCCTTGACCTGCACACGGTAGCGCCCGTCGATGAACACACCGGCCACATCGGGCAGCACGACCGCAAAGCCCGCCGATCCGGTAAAGCCGGTCAGCCATTGCAACCGTTCGTCGCGCGCGGCGACATATTCGCCCTGATGCGCATCGGCGCGCGGCACGATGAACCCCGCCAGCCCCTCGCGCGCCAAGGCCCCGCGCAGATCCGCCAGACGCGCGGCCCCCAAGGCCGGAGAGGACGGGCTGTCAAAGCTCTGGAACATGGCGGGCACCTTTGTGAAAGACAGATGGTGGCAGGGGCAGCGCCCCCTTAGCCCGCCTTGCGCATCCCGAGCGCGCGGGCCCGCTTGCGCGGATCGGTATCGAACAGCCCGGCCAGCTGTTCGGTCATCGCCCCGGCCAGCTGCTCGACATCGGTGATGGTCACGGCGCGCTGGTAATAGCGCGTCACGTCATGCCCGATGCCGATGGCGATCAGTTCCACCGCGCGCTTGCGTTCCACCATGGCGATCACATCGCGCAGGTGCTTTTCCAGAAAGTTTGCCGGGTTCACCGACAGGCTGGAATCGTCCACCGGCGCGCCGTCCGAAATCACCATCAGGATCTTGCGCGCCTCGGGCCGGGCCATGGCACGGCGGTGCGCCCATTCCAGCGCCTCGCCGTCGATGTTTTCCTTCAGCAAACCCTCTTTCATCATCAGGCCAAGGTTCGGCCGGGCGCGGCGCCAGGGCGCATCGGCGCCCTTGTAGATGATGTGGCGCAGATCGTTCAGCCGCCCCGGTTGCTGTGGGCGCCCTTGGGCCAACCACCGCTCGCGGCTTTGCCCGCCTTTCCAGGCGCGGGTGGTAAAGCCCAGGATCTCGACCTTGACGCTGCACCGCTCCAGCGTGCGGGCCAGCACATCGGCGCAGATCGCGGCGATGCTGATGGGGCGTCCGCGCATCGAGCCGGAATTGTCCAGAAGCAAGGTCACGCAGGTGTCGCGAAACTCGGTGTCCTTTTCCTGCTTGAACGATAGCGGCGTCGTCGGGTTGGCCACCACGCGCGCCAGACGGCCCGCGTCCAGCGTGCCTTCCTCCAGATCGAAATCCCAGCTGCGGTTCTGCTGCGCCTGCAAACGGCGCTGCAACTTGTTGGCCAGCCGGCTGACCGCCCCCTTCAAGGGTTCAAGCTGCTGGTCCAGATAGGCGCGCAGACGTTCAAGCTCGGCCGGCTCTGCCAGATCCTCGGCGCGGATTTCCTCGTCGAAATCGGTGGTGAACACCGCGTAATTGGGGTCCGCGGCCGAATGCGGGGCGGGCGGGGGCGGCTCCAGCGGGGCCTCGCCCTCGGGCAGTTCGGCCTCCTCGCCCTGTTCCATGTCGGCGCTGTCTTCCATCGAGACTTGCGCCTGCGACTGGTCCTGCTGCTCCTCCTGGCTGCGCTCGGGGCTGGCTTCGGTGTCTTCTTCCTCGGATTGCTCCTCGCCTTGCGACTCGGGGCTGTCTTCGTCCTCCTGCGCCTGATCATCGGCCTGGTCGTCATCGGGCGCGTCGGGGTCATCGCCCAGCTGATCGCCATAGCCAAGGTCGGAAATCACCTTGCGCGCCAGCCGCGCAAAAGCCGCCTGATCGGCCAGCACATGATCGATAGTGTCCAGCGTGCCGCCGGCCTGTTCCTCGATGAACCCGCGCCACAGGTTCATCACATTGGCCGCCCCTGCGGGCATGTCACGCCCGGTTGCCAGATGTCGCACCAGATAGCCCGCCGCGACCGCCAGCGGCGCATCTTGCGTGTTGGTGATCTGGCCATAGCCCTTGCGGTCCGCCTCGTGACCGATCTTGGCATCGATGTTTCCCGCGGTGCCGGGCATGGCCCGCGCCCCCACCGCTTCGCAGCGGGCGGTTTCCATCGCGTCATAGATGTCGCGCGCAAGCTGCCCCGTGGGCGCATAGCGGGCAGACACCGCCTCGTCATGGAACTTGCGGCGCAGCGCATAGGCATCCGCCGTGCCACGCGCGAGCAGCACCTCCTCCCGGGTCATCCGACGGCTGACCTGCGGCAGACGCACCCCGTCGTGGTTCATCCCCGGCGGATCGACCGAATAGGTCACGGTCATGTCCGGGTCATCGGCCATGACCCTAGTCGCCTCGGCGAGGGCTTTCTTGAACGGATCGGCGGGGTTGTCGCTGGGTTTGGTCATTCCCCATATATGGCGCGACATGCAAGGTAGGGAAAGCCCCTTCAATGCGTCTGCGTTGTGTTGCACAGCCACGCACACCCCGCGTCCATGCCCCGCGCGTGACATCAGAATCCGGTGACGCCTGCGTGAACGAACGGTTGCCGTTTCGGGCCTTTTGCCACATAGAAAAGATCGCTCAACAGAATGTGGCTTTTATGATCGTCGTCTATTCCGTTTATGGATCTGAAAAGTATTTCAAGGATATGCAGCAATCTGCTGCGTCCGTTCGGCGCTGGCATCCCGATGCCAGGATCATCTGCTACACGACCCCAGAAGGGGCACGCACCCTTGCTGACTTTGCCGGAGAGGTGCGGGTGATTGATGATATCCGGCCAAAGGAAACCAGTTGGCACGATCCAGCGTTCAAAGTAGCGGCGATCAACCGTGCGTTCGGCGAACCCTTCTTGTTTCTTGACAACGACACATATGTGGCGGCGCCTCTGACAGACGCCTTCGGGCTGCTGAACAGTTTCGACCTGCTCGCGGTGCTGGCGCCGATCACCGATCAGAGGATCGTCAAGTCATATCCAACATTAGAATACGCGACAAATGTATCGGCGGCTTTTGGCGAGGTGAACGCAGGCGTTCTTTTCATCTCTGATGGTCACAAGGCCGAGGCTTTGCTGAAGCGATGGCAACAGCTTCTTTTGGTAAATCCTCATGAACTGGGCGACCAATGGCGCCTCAGGATCGCCCTTTTTGAGGTTTTGCCCAGGCTGGGTGTTCTTTCCAACGTCTACAACTATCGCCTGTTCGCCCGTCAACCCATCTTTGGCCTGCTGCACATCCTGCACGGCCCGGCTGACAGCTTGCCCGACGTTGAAAAGCGACTCAACACGCGAACCAGCTATCGTCATGTTGCAATCAAAAATGGGCTGCTCGACCTCGCGGACTGAACAGCCCTTCCATTAGCGCCGCAGCGCTGGCCGCCGCTTATTTCATCGCCATGCTTGCGGCGCTTTCCGGCAGTTCCTCGGCAAAGCAGCGCTGATAGAATTCGGCGACCGTCTGGCGCTCCAGCTCGTCACATTTGTTCAGGAAGGTCAGCCGGAAAGCATAGCCCACGTTGCGGAAGATCTCGGCGTTTTGCGCCCAGTTCAGCACGGTGCGCGGGCTCATCACCGTGGAGAGGTCCCCGTTCATGAAGGCGGTGCGGGTCAGGTCGGCCACCGTGACCATCTGGCTGATGGTCTTGCGGCCTTTCTCGGTGTTGTAATGCGGCGACTTGGCCAGAACGATCGCGGCCTCGGCATCATGCGACAGATAGTTCAGCGTGGCCACAAGGCTCCAGCGGTCCATCTGCGCCTGGTTGATCTGCTGCGTGCCGTGATAAAGCCCGGTCGTATCGCCAAGGCCCACCGTGTTGGCGGTGGCAAACAGACGGAACGACGGGTGCGGGGTTATGATCTCGTTCTGGTCAAGCAGGGTCAGCTTGCCGTCGGTTTCCAGAACGCGCTGGATCACGAACATCACATCGGCCCGGCCCGCATCATATTCGTCGAACACGATGGCCACCGGGTTGCGCAGGGCCCAAGGCAGGATGCCTTCGTGGAATTCGGTCACTTGCTTGCCGTCGCGCAGCTTGATCGCGTCCTTGCCGATCAGGTCGATCCGGCTGATGTGGCTGTCAAGGTTGACCCGCACCGCAGGCCAGTTCAGCCGGGCCGCCACCTGTTCGATATGGGTGGATTTGCCGGTGCCGTGATAGCCCTGGATCATCACCCGGCGATTGTAGGCAAATCCGGCAAGAATCGCCAAGGTGGTGTCGGGATCGAATTTGTAGGTGGAATCGATTGCCGGCACCCGGTCGGTCGCCTCGGCAAAGCCTTTCACCTTCATGTCGGTGTCGATGCCGAACACCTCACGCACAGAGATTTCTTCAGTCGGTTTCATCGCGTGATCCAGCATCCTGCTTTGCCCCGTTCCGGCCCTATCGCCCATTCCGCCCGAGTTGTGGAACATAACGCGGGGGGGTTCAAGGGGAAGGGGCAAACAAGACGCCCGCAAAGCGGCGTTCGCAACTGCGTGAGGCTGAAACCTTTGTCCCCCGCGCCGCGTAATGACAGCTAGAATGCAGCCAAAGAGGAGACGACCATGAACAGACGAGCTTTTGCGACACGCGGCTTGGCGGTGCTTTTGCTGGGCGCGGCGACGGGGCGGGTGGCCCATGCCGCCGAGGGCACGTTCGAAGTGACCCTGACCGAGGCCGAATGGCGTGCCCGGCTCAGCGATCTGTCCTATCAGGTTCTGCGCGAGGAGGCGACCGAACGCGCCTTCACCAGCCCGCTCGACAAACTTTACGCCAAGGGCACCTATCACTGCGCGGGCTGTGATCTGGCGGTGTTTTCGTCCGAAACCAAGTATGACAGCGGCACCGGCTGGCCCAGTTTCTGGCAACCCCTTCCCAATGCCATCGGCACCAAAGAGGACCGCAGCCTGTTCGGCGTGCGCACCGAGGTGCATTGCCGCCGCTGTGGCGGGCATTTCGGCCATGTCTTTGGGGATGGTCCGGCGCCAACCGGCAAGCGTTACTGCATGAACGGCGCGGCCCTGACCTTCAAGGCGGCCTGACCGGCCGGGTTTGCCGCCCTAAGGTGCAGACCAAAACAGCGGGCCATGCCCGCTGTTTTTCCTGGTTTGACAGCCCGCGTCAGTCGCGGAAATAGCGGCTGTCCTTGATCTGGTCCCAAGCCCAGACCACCTCTTGCAACTGCTCCTCATGGCTGCGGTCGCCGCCGTTCATGTCGGGGTGCAGCACCTTGATCAGCCCCTTGTAGGATTTGCGGATATCCGCCTTGGTCATCGTGTCGCGGCAATCAAGGATTTCGAGCGCCTTGCGCTCGGTGGGCGGCAGTTTGCGTGTGGCGCCGCCGCCCGGCGCCTTGCCGGGATTTTGCGTGGCCTTCTCGCCCAGAAGCTGCATCGGGTCATCGACCCCGAGCCGAGCCCATGCCCGCCCATCATCCTTGCGGCTGAAGGGTTTGGTCGGGCGGTCCCAGACGCGGTCCTTGTCCAGGAACTTCTGGAAATCGTCATCCGATGTCCCCTGAAAGAAGTTCCACTTCAGATTGTATTCCCGCACATGATCTTTGCAGAACCAGAAGAATTCATCCAGCAGATCGGGGCTTTTGGGTGCGCGATAGGCCCCTGTTTCCTGACACCCCGGGAAATCGCAGGGTTTGGTCGATGTTTCAAACGCACCCGACATGCCGCGGCGCGTGGTTTTCTTGCGTTTCTTGTCCGCGGACACGCGGATGTCGAACTCAAAAGGGGGTTTCGTGACCATCGCCTGCCTTCCATTCTGCCTGGTCCCAGACCTGCGTGGTCTTTCCGACTCGGGCGCCACAGTTTAGGGGTTTGGGCGGCAGAGAGAAGGGGGCGCAGGCAAAAATGAGCGTGAAGATCGAGATGGAACAGCGGCTGACGGCGGCTTTTGCACCGCAACGGCTTGAAATCGTGAACGAAAGCCACAAACACGCAGGCCATGCCGGCGACGATGGCACCGGCGAGAGCCATTTTCACATCCTGATCCGGTCAGACAGGCTTGCGCCGCTGTCGCGCGTCGCGCGGCACAGGGCGGTGCATACGGCCTTGGGTGATCTGAACACGCGGGTGCATGCCATCGCGCTCGATCTCGGCTGACCGGATCGTGCGCTTGCCGGGGGGCGGGCGCACCGCCCTCCGCCGTGTCAGCTTTCGGCCGTCAGGCCCGCAGCCTCGATCCCGGCAGAGGCGACAAGGGCGTCGTTGTCAGAACTGTCGCCCGTGACGCCGACCGCGCCAAGGATGCTGCCCGTGGCATCGCGGATCAGAACCCCGCCTTTGACCGGCACAAAATCGCCGCCATAGATGCCGTTCATCGCCTGAACGAAATAGGCTTGCGTTTCCGCGCGGGCATGGATGGCGCTGCCCGGCTGGCCCATCATCACGCAGGCATTGGCCTTGCCATGGGCGAGGGCATAGCGTCCGGGGGCGGCGCCGTCTTCGCGCTCGAAGGCGATGGTGTGGCCGCCTGCATCGACCACCACGACCGACAGCGGTTTCATTCCGGCCTCGCGGCCGCGCGCCAGGGCGGTCTTTACGATAAGGCGCGCCTGATCAAGGGTGAGTGTCATTGTGCCATTGCCTTTTTCTCCAGTCGCCGGGCGTGCAGCACCGGCTCGGTATAGCCCGAGGGCTGCTCGGTCCCTTGGAATACCAGATCGCAAGCGGCGCGGAAGGCCACGCCGTCAAAACCGGGTGCCATGGGCTGATAGGCCGGATCGCCCGCGTTCTGGCGGTCCACCACGGCGGCCATCTTTTGCATCGCGGCCATCACCTGATCCTTGCCGATCACGCCATGATGCAGCCAGTTCGCCAGAGCCTGCGAGGAAATGCGGCACGTCGCGCGGTCCTCCATCAGGCCGACATCATGGATGTCGGGCACCTTGGAACAGCCGACCCCCTGATCGATCCAGCGCACCACATAGCCAAGAATGCCCTGGGCGTTGTTTTCGATCTCTTGCCGGATTTCCTCCTCCGACCAGTTGACCCCTTGTGCCAGCGGGATCGTCAACAGCGCGTCCAGCGTGCCGCGCGGCCCCGCCGCTGCGATCTCGGCCTGCCGGGCCAGCACATCGACGCGGTGGTAATGGGTTGCGTGCAATGTGGCGGCGGTGGGCGAGGGCACCCAGGCGCAATTGGCCCCGGCCATGGGATGGGCGATCTTTTGCTCCAGCATATCGGCCATCAGGTCGGGCGCCGCCCACATCCCCTTGCCGATCTGCGCCCGGCCTTGCAGCCCGCAGGCAAGGCCGATGTCCACGTTGCGGTCCTCGTAGGATTTGATCCAAGCCGCGCCCTTCATGTCGCCCTTGCGGACCATTGGGCCGGCTTCCATGCTGGTGTGGATCTCGTCGCCCGTGCGGTCAAGGAACCCGGTGTTGATGAAAGCCACGCGGTTTTTCGCGGCGCGGATACATTCCTTGAGGTTGGCGCTGGTGCGGCGTTCCTCGTCCATGATGCCCAGTTTCACGGTATTGGCGGGCAGGCCCAGCGTCGCCTCGACGGCATCGAAGATGGCGGAGGCGTGGGCGACCTCGTCAGGGCCGTGCATCTTGGGCTTGACCACATAGACCGAGCCATGGGCCGAATTGCGCAGGCCGGACGATTTTCTCAGGTCATGCAGGGCGCACAGCGTGGTGACGAAGGCATCCATCAGCCCTTCGCCGATCTCGGCCCCTTGCGGATCAA
>JALOSF010000196.1 GCA_025458525.1 Cypionkella sp. | reverse complement strand
TGCAAGCCGGTATGCAAGGTCGTGTGCGACCTCGAATGCATCGCCCTCGGCCAGCCTGCCGCTGCGAACCAGCGTGGCGAGATAGGCGCAATCCACGCGACGCGCGACATCATGGCGCGCGGGGATCGAAAGATAGGCGCGGGTGTCGTCGTTAAAGCCGACCGTGTTGTAAAAACCCGCGGTTTCGGTGGTCATCTCGCGGAAGCGGCGCATGCCTTCGGGGCTGTCGTGGAACCACCAGGCCGGGCCGAGTTTCAGCGCAGGATATGCCCCCGCCAGCGGTGCGAGTTCGCGGGCGTAAGCCGTTTCGTCCAGCGTGAAGACGATCACCGTCAACCCGGGCTCCATCCCCACCGCGTTCAGCAAGGGGCGCAGCGCCGCGACATAATCGGTGCGGCCCGGAATATCGAACCCCTTGTCGCGGCCAAACATCGCCAGCACATCGGCCGAATGGTTGCGCCGCGATCCGGGGTGGATTTGCAGCACAAGCCCGTCGTCAAGGCTCATCCGCGCCATTTCGGTCAGCATCTGGCCGCGAAAGGCATCGGCCTCCTCGGGCGAGCAGTCCCCCCGCAGCGCGCGGGCAAAAAGCAGTGCCGCCTGATCCTGCGCCATATCCTCGGTGCGAGCGCTGGGGTGGCCATGGTCCGACGAGGTGCAGCCATGGGATTTGAACACCGCGCGCCGTTTGCGATGCGCGGCCAGATAGCCCGCCCATGTGGCGGTGTCTTCGCCGGTGATCTGGCCCAGTTGCGCGACATTTTCGGCAAATCCGGGAAAGTCGGGGTCCACCACCGCATCGGGGCGATAGGCGGGCAGCACACGGCCGTGCCAGCCGCTGTCCCTGATCTGCTGGTGCCAGCGCAGATCCTCCAGCGCGCCATCGGTGGTGGAAATCACCTCGATCCCGAAGCGGTCATAGAGCGCGCGTGGCCGAAAGGCCGGGGTGGCCAGCGCCGCATTGATACGGTCGTAATAATCGTCGGCGGTTGCAGCCGACAGCGGTGTGTCAAAGCCGAACACCGTCTCGAAGGCGTGATCCAGCCAAAGCCGCGAGGGTGTGCCGCGAAACAGGTGGTAGTTCCGGGCGAACAGATGCCAGATCTTGCGCCCATCGGGTTCCACCGGGCCGCCATCGGCACGCGGAACCCCAAGATCGGCAAGCGATATCCCTTGCGAACACAGCATGCGGAACACGTAGTGATCGGGGATGACGAAAAGCTGTGCGGCATCGGGAAAGGCGGCATCGGTGGCATACCAGCGCGGGTCGGTATGCCCATGCGGGCTGACGATCGGCAGGGCTGCCACGCTGTGATACAGGCTGCGCGCAAGGTCGCGCGTTGCGGGCTCCACGGGAAACAGGCGGTCGGGGTCCAGCAGCGGCACTTGTGTTTCCCCCCTCGTTGGCGCTTGATCCACGAAACGCTCTTTCCAAGCAACTGGCAAACTAATATGCTAGTATGCGAAGCCTGTCAACGGAGGACGAGATGTCAGACAGCGCCTTGCTTCTATCGGCTGTCCACGCTGGGGTTTCTGACGATCCGGCCGCAGCGGGCGACGGTGGTGTCGCCCATATCCGAGGCGGCGGTGATGCAGGCGCGTTTCATCCGCTCGGCCATCGAGGCAGAGACCGTGCGCATCGCCTGTCAGCGGCTGGGGCAGGGCGATTTTTCCGTGCTGGACGATGTTCTGGCGCGTCAGCACGCCGCGGTCGAGGCGCGCGATCCGGTGGCCTTTCATGCGCTGGACGACCTGTTTCACCGCGAAATCTGCGAACGCAGTGGGCACGGATTCGCGTGGGACATCATCCGCGAGAACAAGGCGCATATGGACAGGGTGCGGTTCCTGTCGCTGTCCTTTGCCTCGCAGGATGCGTTTGGCGATCATGTCAAGGTGATGGCGGCGCTGCGGGCGCGGGATGCGCAGGGCGCGATGCAGGCGATGCATGCGCATCTGTCGCGCATCAAGGTGCAGATCCGCCGCATCCGCGCCGAGCATGAGGCGTTCTTCGAGGGCGATCCCGCCCCCGAAGACCTGTAACCGCAGGCGCGGGTCAGTCCAGCCGGTTGAGCACCTCGCCAAGCGTGCCGATCAGCGTGTCGATCTGCGCCTTGGTGATCATCAGGGGCGGCGACATGGCGATGATGTCGCCGGTGGTGCGGATCAGGATGTTCCTGTCATAGGCCGCAAGGAAGGCGCTGAAGGCGCGTTTGGTGGGCTCGCCTGCGATGGGGTCAAGCTCCACCGCGCCGATCAGGCCCATGTTGCGCACGTCGATCACATGGCGATGCCCGCGCAGGGAATGCAGCGCCTCCTCCCAATAGGGGGCGATCTCGGCGGCGCGTTCGAACAGCGCCTCCTCCTTGTAGGTTTCCAGCGTGGCGATGCCCGCGGCCGAGGCAATCGGGTTGCCGGAATAGGTGTAGCCGTGGAAGAGTTCGATCATGTTTTCCGGCCCGTCCATGAAGGCGTCATGGATATCGGCCGTGGTCAAGACCGCGCCCATCGGAATCACCCCGTTGGTCAG
>JALOSF010000123.1 GCA_025458525.1 Cypionkella sp. | reverse complement strand
ATGGCGAAGTTGTTCATCATCGCGCGGAAGCCTGCGCCTTCCTTGTGCATGTCGATGAAGATCTCGCCCAGGCGGCCGTCGCCATATTCGCCGGTGCGCAGGTAAACCTTGTGCCCGCCGACGATGGCCTTCTGGGTATAGCCCTTGCGCCGCTCGGGCAGCTTTTCACGGTGGCTGCGCACGATTTCCTTAACGATCACCTTTTCGACGATCTTTTCGGCAATCACGGCGGCCTTTTCCTGCATCGATCCGGTGGCCAGGATTTCCTCGGCCTCCTCGTCATCCTCGATCAGCGCCGAAGCCAGCGGCTGCGACAGTTTCGAGCCGTCGCGATAGAGCGCATTGGCCTTGATCCCGAGGCTGTGCGACAGCTCATAGGCGGCCAGCGTTTCGGCGATGGTGGCCGAATTGGGCATGTTGATCGTCTTGGAAATCGCACCCGAGATGAAGGACTGCGCCGCCGCCATCATGTGGATGTGGCTGTCCACCGACAGATAGCGCTTGCCCTTCTTGCCGCAGGCATTGGCGCAGTCAAAGACCGGGTAATGCTCGGGCTTAAGGAACGGGGCGCCTTCCAGCGTCATGGTCCCGCAGACATGGTCGTTGGCTGCCTCGATCTGCGCCTTGGTAAAGCCAAGGTGGCGCAGCAGATCAAAGGTCGGATCGGCCAGCTTTTCGGCCGGAATGCCCAGCGTGCCCTTGCAGAAATCGGTGCCCAGCGTCCACTGGTTGAAGACAAAGCGGATGTCGAAGGCCGAAGGCAGCGCGGCCTCGATCTTCTCGATCTCGCGCGGGCCAAAGCCATGGCCGATCAGCGCGGTGTGGTTGATGGCGGGCGCCTGCGCGATGGAGCCATGGCCGACGGCATAGGCCACGATTTCCGCGATCTGATGGCCGGGATAGCCAAGCGCCTCCAGCCCTGCGGGAACCGACTGGTTGATGATCTTGAAATAGCCGCCGCCCGCCAGTTTCTTGAACTTGACCAGCGCGAAATCCGGCTCGATCCCGGTGGTGTCGCAATCCATCACCAGACCGATGGTGCCGGTCGGCGCGATCACGGTGGTCTGCGCATTGCGGAAGCCGAATTCCTCGCCCAGGGCCAGAGCCTCGTCCCAGGAAGATTTGGCAAGCGAAACAAGGCGCTGGTCGGGGCAGTTGATGTGATCCAGTGCAACGGGGTTGACGTTCACGCCTTCATAGTCACCGCTGGCATGGGCGGCGGCGCGGTGGTTGCGGATCACGCGCAGCATATGGGCGCGGTTGCGGGCATAGCCGGGGAAGGCGCCCAGCTCCTTGGCCATCTCGGCGCTGGTCGCATAGGCGACCCCGGTCATCAGCGCGGTCAGGGCGCCGCACAGGGCCCGGCCTTCCTTGGAATCGTAGCCAAGGCCCATGTTCATCAAAAGCCCGCCGATATTGGCATAGCCAAGCCCCAGCGTGCGGAAGTCATAGGACCGCTGGGCAATTTCCTTGGACGGGAACTGCGCCATCATCACCGAGATTTCCAGCGTCACGGTCCAGAGCCGCGAGGCGTGGATATAGGCCTCGGCGTCAAACTTGCCGTCCGCAAAGAAGGTCAGCAGGTTCATCGACGCCAGGTTGCAGGCGGTGTCGTCGAGGAACATGTATTCCGAGCAGGGGTTCGAGCCACGGATCGGGCCATCCTCGGGGCAGGTGTGCCAGGCGTTCACGGTGTCATGGAACTGGATGCCGGGGTCGGCGCAGGCCCAGGCGGCATGGCCCACCTGATCCCACAGATCGCGCGCCTTGATGGTCTTGGCGGGCTTGCCATCGGTGCGGCGGATCAGCGCCCAGTCGGCATCCTCCTTCACCGCCTTGAGGAAGGCATCCGTCACCCGGACCGAGTTGTTCGAGTTCTGGCCCGACACGGTGACATAGGCTTCGGAATCCCAATCCACATCATAGGTCGGGAATTCGATGCTGTCGAAGCCCTGGCGCGCATATTGCAGGATGCGGTTGGTATAGGTGTCGGGGATCATCGCCTTCTTGGCCGATTTGATCGCCGCCTTCAGCGCCGCATTCTTGGCCGGATCGACCGAATCCTCGGCCGAGCCATCCCATTGCCGGATGGCCGAGAAGATCTCGTTCAGCTTGACCTCATGCGCCTTGGATCCGGCAACAAGGCTGGCCACCTTCTGCTCCTCGATGACCTTCCAGTTGATGAAGGCCTCGATATCGGGGTGATCCATGTCGCAGATCACCATCTTGGCCGCGCGCCGCGTGGTGCCGCCCGATTTGATCGCGCCCGCCGCGCGGTCGCCGATCTTCAGAAAGCCCATCAGGCCCGAGGATTTGCCGCCCCCCGAGAGCTTTTCGCCTTCGCCGCGCAAGGAGGAGAAGTTGGTGCCGGTGCCAGAGCCGTATTTGAACAGCCGTGCCTCGCGCACCCACAGGTCCATGATCCCGCCATCGCCCACCAGATCATCGGCGACCGACTGGATGAAGCAGGCATGCGGCTGCGGGTGTTCATAGGCGCTGGAGGATTTGGTCAGCTTGCCGGTCTCATGATCGACATAATAGTGCCCCTGCGACGGGCCATCGATGCCATAGGCCCAATGCAGCCCGGTGTTGAACCATTGCGGGCTGTTGGGGGCTGCCATCTGATTGGCCAGCATGAAGCGCATTTCGTCGTAATAGGCGCGCGCATCGCTTTCGGCGGTGAAATAGCCGCCCTTCCAGCCCCAATAGGTCCAGGCCCCGGCCAGACGGTCGAACACCTGCGTGGCGCTGGTTTCGCCCACAATGCGCTGATCTTCGGGCAAAGCGTCAAGCGCGGCCTGATCGGGAACCGACCGCCACAGGAATTCGGGCACACCCTTTTCCTTGACCTTCTTCAGCCGGGCCGGAACGCCCGCCTTGCGGAAATATTTCTGGGCCAGAACGTCGCTTGCCACCTGGCTCCAGCCCTCGGGGACCTCGACCGCGTCGTTGCGGAACACCACCTTGCCATCCGGGTTGCGGATTTCGGAAACCGTGGTGCCGAACGCCATCGCGCCATAGGCGCCGGTTGCTTCGGTGGTAAACTTGCGTTCGATTTTCATCTGCCCCGTCCTCGCTGCTGTGGCCCCGGTTCATCTCCGGTCGCGGCCCGTTGATCCCATCCCGGCCTTGGCGCAAACGAGGCAACACCCAGCCGCCCCGGACAGCTTTCGCGGTCAAGGCGGTCATGCCGATCAAAAGGATCTGCTTAGCTCTGGTTCTGTCCCCGTCCGGCCTGACACCATATCTAGTGTGTCGGCAGGTTCGGTCGTCAACTTGCTGTAATGTTGCGGGCGGGGCAATCGAATTTTTACCCTTTGGCGGCAAAAAATTCGCTTGACCCGCGCGGGCTCGTTTCACGCGGTTGTTAACTTTCGATTCATGGTGCGGGTCACGGCGCGGGCGCCTCTGTGGGCGGTTTTGCGGATAAGTCGGGGGACAGGCGGGGGGCGAACCGCGCGCGATGCGGCTTTTCCCCTGCAATGGGGCAGGTTTGGCGCAAGGCGTTAAGATTTGCTCTGAATATCCCCCGAAAGGCGTGGTCACGTTCCTGCCGCGGGCGGCGCGTGATTCCCGACCCGCCGGGTCTGGCGTGGGCTGTCGGTGGCGCTGTGGCATCTGCGCCATGATTTGCCTGGGACAGAATCGCTCACCGTGCCGCGGGCCAGGGTCAGCCCCTGCCATAGGCAGCGCGAAAGCCACGGCCAGCCCCAAGATATGGTGTGTCCGGTCGCGGCGCGCGCAGGCCGCCCGTGCGGGGGAATTCGCGCCCGCTTTCCCCGTTGACCTGCCCTTGGGGGCTGGCCAACCTTGGCCCAGTAGTCAACCGGCTGCGGCGCAACAGGGGAAAACCGCGATGAGCCTGATGAAAACCTTGACCAAAGTTGCCATCGGCATCGTCGTGGCAAAGGGCGTGCAGCACATGACGCGCGGTGGCGGTCCGGCCGACCCCAGCCCCCGGCGCAGCGAAAGCACGGCACGCCGCCCGGGTGCGGCGCGCACCGCGGCACCCGACACATCGGCCATGGGCGGCATCATGGAGGAAATCCTTTCCGCGGGCAAAACCACGACCCGCCGCACCGGCACGGGCGCGCGCGCCACCAGCGCCAAGGGCGGGCTCGAGGAGGTGCTGGGGTCGCTCGCCGGGGCAGGCACCCGCCGCAGCCGCAAGACCACCCCGCCGGGCGGCCTCGGCGATCTGCTCGGCGGCTCCGGCTCCGGCGGTTTGGGGGGCCTGCTCGGGGCGGTGCTGGGGGGCGGCGCGCTTGGGGGCGCCTTGGGCGGGGCCGCCACGGGCCAGACCGGCGCCACGCCCGACCCCGAGGACGAGGCGCAGGCCGCCGTGTTGCTGCGCGCCATGATCATGGCGGCCAAGGCCGATGGCAAACTCGACGCGCAGGAAAAATCCGCGCTGATGGAGGCGGTGGGCGACGCAAGCCGCGCCGAGATCGACTTCATCAATCGCGAACTGGCCGGGCCGGTCGATCTTGACGGGCTGCTTGCCGACGTGCCCCGCGGGATGGAGGAAAAGGTCTATCTCGCCTCGCTGATGGCAATCACGCTGGATGAGCAGGCCGAGGCCAATTATCTGCACACGCTTGCCGAGGCACTGGGCCTGTCGCGGGCAGAGGTGAATGTGCTGCACGATCAGCTCAACGCCCCGCGCATTTATTGACAGGGGTCGCGCCGCCGCTTGCCGGGCTTTGGGGTGGCGCGGCCAGCGCGGCTGGGCTAAAGCGAAGGACGTGACCCGCAAACGCATGCAGAGCCGCCGCCCATGACCGATATCATCGCCCGCTGCGAGGCTAAGGGCCTGCGCATGACCGAACAACGCCGCATCGTTGCGCGGGTGGTGGGCGAGTCGGAGGATCACCCCGATGTCGAGGAGCTGTATGCCCGCGCCGCGCGTCTTGATCCGCGCATTTCGCTGGCCACGGTCTATCGCACGGTCAAGCTGTTCGAGGAATCGGGCATTCTTGACAAGCTGGAATTCGGCGACGGGCGCGCGCGCTATGAAGATGCCGAGCGCGATCACCACGATCATCTGATCGATGTGAATTCCGGCGAGGTGATCGAATTCGTCGATCCCGAGATCGAGGCGCTGCAAGAACGGATCGCCGCGCGGCTGGGCTATCGTCTGATCGGGCATCGGCTTGAACTTCTGGGCGTGCCGATCACCCGGACGGGCGCGGCAAAGCCGCAAAAGCCGTGAGCGCGACCGACAACACCCGCGCGGCCCTGCTGATGGTTGCCAGCATGGCGGCCTTTGCCTTTGAGGATCTGTTCCTCAAGCGCGCGGCCGAGGCGCTGCCGCCGGGGCAGGTGATCGCCATGTTGGGCGCGGCGGGGGCGGCGGTGTTCTGGATCTTTGCCGCGCGGGCGGGTCAGCCGATCCTGACCCGCCGTGCCCTGACCGGGGCCGCACTGGTGCGCAGCCTGTCCGAGGCGGGCGCGACCATGCTTTATATCACCGCCCTTGCGCTGATCCCGCTGACGATGAATGCGGCCTTGTTGCAGGCCTCACCGCTGGTCGTGACGATGGGGGCTGCGCTGTTTCTGGGCGAAAAGGTGGGCTGGCGACGCTGGAGCGCGATCTTGGTGGGCTTTGTCGGGGTGCTGATCATCCTGCGGCCCGGCACCGAAGGCTTTCGTGCCGCGGGGTTGCTGACGGTGGCCTGCGTCATCATCCTTGCCGCGCGCGATCTGGCGACGCGCATGATGGATGCCAGCATCGGCACCTTTCAGCTGACCACCTGGGCCTATATCGCGCTGGTGCCTGCGGGGCTTTTGTTGATGGCGGGGCAGGGGCAAAGCCCGCAGCCGGTGGCGGCCGAGCGTTGGGTCGATCTGACCGGCGCGCTGGTGACGGGGCTGTTCGGCTATTATGCCGTCACCGCGGCGATGCGGCTGGGCGAGGTGTCTGTGGTGGCGCCGTTCCGCTATACCCGTCTGGTCTTTGCCATGATCCTTGCGGTGATCTTTCTGGGCGAGCGGCCGGATCTGTGGATGCTGATCGGGGCGGCGCTGGTGATCGGATCGGGGCTCTATACCTTTGCCCGCGAGGCGCAGCGCCGCCACAAGGCGGGCAAGGCCGCCCGTGCCGCGGCCCGTCAACCCTTCCCATAGGGCCGCGCAACGGGTAAAGACGACCCCGAGAGCACAATCCGCATCACGGAGCCCCCATGAGCACGATCATCGACATTCACGCCCGCGAAATCCTGGACAGCCGCGGCAACCCCACCGTCGAGGTGGATGTCACGCTGGAAAGCGGCGCAATGGGCCGCGCGGCGGTGCCCTCGGGCGCCTCGACCGGCGCGCATGAGGCGAACGAGCGCCGCGACGGGGACAAGGCCCGCTACAAGGGCAAGGGCGTGCTGGAGGCGGTGGCCGCCGTCAATGGCGAGATCGCCGAGGAACTGGTGGGCTATGATGCCACCGAACAGGTCGGCATCGACCGCACCATGATCGAGATGGACGGGACCCCGAACAAATCCCGCCTTGGCGCCAATGCCATTCTTGGCGTGTCGCTGGCGGTTGCCAAGGCGGCGGCGGAATTCACCGGCCAGCCGCCCGCGTGCTGCCGGTGCCGATGATGAACATCATCAACGGCGGCGAACATGCCGACAACCCGATCGACATCCAGGAATTCATGATCATGCCGGTCGGCGCGGACAATATCCGCGACGCGATCCGCATGGGGTCCGAAGTGTTCCACACGCTGAAGAAGGAACTGGCCCAGGCCGGGCACAACACCAATGTGGGCGACGAGGGCGGCTTTGCGCCCGGTCTGAACTCTGCCCGCGACGCGCTTGATTTCATTCTGAAATCCATCGAGAAGGCCGGGTTCAAGCCGGGCGAGGACATGTTCCTTGCGCTCGATTGCGCCGCGACCGAATACTTCAAGGGCGGCAAGTATGAGATGAAGGGCGAAGGCAAGTCGCTGTCGATCGCCGAGAATGTCGCCTTCCTTGCCGATCTTGCGCGCGATTATCCGATCATCAGCATCGAGGACGGCTGCTCGGAGGATGACTGGGAGGGCTGGAAGCTCCTGACCGACACGCTGGGCGGCAAGGTCCAACTGGTGGGCGACGATCTGTTCGTGACCAATCCGCGCCGTCTGGCCGAGGGCATCAAGAAAGGCGTCGCCAATTCAATGCTGGTGAAGGTTAACCAGATCGGCACCCTGACCGAGACGCTTCAGGCCGTCGATATGGCGCATCGCGCGCGCTATACCAATGTGATGAGCCATCGGTCGGGCGAGACCGAGGATGCCACGATTGCCGATCTGGCGGTGGCCACCAATTGCGGTCAGATCAAGACCGGATCGCTGTCGCGCTCGGACCGTCTGGCCAAGTATAACCAGCTGATCCGCATCGAGGAACTGCTGGGCGAGACGGCGGAATACGCCGGTCGGTCGATCCTGAAAGCCTGAGGGGCGAGGGCTTTCGCCAGGGGCGCTGCGGCACGGGCCGGGCGCCCTTGGCGGGGCATTTCAACAGCGGCACGTCGCGGCGGGGGGCGAGGATGACAGAGGCAGACCGGATCATTGCCCATCTGGGGCTTGCCCCGCATCCCGAGGGCGGCTGGTATCGGCAAACCTGGGAGGGGCCGCAGGTCGGCGGTCGGGCCAGTGGCACGGCGATCCTGTTTCTGCTCAGGGCCGGGGAAAGCAGCCATTGGCACAAGGTGGATGCCGATGAAATCTGGCTGTGGCACGCCGGTGCGCCGGTCAGCCTGTCCATCGGCGGTGATGTTGCCGTGGATCATGCGCTGGGACCCGATGTTCTGAACGGGCAGATGCCGCAGATCCTTGTGCCGGCGGGCCAGTGGCAGGCGGCGCGCTCGACCGGGGCGTTCAGCCTCGTGTCCTGCACCGTCAGCCCCGGCTTTCGCTTTTCGGGGTTCACACTGGCCGAGCCCGGGTTCGATCTGCCCCGGTGATTGTTCCCGTCACAACTTTGCATTGGCCCCTGTCAGCGCAAGGGGATAAGCGAAGGCATGACCGACGCAGCCCCCGCCAAGAACGAAGACAGCCTCTCGGGCGTGCTTTATGCGCTTGCGGCCTATGTGATGTGGGGCTTCTTGCCGATCTACATGAAGGCGCTGGCCCATATCCCGACGCCCGAGGTGATCGCCCACCGCGTCTTGTGGTCCTTGCCTCTGGCCGGGGTGGTGATCCTGCTGATGGGCCGCACGCGGGACCTGCGCACGGCCTTGCGCACGCCGCGCATGTTGGGGATGGGGATCGTGACCGCGGCCCTGATCTCGGTGAACTGGGGCATCTATGTCTGGGCCATCGGTGCGGGATATGCGCTGGAGGCGGCGCTTGGCTATTACATCAACCCGTTGTTCAGCGTGCTGATGGGGCGGGTGCTGCTGGCCGAACGGCTGGCGCCCGCGCAATGGGCGGCAATCGGGCTTGCGGCTGCGGCGGTGGCGCTGTTGACCTATGACGCCGGTCGCCTGCCGCTTGTGGCGCTTGGCTTGACGGTGACCTGGGGCTTTTACGCCTATCTCAAGAAATCGCTTCCGATCGGGCCGAACCAGGGTTTCACGCTGGAGGTGATGCTTCTGGCGCCCTTCGCGCTTGCCTATGTGATCTGGCTGGGCGCGACGGGGCAGGCGCATTTCCTGCAAGGCGTGCTGACGAATGATCTGCTGCTGATCGGCGCGGGGGTGGTCACGGCTGTGCCGCTGATGGTCTATGCCAACGGGGCAAAGCGTCTGCGGCTTTCGACCATCGCGATGATGCAATATCTGTCGCCCACGATGATCTTCCTGATCGCGGTCTTTGTGTTTGACGAACCCTTCACCGGCGTGCGGGTGGTGGCCTATCCGATGATCTGGCTGGCGCTGGTGATCTTTTCGCTGGCGATGTGGCGCGGCCGCGGGCGGCGCGATCAGTC
>JALOSF010000122.1 GCA_025458525.1 Cypionkella sp. | reverse complement strand
GCCCTCATCCACCAGCACCTCTGTCACCCGCCCGCCGAGTTCGAAGCCCAGATCGGTCTGCGCCGCCGCCTCCACCCGGCCGATGAACCGGCGGGTGACGGTGTAGCCGTCAGCCGGTGTCACCTCCATGACCCCGACGGGTGTGACGGGCGCGGTTGACCCGGTCGCAAGGTCGCCCGTGTCGGCGATCATCGCATAGCCCGTGAGCCCCACAGCCCCCGCCCCGCCAACGACCACCAGGGTCACGGCCAGCGTTACCGCCTGCCTCCACATCTTTCGGACACCCGGTGTTGCAGGGACGGTCATCGCTGCCTTCTCCTTGTAAGTGAGAATTACTTACATATGTTAGAATCACTCACTTTGGCAAGTGTCCCTATCCCTTGCCCTGAAATGTAAGACTGGCTAACTTTGCCGCGTCGCGCGCCCGTTTCCGGACCGAAAGCCCCCAAAGAATGACCGAAGATCCTGCCGCAAGCACCGCCCCCGCAAGGGCCGCCTATCACCACGGTGATTTGCGCGCGCAACTGATTGCTGCGGTGCGCGAGCTGGTGGAAACCCACGGGCCTGACGGTTTTTCCGTGGCCGAGGCCGCGCGGCGCGCCGGTGTCAGTTCCGCAGCACCCTACAAGCATTTCAAGGATCGCCCAGCCATCCTGCGCGGTGTGGTCAGCGAGGCGATGGACCGGCTGCGCGCCGCGATGGAGGCGGGGGCTGCCTCTTATCCGGCCGGTTCGATCGAGGCTGTCGCCGCCGTGGGGCGTGCCTATGTCAGCTTCGCCCGGGCCGAGCCGGGGGTGTTCCGGTTGGTGTTCGGGCTGACCGAGGGGCATGAGACGGCGCCCGACCTGCAATCCAAGGGCGAGCGCTGTTTCGGTGTCGTGGTCCGTGCGGCGGCGGCCTGCCTTGGCCTGCCGCCCGAGAACAGCGATGTGCAGGCCCGTGCCTACATGCTGTGGTCCTTCGTGCACGGCCATTCCTTCCTGACGATCGACAAAAAGTCGAACGTGGCCAGTGACCGGATCGATGACTGGTTCTATCTGCTGACCGTGTCGGGCGCGATCCTCGGGCTGCCGATCCGGCGCTGAGGCCTGTGCTGATCGATCTGGCAGAGCGCTGGCGACTGACCTTTCGGTCGCCGTTCATCAGTGACCCGTGTCTGTGTGACGCTGCGCATCAACCCTTTCCGCCCAGAGAAGACACCGACGCGGTGAAGTATTTCTGGAAGTAGGTGATCAGGATCATCGGGATCAGGGCGATGAAAAACGCTGCCGTGAAGATCAGATTGTATTGCGTGCCTTCGATGTTGTCGGTGAATTGGGCAATGGCAACCGCAGCCACCTTGTAATCAGTGTCAGGTGCGATCAGAAGCGGCCAGAGATAGGCCTGCCATTGAAACAGGAACAGAATAAGCCCGGCGGTGATATGGGCGGGCAAGGACAGCGGCAGATAAATGCGCCAGAAAATGCCAAAGGTTGTCATGCCATCGATCACGCCCGCCTCGCGCAACTCTTTCGGAATGCCAAGAAAGAACTGACGATAAAGGAACACGGCAAGGCCATTGCCGATCCCCGGCAGGATAAGGCCGATGTAGGTGTTCTGCAGGCCCGCATCCAGCATCAAGCCGAACAGCGGCAGGGCAATGGCATCGAACGGAATAAGAAAGCTGACGACAACGACAAAGAACACCGCCTCGCGTCCGCGAAAGCGCATGACTGCAAGGGCAAAGCCGGCCATCGCACACAAGATCAAGCCGATCACGACCGCAACAACGGTCACGAAGACCGAGTTGAACAAGGCTCGCGTAAAATCGCCCTGAAACAGTTGAATGATATTGTTCAGCGTCGCATTGGTTGGCCAAAGGGTTTCCCAACTCAGCGGGGAAAGATATCGAAAGATATCTTCACGCGGGCGCAAGGCACCCACAGTGATCCACCAGATGGGCAAGAAGAACAGCAACCCGGCTGTTGCAGCGACGATCAGGCGTATCAAACCACGGGGCATTTTCATGCTGCATTATCCTCTGGCGCTTGCATCAGGCGAAATTGGATCAACACGACAACCAGAACGACCGTCACCAGAACAACCGTTGCCGCCGCCGCACTGCTTCTGTCGCCTTGCACAAAGCCCAGCGTGAAGATTTCGTTCATGACAAGGTTTGTCGATCCCCGCGGGCCGCCTTGGGTAAGAATCTGAACCGGCGCAAAGACCAGGAAATTGGCGACGGTATTTGCCACAAGAACGAAGGTCAGGGTCCGCCGCAATTGCGGCAAGGTGACATAACGAAACGTCTGCCAGCGATTTGCCCCATCGATGCGGATCGCTTCATACAAGGATTTGGGAATTTCTTGCAAACCCGCAAGAAGGAACGTCATCCAATAGCCGATACCCACCCAGCTGACGATCAGAATGATCGAGCCCAAAGCTTGATCTGGCGACGTCAGGAAACGTTGCGGCTCCAGGCCCAGGGTCATCAAAAGCGCATTGATCGGACCGTCCGGGCGCAATCCGATGCCCCAGATCACCGCCGACACACTGAGGGGGACCGCCGCAGGCAGCAAGATCAACGTGCGCCACAGGCCAATCAGCGGTCCTTTTGCATTCAAGAGCAGCGCAAGCATAAGTGCGATTGCGATTTGAAGCGGGTTGACGATCAAGGAATAGATGGCGGAAACGACAAGCGAGTCCTGAAAGACCGGATCCGAGAAAATGAAAACATAATTATCAAGGCTGATCTGATCCGCTCGGGGGGCGTAGAGGGAGTCCACCAGGGCCGCCATGGCCGGCCACAAGCGCAGCACGATCAGGAGCAGCAGGGTTGGTCCCAGAAAAACAAGCAAGGTCATAGGATTGGCAAGTCGCATGTGCCGTAGCCCCCAAAAACGAAGTGCGAGCCGGCACCCAGGAAAGGTGCCGACCCGGAGTGCGCTTAGCGCTGGCGCGCAAGCAATCCCTCAAGACGCTGCTGCGTGGCTTCCAGCACCTCGGCCGCGGGCTCGCCATTGCGAATATCGGCAAAGGCCCGGCCGATCTCGGTTTCAAAGACAATGAAACCCGTCGAGGTCGGCCGCGGAATTGCGGTATTGGCAAGCTCATGGGACATGATTTCCATCGCGGGCCCGATCTTCGGGATCAGATCGTCAAAGCGCGTCTGGAATTCGGCAAGTGCTTCGTGCTGCATCGGCACATTGGGCACCAGCGTCGTCGAAAGCCGCGAACCTTCCTCTGTCAGCGTTGCGAATTCGGCAAAGGTTCTAGCCGCCTCAAGATTTGCCGCCGCCGGGTTGATTGCCAAGGCCCAGCTTCCCGTGGCTGTCACGGGCTTGCCACCTTCGAAATAGGGATGTGGCGCAATCCCGTAATTGAGCCCTTCGACCGCCTCAAACGCCCCGATAGACCACGGCCCCGAAACGAAATAGGAAACTTCGCCTCGTGCGAACAAATCGGTGGTTTGTCCCGGGGTAATTCCGCGCGGGCTAAGGCCGGATTCAAACAGATCGCCATACCACTGCGCGGCCTTTACCCAGGCGTCATTCGTGATGTCCGCCTCAAGCATGTTTTCGCCCGTCAGTCCCGATCCACCGCCGGCAGACTCGAAAAGAGCCTGAAGCTGGTAATAACGGTCAACCTGTTCAAACAGAAGGCCCCAGGGTGCGCCAGCCTTTTGTGCCGCTGCGGCATCGGCCACCACCTTGTCCCATGTCATGCGGTCGGCAATGGCCGCCGAAGGCGCCTCTATGCCAGCCGCGGCAAGATGATCGCGATTGTAGAAAAGGAATTGCGACGTCGTCCACATCGGATAGGCCCAGACCGACCCACCCGCGCTGACCATGGACATTGCAATATCGCTTTGAACGGCGTCCTCGATCATTTGCCGGCGATCATCGAGGTTAAGGAGATAGCCCTGTGACGACATTGCCGCGATGCGTGGCGTATCGGCATAAAACAGGTCAATCGAGCTGTCGCCGCGACCGACGCGGGTTTCAATCGCCGTGATCAAGTCGTTGAACGGAACGACCTGAATATTGATGGTAATGTCGGGATGCTGCTTGTTGAAAGCCTCCACCACCTCGGCCCAACGACCGTCAGAATGGGTGATCAGGAAGTTGACCGTGGTTTCTGCCAACGCGCTGGTGCTGGTCAGCATGAATGTGGCCAAAGACATTGCACCAAGAAGGCGCCGACGGTTCATGATAAGATCTGACATGTTTTCCTCTCGCTGTTGATGGCACTTGACTGTGCCTTTGGTTGATCCGTTTTCAGTGTGGTGACAAAAGCCTATTGAGCTTTTGATTGCGGTGATTGCTTTTGTTTCGCGTGAGCCGCGATGCCGCATCCGCAGTGGCGTGGCTCAAAGTGATACGCCCCACGGCGTGTCCATGAGGGTCAGCCGCCGATCTGATGCCTTGCATGACTGAATGGCTGGTCTCAGTATCCGCGCTGCCAAGTCGGGGAAGCGGCCCAAATTGGTCTTGAATTGGCCGAGAGGTATGCATCATCACACCCCGCTCTTTCCGTAAACCGAAGAAGGATTGGCAACCGTGTTGAGGGCCGTTCTGTCGGTCATATCATTCAAGGTGCCAATTCTTCGGCCATCCTTTGCATCGAACACATGCGCAAGATCATGCTGAAAGGACAGCCACAGGTTTGAGCCAAGGGCAGGCGCCCTTATTCCGGACACCATCGACCAAAGCCGAATGCCGTTCGCCTCCACCTCTAGGGCGGTCTGTGATCCGGTTATTTCGACCTGGCTGATGCTGGCTGAAAAGCCCGAGTCAGTGTCAACCGGAACAAGATGCTCCGGCCGAATTCCGATTTGCAACGTCTGGCCTTGCGACAATCCTGTCGCATCAGCCAGCCTCACGCTCCAACCCGTTGCCATGACAAGCGAAAGGTGGCCGTGCATATCCAGTTCGACCTTTGCCGGGACCACATTCATCGCGGGTGATCCGATAAATTGCGCGACAAAGACATTGCTTGGCGTCTGATACAATGTGATCGGATCGCCGCTTTGTTCGATCCGTCCGTCCCGCAGCACGACAACTTTGTCGGCGAGCGTCATCGCTTCGACCTGGTCATGGGTCACATAAATCGATGTTCGCTGCATCGTCTTGTGAAAATGCTTGATTTCCGCGCGCATCTGCACCCGCAACTTCGCGTCGAGATTGGAGAGAGGCTCGTCAAACAGAAAGACCGCGGGCTTTCGAACCATGGCGCGTCCCATGGCCACCCGTTGACGTTGGCCCCCCGAAAGTTGTGCCGGACGCCGGTCGAGAAGATCCTGCAATTCAAGCATGGCTGCCGCTTCCATCACCAGCCGTTCAACCTCGGCCTTGGGGACCTTGGACAGGTGCAGATTGAGGCCGATGTTTTCCCGGACGGTCATATGCGGATAAAGGGCGTAATTCTGAAAAACCATCGCGACATTGCGCGCCTTGGGTTCTTCGTCATTTACCCTGCGGTCGCCAAAAAAGATGGATCCGCCACTAGTATCCTCAAGCCCGGCAATCATGCGCAGGATCGTCGATTTCCCACAACCTGACGGGCCGACCAAGGCAACGAAAGACCCATCCTCGATCTCAAGGTCGATGCCATGGACGACAGTGGTGTCGCCAAATGACTTTCGAAGATTTTCGAGCCGGATACGTGTCATCTAAGAGATTACCTTCGTGGCGTGGGGGGAAGGGTGAAGACTGCTCAAGTCACAGCCGTAATAAGGCAAGGTGCGGCACAGCGCGGATAATCCGGATTTTACGGTGGTGCGCGTTGCGGGTTTTAGCGGCACCGCAGGCCCGGTTTGTGTCTTGGGCAATGCCTTAGCCCTCTTGTTGTGATCGGCGAATGGCGGCAATCCAGGGGCCGACCGCTTCGGGTCTGATCCAGCGGGCGACCGCGACGCTGTCGCGCTCTGGTTCCACCCAGATCACCGTGCTGCCGACGCCCATCGCAAACAGGCTGGCGGTGGATGCTTCCGGATACAAACGCCCCTCCCCGTTGAACCACCACAATCCGCCATAAACGGGTTGCAGAGGGCAGGGGCGCAGCACGTCGCGCAAGGCGGCCTCGCCGATGCAGCGGTGCGCGCCGTCCCTGCCATTGTGCAAAACAAGCCGACCCAGCGTCAGGTGATGCGTCACACCGGCCACCACCCCGCCGCCCCAGTGCCCGCCTCCGACCGCGACCTCGACAGCGCGGTCGTTGATCTGGATCGTGCTTTGGTCGCCATAGCCGCGCCATAGAAATCCGGTCGATGCGTCAAAGGCCGGGTGGATCGTCGCCATCGTTTCGGCCAGCGACTGGCCAAACAGCCGCGTGATGGCAAGACACAGCGCGTTCACCCGTATGTCGTTGTAATCCCAATAGGTTCCGGGCTCTTGCAGCGGCGTGCCCCGGTCCATCCTGTCCTTGCCTTCGGTGGGTGCCAGCTGGCGGTCACGGTCCACGGTGTCGGGAATTCCGAACAGCACGCCGCCCCATTCGCTGGTCTGGTCCAGAAGCTGCCGCCACGTCACCTTGCAATTGCGCGCCGAGGCAAAGGCCGGATCGTCGATCAGCGCCCCGACCGGCTGTGCCAGATCGGAAATCAGACCGCGGTCCAGCGCCGCCGCCACAAGGATCCCCAGATAGCTTTTCGCGACACTGAACGCCATTTCCGGCCGGTCAACAGGGCCCCATTGCGCAATCGTGTGCGCGCCCTGCATCACCAGTCCCGAAGG
>JALOSF010000121.1 GCA_025458525.1 Cypionkella sp. | reverse complement strand
GGCGGTCTGGTCAAGGAACGCTCGAACGGGCGGATCTGCATCGAAGTGTTCCATTCGGCCCAGCTGGGCGAGGAAAAGGACACGATCGAACAGACCAAGTTCGGCGTGATCGACTTCAACCGCGTGTCGATGGGACCGTTCAACAACATCATCGAGGAAACCAAGGTCGTGTCGCTGCCCTTTATCTTTCGCAGCACCGACCACATGCACCGCGTGATGGATGGCCCGATTGGCGACGAGATTCTGGCAGCCTTTGAGCCACATGGCTTTGTCGGGCTGGCCTATTTCGATGGCGGTTCGCGCAGCTTCTACAACAAGGAACGCCCGATCACCTCGGTCGAGGATCTGAAGGGCATGAAGATCCGCGTCATGCAGTCGGATGTGTTTGTTGACATGATGACGGCGCTTGGCGCCAATGCGACGCCCATGCCTTACGGCGAGGTCTATTCCGGCATCCAGACCGGGGTGATCGACGGGGCCGAAAACAACTGGCCGTCGTTCGAATCCTCGGGGCATTATGAGGTGGCGGGCTATTACTCGCTGAACCAGCATCTTATCGTGCCAGAGGTTCTGGTGATGTCGAAGGCAAGCTATGACAAGCTCTCGCCCGAGGATCAGGCCTTGATCCGGCAGGCGGCCAAGGACTCGATCCCGGTCAACCGCGAGCTTTGGGCCGCGCGTGAAAAGGAATCCGAAGCCAAGGTGCGCGCCGCAGGGGTTCAGGTGATCGAGGACATCGACAAGACCCCGTTCATCGAGGCGATGGTGCCGGTCTATGAAAAGCACGCCAACACGCCAAAGCTGCAAGACCTGGTGCAGCGCATTCAGGCCACCGAGTGACCGGGTCGGACTGACCTGACACGGCAGGACCGGGGGTTTCACACCCCCGGCCACCGCAGAGCTTTTTCAAAAGGTGCAAGCCCGCCTGGGTTTGCCGCAACCCCGCGGGGAGGTGGGTGATGGACGCCGGTTTGATACGGGTGGCCCTATGGCTTGGTTATGTCGCAAAGGCGGCGCTCTGGATCGCGGGGGCCGGACTCGTCGCGATGACGGTCATCATCGGGGCCCAGGTGCTGTTCCGCTATGCGCTGAACGATTCGATCATCTGGAGCGAGCCAGCGGCGGTGATCCTGATGGGCTGGTTCATCTTTCTGGGGGCGGCGGTCGGCATTCGCGAAGGCTATCACCTGTCCTTTGATGTGCTTTTGTTCCTTGTCTCGCACCGGGTGAAGATGGTGCTTTTTTCGCTGTCCGACATCGTGGTCGCGGCCTTCGGGGCGGGCATGGTCTGGTTTGGCGGGCAGTTGATGGTCTCGGCCTCTGGCGTGACGCTGCCCTCGCTCGGGATCACCGGGGCGGTGGATTTCATGCCGCTGGTGGCGGGGGGCGTGTTGATGGTGCTGTTCTCGCTGGAACGATTGGCGCGGCGGGCCGCAGGCTTGCCCACCGCGCGCTTTGGCGAAACCGATCTGGATGAGGTGGCGTGATGGAGCTTTGGGTTCTGTTCGGCACCTTCGGGCTGCTGCTGGCCATCGGCACGCCCGTTGCGTTCTGCCTTGGCGTGGCGAGTTTCGCGACCGTCCTCTATCTTGGCCTGCCGCCGGTGGTGGTGTTTCAGCGGCTGAATTCCGGGGTGTCGGTGTTTGCGCTGATGGCGATCCCGTTTTTCATCTTTGCCGGCGAGATCATGGTGCGCGGCGATATCGCGCGGCGGCTGATTGCCGTGGCGGGGGCGGCGGTCGGCCATTTCCGCGGCGGCCTCGGTCAGGTCAACATCGCCTCGTCGGTCCTGTTCGGCGGCATTTCGGGATCGGCGGCGGCCGATGCCTCGGCCATCGGGGGGTTGATGGTGCCGCAGATGAAGGCACGCGGCTATGACGTTGATTATGCGGTGAACATCACCGTTGTCAGTTCGATCATCGCGCTGCTTATCCCGCCCAGCCACAACATGATCATCTATTCCATTTCGGCGGGCGGGCGGCTGTCGATTGCCGATCTGTTCACGGCTGGCATCATTCCGGGGCTGGTGCTGGCGCTCAGCCTTGCCGTCGCGGCCTGGTATGTGGCGCGCAAGCGCAACTACCCGACCGAGGCGTTTCCGGGCTGGGCCATGCTGGGGCTCTTGCTGATCAACGCCATTCCGGGGCTGCTCTTGATCGGGATCATCTTTGGCGGGGTGCGGTCGGGCGTGTTCACCGCCTCGGAATCGTCCTGTATCGCTGCGATCTATGCCTTGGGGGTGACAACGCTGGCCTACCGCACCATGGGCTGGGCCGATTTCGTGGGCGCGGTGCAGGCGGCGGTGCGCACCACCGCTATGGTCTTGCTGGTCATTGGCTGCGCGGCCTCGTTCGGCTGGCTGCTCGCCTATCTGAAGGTGCCCACCGCGATGATCGCCATGATGCAAAGCATCAGCGACAATCCGATCATCATCCTTCTGCTGATCAACATCATCCTGCTCATCCTTGGCACCTTCATGGACATGTCGCCGCTGATCGTGATCACGACGCCGATCTTTCTGCCGGTGGCGACCGCGTTCGGGGTGGACCCGGTGCATTTCGGGGTGATCCTGATCCTGAACCTCGGGATTGGCCTGTGCACCCCGCCGGTGGGGGCGGTGCTGTTCGTGGGCTGTGCGGTGGGGCGGATTTCGGTCTGGCAGGCGGTGCGCACGATCTGGCCTTTCTATGGCGCGGCCTTTGTCACCTTGATGCTTGTCACCTATATCCCGGCGCTGTCCCTGTGGCTGCCAGCCGTGTTCCGCTGAGGCCGCCATGCGCTATCCCATCGTTGCAACCGGGCCGCAGGTCACGCGGCAGGTGCTGGCCGACAGCCCCGACTTGATGACGGTCGCCTTTCGCTTTGCCGCCGCCGGGGCGACAGGCGCGCTGCATCACCACCCGCATGTGCAATCCACCTTCGTGCTGTCGGGGCGCTTTCGCTTTACCGTGGGCGAGCAGACATTCGACGTCGGGCCGAATGATGCCTTCGTCATCGCCTCGAACGTGCCGCATGGCTGTCTCTGCCTTGAGCCCGGCACCTTGATCGACGGGTTTACCCCCCGTCGGTCCGATTTTCTGTGAAAGGAACGACCGATGCTGCGCGTTGAAACCCGTCAGGCGATTTCCGCAACCGAGGCCAAGAGCATGGACACCGCCGCCCTGCGCGCGAACTTCCATGGCGAGGCGATGTTTCAGGACGGGCAGATCCGCCTGATCTATACCCATTACGACCGGATGATCGTGGGCGGCGCGGTGCCTGCGGGGGGCAGCCTGACGCTGGACCACGTTCGGGAAAGCGGCACGGCCAGCCTGCTGGACCGGCGCGAGATGGGGATTGTCAACATCGGTGGCACGGGCTCGGTGACAGCGGGCGGCAACAGCCATGTGATGGCCAAGGGCGACGTGCTTTATCTGCCGATGGGTGCGGGCGCGGTCACGTTTTCGGGGCTGGGGCGGTTCTACATCACCTCGTGCCCCGCGCATCACGCGCATCCCGCGCGCCTGATCCGGCTGGAGGATGCGAAAAAGCTGACGCTGGGTGCGGCGGAAACCTGCAATCACCGCACCATCAACCAGTTCATCCACCCCGATGTGATGCCGTCTTGCCAATTGGTGCTGGGCTATACGCAGTTTCACGGCGGGTCGGTCTGGAACACGATGCCCGCCCATCTGCATGACCGCCGGATGGAGGCTTATCTCTATTTCGACATCCCCGAAGGCCAGCGGGTGTTTCACTTCATGGGCCAGCCGTCAGAGACGCGCCATCTGGTGATCGCCAATGAAGAAGCCGCCCTGTCGCCGCCCTGGTCCATCCATTGCGGCGCGGGCACCGCCAGCTACAGCTTTATCTGGGCGATGGCGGGCGACAATGTCGATTACCGCGATGTGGACGCCGTCAGGATGGAGGATCTGCGATGACCCCGTTTTCGCTGGCCGGGCAAACCGCGCTGGTGACGGGCGCGAACACCGGCATCGGCCAGGCGATTGCGGTGGCGATGGCACAGGCGGGGGCGCAGGTGATCGCGGCGGGCCGGTCGGACTGCGCACAGACGGTGGCGATCACGGGCGGCGAACAGATGCGGCTGGATTTCAGCGATCCGATGGCCGCGCGCGATGTCTTTGCCGCGCGCCGGGTGGATATTCTGGTGAACAACGCCGGGATCATCCGCCGCGCGGATGCAGTCGATTTCACCGAAGCCGACTGGGACGAGGTGATGGATGTGAACCTCAAGGCGGTGTTCTTCACTGCCCAAGCCTTTGCCAAGGCGGCCTTCGCGCGCGGGGCGGGCGGCAGAATCGTGAACATCGCCTCGCTTTTGTCCTATCAGGGTGGCATCCGGGTGCCGTCCTATACCGCGTCGAAACATGGGGTTGCGGGGATCACCAAGCTGCTGGCCAACGAATGGGCGGGGCGGGGCATCAATGTGAACGCCATCGCGCCCGGATATATCGAAACCAACAACACCGAAGCCTTGCGCGCCGACGCCGCCCGCAATGCGGCCATTCTGGAGCGCATTCCCGCCGGGCGCTGGGGCCGTGCCGATGACATCGGTGCGGCGGCGGTGTTTCTTGCCTCGCCCGCGGCCGGATATATCCACGGCACTGTCCTGAACGTAGATGGAGGCTGGCTTGCCCGCTGATCGCCTGACCCGAACCGCCCCGGCCGTGCCGGTTGGCATCGTCCACCTTGGCCTTGGCGCGTTTTTCCGCGCGCATGGCGCGATCTATATCCAAGAGGCGATGGCCCGCTCGGGCGGCGATTGGGGCATTCTGGGCGTGTCGCTGCAATCGCCCACCATGCGCGATCAGCTGGCCCCGCAGGGCGGCACCTATCTGGCGCTGGAACTGGGACCAGAGGGCGAGACGCTGCGCCATGTGCAATCGGTGCAATCGGTGCTTGTCGCGCGCGAAAACCCCGCCGCGGTGCTGGAGGCGATGGCCGACCCGGCGGTCAGGATCGTCAGCCTGACGGTGACGGAAAAGGGCTATTGCCACGCGCCATCGACTGGCGATCTGAACCTTGATCACCCTGATATCGTTCATGATCTTGCCCATCCGCTGCCCGTATCGGCCCCCGGGTTTCTGGTGCGCGCGCTGGCCTTGCGCCATGCGCGCGGCCTTGCGCCCTTTAGCGTGATGACCTGCGACAACCTGCCAAACAATGGTCGGGTCGTGCGCGGGGTGGTGCTGGACCTTGCCCGCCGGATCGACCCGGCGCTGGCCGATTGGATCGCGGCCAAGGCGCGCTTTCCCGCCACCATGGTCGATCGCATCGTGCCCGCCACCAAGCCCGAGGATATCGCCCGCGTGGCCGCCCTCGCCGGGGCGATGGATGCGGCCCCGGTGCTGCACGAGCCGTTCCGGCAATGGGTGGTCGAGGATGATTTCGTCGGCGATCAGCGCCCCGATCTGGGGGCCGTGGGCGTGCAGATGGTGGCCGATGTCACCGAATACGAACATATGAAGCTGCGCATGCTGAACGGCACCCATTCCTCGCTCGCCTATCTGGGGTATCTGTCGGGGCATGAGACGATTGCCGATTGCATGGCCGACCCGGTGCTGGACCGTTTTGTGCAATCGCTGTGGTCGCGCGAGATCATCCCCGCCCTGACCCCGCCCGCGGGGGTGCGGCTTCAGGACTATGCCGCTGCCCTGCATGCCCGCTATGCCAACCCGGCGATCCGGCACCGCACCTGGCAAATCGCCATGGATGGCAGCCAGAAACTGCCGCAGCGCATCCTTGGCACGCTTCGGACAAACCTTGCCGCGCACCGCCCCTGCCCCGGCCTGATGCTGGCCGTGGCGGCCTGGATGGTCTATGTGCGCGGCACCGATCTGACCGGTGCTGCGATCGAGGTCAAAGATCCGATGGCGGCGGATTTGCGCGCCGCCGCCACCTCCGCCGATCCGGTCGGCGCCCTGCTGGCCCTGCGCGCCGTGTTCCCGGCGGATTTGGCCCCCCACCTTGATGCCCCCCTTCGCGCCGCCCATGCGGCCTTGATCCAAGCGGGGGCAAAAGCGGCAATGGAGTCTGTGCTATGATAGAAAGCTGGCGCTGGTATGGCCCGTTTGACCGCATCACCCTGCCGCAAATCGCGCAAACCGGGGCGCGCGGCATCGTCACCGCCTTGCACGAAATCCCCTATGGCGAGGTGTGGCCAACCGCCACCATCGCCGCCCGCAACGCCGAGATTCGCGCGGCGGGCTTTGACTGGGTGGTGGTCGAAAGCCTGCCGATCCACGAAAGGATCAAACGCGGCGATGGCGATCTGAGCGTACTTTTCGCCAATTACCGCCAGTCGATGGCCCATCTGGCCGCCCAAGGCGTGACCACGATCTGCTATAACTTCATGCCGCTCTTGGACTGGACCCGCACCGATCTGGCCGCCCCCGTGGCCAATGGCGGCACCTGCCTGCGGTTCGAGGCCGCCAAGATGGCCGCCTTCGAGCTTTACATGCTGGGCCGCGCCGAGGCCGAGGCGGATTATACGCCCGAGGCGCTGCAAAAGGCCGCGATCTGGCACCAACAGGCGACCGAGGCCGACAGGGACGGCCTGTTGCATGCCATCATGTCCGGCCTGCCCGGCGCCTATGACCGCTATGACATCGCCGGGCTGCGCGCCGCGCTGCAAGGTTATGATGGCCTGACGCAAGACGATTTGCGCGCCAATTTCAAACGTTTCTTGCAGGAAATCATCCCGGCGGCCGAGGATCTGGGCATGAAATTCTGCG
>JALOSF010000050.1 GCA_025458525.1 Cypionkella sp. | reverse complement strand
GCGGCACCCGTGGGAAGATTGCCAGACTGATACAGGCGCACGCCCGGGGGATCAATGCGCAAGGCCACCCAAGTCCGCAATCAGCGCGGGCAGGTCGGCAAAATCCGAAAACGCGGCCTGATGCGGCAACTCTGCCACCGGGGTCTTGCGATAGCCTTCGGTGAACAGGACAAACGGCACCTTGGCGGCTACGGCGGTTGCGGCATCGACCTCGCTGTCCCCGACATAGACCGTGGCCCCGCCGCCCAGCGCGGCGATCGCCGCATGAAGCGGCGCCGGATCGGGCTTTGTGACGGCCAGACTGTCACCCCCGACCACGGCCATGAAAAACCGGTCCAGCCCCAGATCGCGCAGAACCGCGCGGGCGGGTGCCTCTGGCTTGTTGGTGCAAATGCCCAAGGTCATGCCCGCAGCCTGCAAGGCGACGAGCGCCGCCATGACCCCCGGATAGGGCCGGGTCAGATCGGCGGTGGCGGCATTGTACTGATCCAGCGTCAGCCGGGTCAGCCGGGCATGATCGGCAAGATCCATGCCGGTATGCCGGATCACCCGTTCGACCAGCTTGGGCAGGCCATTGCCGATAAACGCGGTGATGGTCGCAAGGTCCAACGGCGCCCGCCCCTCTGCCGCCAGCATCCTTGCGACAGCCGCCTGGATATCGGGCGCGGAATCGACCAAGGTTCCGTCAAGGTCAAAGACGACGTTCATGCCGCAGCCTCTGCCGCTGCACGAATGGCGCGGATGTTGTCGCCATAAGGGCCGGGGTTTTCGACCGAGCCACCCTTGAACACCGCCGACCCCGCCACAAGCACATCCGCCCCCGCCGCGGCGACCAAAGGCGCGGTGTCCACCGTGACGCCGCCATCGATCTCGATATGGATCGGGCGGTCGCCGATCATCGCCCGCAGACGGCGCACTTTCTCCACCTGGCTTGCGATGAACTTCTGCCCGCCAAACCCGGGGTTCACCGTCATCACGCAGACCAGATCAACCATGTCAAGCAGATAGGCCACATCCTCCAGCCCCGTGCCGGGATTGAGCGCAAGACCGGCCTTGGCCCCCGCGCCGCGAATGGCTTGCAGCGTGCGGTGAATATGCGGCCCGGCCTCCAGATGCGCCGAGATCACATCGGCCCCGGCTTTGGCATAAGCCTCGATATAGGGATCGACCGGCGCGATCATCAGGTGAACGTCCATCACCCCCTTGATGTGCGGGCGAATGGCGGCACAGGTGGCCGGCCCAAAGGTCAGGTTGGGCACGAAATGCCCGTCCATCACATCGACATGCACCCAATCGGCGCCTTGCGCCTCGATCGCGCGGCATTCCATGCCGAAATTGGCGAAATCGGCCGACAGGATCGATGGGGCGATCTTGATGCTGCGCGAAAAGGTCATGCTGGGCGTCTCCGGGTTGGGGGTGGCCGGGGCGCCAGTCTGGTTGCGCCGCCGCCCCCTTCAATCGCCAAAACGGGTTGCGCGTCAATGCCCCCCTTGCCCTGCGATGCAATCGCGTCGCAAATGAGACGCAACGCCACGGAGGAACTTGCGATGGATCTGCCGCCGAACCCTTTCAAGGCCGCGCTGCGCGAGGGGCGGCGGCAGATTGGCATCTGGTGTTCGATCCCGGGTGCCGGCGTGGCCGAGGCTGTCGCAAGCTGTGGCTTTGACTGGATGCTGATCGACACGGAACATACCGTCACCGATCTGCCGACGGTGCAGGCCATGATGCAGGCAGCGGCGCCCTATCCGACCCATGTCATCGTGCGGCCCGGTTGGAACGATGCGGTCGAAATCAAGCGGCTGCTTGATGCCGGCGCGCAAAGCCTGTTGATCCCCTATGTCCAGTCGGCGGGTGAAGCGGCGCAAGCGGTGGCTGCCGTGCGCTATCCGCCGCAGGGCATCCGCGGGGTGGCCGGGCTGACCCGCGCCAATCGCTTTGGCCTGGTCAAGGACTATGCCACACGGGCCAATGCCGAAATCTGCCTGTTGGTGCAGGTCGAAACCGCCGCTTCCTTGACACAGATCGAAGCGATTGCAGGCGTCGATGGCGTGGATGGCATTTTCATCGGTCCTGCGGATCTGGCGGCATCGATGGGCCATCCGGGCGACCCCGGCCATCCACGGGTCAAGGCCGCCGTTCTGGACGCAATCGCCCGCATTCGCGCAGCGGGCAAGCCGGCGGGCATCCTGTCGCTGGACAAGGGCTTGCTGGACGATGCCTTTGCCGCGGGAACGACATTCACGGCGGTGGACATCGACATGTCGATCCTTGTGCGCACAGCGCGCGCCATGGCCGCAGACTGGAAATCCCGCGCCTAGCGGTGCAAGCCGCGAACCACGCAATCGCGGGTGGTCTGAATCAACACCTCGACCCCACGATCCGGCGCCAGACGGGCGCGGCGCGTCAACCCGACCGCCCCCGACAGAAAGCGCGTGTCGGTGCGCAGCAAGACCATCTCGGCCCGCTCGATCTCATCCTGAATCACGCCGCGCGAAATGAACCACACCGCGTCAGACCCAAGCACGATACCACGCCCGACGGGCAGCGCGACCGTCTCGAACGCGGCGCGCAGGGTGCCAAACCCAAGGCTGGCCAGATAGTCATTCACCGCACGGCGGATGACCGCGCCCTCGGGCGGCAGCACGAGGGGCACGCGGGGCAGAACATCGGCAAGCGGGCTGTCCCGCAGGGGATGGCCCGCCCGGGCGCACAGAACTATATCCTCGTCATAAAGATGTTCAAAGGTCAGGTCCGCCATCTCGGCCGCGCCGGGCATGCGCCCCAGCATCACGTCGATCGTCCCGTCGCGTAGAGCGGCGATCAGATGGGGATGCGGCCCCGTTGTGACCGAGATCACGGTATCGGGCAACGCCGTCCGCAAGCGCAGCGCCACCTGCGGGATCAGCCGCGCAGCCACCGTGGGCAGCACCCCAAGATGAAGCCGGTCCTGTCCCCCGCCGCGCAAGGCGCCTGCGGCCGCCTCAAAGGCTTGCACCCCAAGGCTCGCATGATGGCGAAACAGCGCCCCCTGCTCGGTCAGCACCAGCCGCCGCCCTTCGCGCCGGAACAGCGGGACGGCCAGCATCGCCTCCAGCTCGGCCAGGGTGCGAGACAGGGCGGGTTGCGTGACCCCCTGCGCCTGAGCGACCGATGTCACGCTGCCTTGCTGGGCAATATCAAGAAAGGCGCGGATATGGCGCAGCTTTATACCTGGATGCATAATCATATCGGTATGAGTATCGCCTCATTTTGCATTACACGGCAGTTTCCTTGCGCGTTAATTTATGGATAGCAAGGACAAAGCGATGCAACCACCGTCACAACGCAAGGGCGACAGGAATGATGGGGTCGGCTGACATCTGCTTTGCCCGTGAACCGCACGGACCGATGGGTGCCGACCTTGCCCCATGGTCCTGACCCCTCTTGACCATGCGTGGCGCCGTATCGGCCCTTGCGCAGCAGCAGCCCTGGACAAATGACCATGACAACCCCTTGTATCCTTTGCGTCGCCATCACCGGATCGCTTCCGACCAAAGCCGACAACCCGGCTGTTCCGATCACCATCACGGAACAGATCGAGTCGACGCACGAGGCGTTTGAGGCAGGGGCCAGCATCGTCCATGCCCATGTGCGTGACGATGAAGGCAAGCCGACCTCGGACCCCGAGCGCTTTGCCCGGCTGAAAGAAGGGATCGAAACCCATTGCCCCGGCATGATCATCCAGCTTTCGACAGGTGGGCGGTCGGGCGCGGGCAAGACCCGCGGCGGGATGCTGCCGCTGCGCCCCGACATGGCCAGCCTGTCGGTGGGGTCCAACAACTTTCCGACCCGCGTCTATGAAAACCCGCCGGATCTGGTCGATTGGCTGGCCGCCGAGATGCTGACCTACGGGATCAAGCCAGAGATCGAAGCCTTCGATCTGTCGCATATCCTCAAGGCCGCGGACATGCACAAGAAGGGCCAGCTTGTCGGCACGCCCTATGTGCAATTCGTGATGGGCGTGAAAAATGCGATGCCTGCTGATCGCGATGTGTTCAACTACTATATCCACACCGTCAAGCGGCTGTTCGGCCCCGACGCGCCCTGGTGTGCCGCCGGGATCGGACCCAACCAGATCGTGCTGAACGACTGGGCGATTTCCTCGGGCGGTCATGCCCGCACAGGTCTTGAGGACAATGTGCGGCTGGACAAGACCACGCTTGCACCGTCCAACGCGGCCTTGATCCGGCGGGCGGCAGAGCTTTGCGAAAAATATGAACGTCCGGTTGCCACATGGCGGCAAGCGCGGCAGATCCTGGGCCTTGCTGCCTGATACGGCGCGAGGCGCGAGGCGACCGCGCATCGATCAATCGCGGAAACAGGCGTCCCGGCCATCGGCGGCGATGGTTTCCGCGCCGGAAATGATGGACCGCGTGCGGCTGCGGACAAAATTCGACGGGTTCGACGCGCTGCGGCCTTTGGGGTCGGGCAGCACCGCGGCAAGCCGGGCGGCCTGCAACGCCGTCAGATTGCGGGCATCGACATTGAAATAATGCCGGGCCGCCGCCTGCACGCCAAAGACGCCCTCATCAAACTCCGCGACGTTCAGATAGACCTCGAGGATGCGCTGCTTGGACCAGATCAGTTCTACCGCCGGGGTCAACACACCTTCCATCGCCTTGCGCAGCCAGGTTCGGCCATGCCAGAGGAAGACGTTCTTGACCACCTGCTGACTGATGGTCGAGGCGCCGCGGTTGCCCCCCTCGGCCACAGCGGCACGGATGGCGGTCAGGTCAAAGCCCCAATGCAGACAGAAATTCGCATCCTCTGCGGCAACAGCCGATCGGCCCATGACGGGAGCGATGTCTTCGAAATTCACCCATTCGCGCTCTAGCCCGCCAAGACGGATGGATTCCTGCACCTGATAGATGTTCACCGGCGGGTTCACGAAGGAAAACAGCAGCACCAGCAGCGCAAAAAATCCTGCCACGCCGGCAAGGCCGCGCAGGACCAGCCGCAGGATGCGCCGGCGCCGAGAGGGTGTCAGTGCCAGAACCGGGTCGGGGGCCGGGGTCTTGCGGGATTTCCGAGGTGTCGATGCCATAGCTTCTTTGGCCTCAATGGGCGGCTCCGGTCAAGCCACCCTGCCCGGGCGCGCGCCGAAAGTCTGGCGCAAAACGACAAGGGCCCCCAAGGGGGGCCCCGGCCTGATGCTTGGCTCGATCACTCGGCCGGAACCTTGACCGCTTCGTCGCTCAGCGGGTGAGGCAGGTGGATCAGCATTTCCTTGGGGCAAACCTGAAGGAAATTGGCCCGCTCGGCCGTCCAGTTCGCAAGAATGGATGCGGCCTTGCGGCTGCCGGTTTCGCGGGCATGCGCCTCGACCAGATCGCGCAGCTGCGCCTCCCAATGCGGGTGGCTGACAGCACAGGTGACAAGGGATTCAAGGTTCATGAAATCCTCGGCCACGCCGTTCGGATCGTAAAGATAGGCCATGCCGCCGGTCATCCCTGCGCCAAAGTTGGCCCCGATCCGGCCAAGGATCACCGCCACACCGCCGGTCATGTATTCACACCCGTTGGACCCGCAGCCTTCGACCACCACTTTCGCCCCGCTGTTGCGCACGGCAAAACGCTCGCCCGCGCGGCCAGAGGCGAACAGATAGCCGTCGGTCGCGCCATAAAGCACCGTGTTGCCGATGATGGTGTTTTCCGACGCCTCCAGCGGCGACGCCATCATCGGACGCACCACGATGGTGCCGCCCGACAGGCCCTTGCCGACATAGTCGTTGGCGTCGCCCATCACCTCCAGCTTCAGCCCGCGCGCGGCGAAGGCCCCCAGCGACTGGCCCGCGTTGCCGGTGAGCTTCACCGTCAGATGGTCGGGTTGCAGGCTGTTGCGCATGCCGAACTTGCGCACGATGTGGCTGGATGCGCGCGTGCCGATGGTCCGGTGCGTGTTGCGCACGGCATAAGACAGCTGCATCTTCTCACCCTCCTCAAAGAAGCGGGCGCCGTCGCGGATGATTTCGGCATCCAGCGTGTCGGGCACGGCATTGCGCGGCTTCGACCGGTCATAGGTGATGCGGTTTGCCCCATCCACCGTGATGAGCAATGGGTTGAGGTCAAGATCATCCAGATGCGCAGCACCTCGGCTGACCTGCGTCAGCAGGTCGGCCCGGCCGATGATTTCATCCATCGACCGCGCGCCGATCTGCGCCAGGATTTCCCGCACCTCTTGCGCGTAGAAGGTGATCAGGTTGACCACCTTGTCGGCGGTGCCGGTGAACTTGGCGCGCAGCGCCTCGTTCTGGGTGCAGACGCCGACCGGGCAGGTGTTGGACTGGCACTGGCGCACCATGATGCAGCCCATCGCGATCAGGGCGGCGGTGCCGATGCCATATTCCTCGGCCCCCATCATCGCGGCCATCACCACGTCGCGGCCTGTGCGAAGGCCCCCATCGGTGCGCAGCGTGACGCGGTCGCGCAGGTTGTTCATCGACAGAACCTGATGCGCCTCGGTCAAGCCCATTTCCCACGGCAGGCCGGCATACTTGATGCTGGTTGCCGGAGAGGCCCCGGTGCCGCCGTTGTGGCCCGAGATCAGGATGATGTCGGCCTTGGCCTTGGCCACACCGGCCGCAATCGTGCCGACGCCGCTGGAGGACACCAGTTTCACCGTCACCTTGGCGCGCGGGTTGATCTGCTTCAGATCATAGATCAGCTGTGCGAGGTCTTCGATGGAGTAGATGTCGTGATGCGGCGGCGGGCTGATCAGCGTCACCCCCTTGGTGGAATGGCGCAGGCGCGCGATCAGTTCCGTCACCTTCATGCCGGGCAGCTGGCCGCCTTCGCCGGGCTTGGCGCCCTGCGCGACCTTGATCTCCAGCTCTTCACAGGCGTTGAGGTATTCCGCCGTGACGCCAAAGCGCCCCGAGGCCACCTGCTTGATCTTGGCCGACGGGTTGTCGCCGTTCGGTTCTGGCACGAAATGCGCCGGATCCTCACCGCCTTCGCCGCTGTCAGACTTCGCGCCGATACGGTTCATCGCGACGTTCAGGGTCTTGTGCGCCTCTGGCCCCAACGCCCCAAGCGACATGCCCGGCGTCACAAACCGCTTGCGGATCGAGGTGATCGATTCGACCTCCTCGATCGGGACCGGCTTGCCGAGGGTCTTGATGTCCAACAGGTCACGGATGTGGATCGGCGGGTTCGCCCGCATCGCGGCCGAATACTGCTTCCAGATGTCATAGCTGGCGCGGTCGCAGGCCGATTGCAGCATGTGCATCGTCTGCGCTTCCCAGGCGTGCTTTTCGCCGGACCGCCGCGCCTTGTAGAAGCCGCCGATCGGCAGCACATCCGCGCCGCCCAGCCAGCCCTTGGCGTGGACCTCCTCCAGCTTTTGTTCGATCCCGGTCAGGCCGATGCCAGAAATGCGGCTGTGCATGCCGGGGAAATATTCGGCCACCATGGCGCGGCTCAGGCCCACGGCCTCGAAGTTCAGACCGCCGCGATAGGACGACAGGACCGAAATCCCCATCTTGGACATGATCTTCAGCAAACCGCCGTCGATGGCCTCGCGGTAGCGGCGCATCGCATCGGTCAGGTTGCCATCCAGAAGGCCCCGGTTGATGCGATCCGCGATGCTGTCTTGGGCAAGGTAGGCGTTGACCGTGGTCGCCCCACAGCCGATCAGCACGGCAAAGTAATGCGGGTCGATACATTCCGCCGACCGCACATTCACCGAACAGAAGGTCCGCAGCCCCTTGCGCGTCAACCAGCTGTGCACCGCACTGGTCGCAAGGATCATCGGCATGGCAACCGCGGTCGGCCCCTGATGTTCATCGGTCAGAACCAGATGGCCCGCACCCGAGCGGACCGCATCTTCGGCCTCGGCGCGAATCCGCTCCAGCCCCTGACGCAGATCGTCCAGCCCCGGCGTGGCGGGGAAGGTGCAGTCGATGAATGCCACCTGCGCACCGAAATGCTTCACCATCACGTCGAACTCGGCGTTCGCAATGAACGGGCTTTCCAGCACCAGGATCTCGGTCTGGCTGGAGTTTTCGTCCAGCACGTTCTTGAGGTTGCCGAACCGCGTCTTGAGGCTCATCACCCGGCTTTCGCGCAAGGAGTCGATCGGCGGGTTGGTGACTTGGCTGAAGTTCTGGCGGAAGAAATGCGACAGCGGGCGATAGACCGACGACAGCACGGCGGCAGGCGTGTCATCGCCCATCGAGGCGACCATTTCCTTGCCGTCTTCGGCCATTGGGGCCAGCACTTGCTCCAACTCCTCTACCGTGAAGCCGGCGGCGATCTGGCGGCGGCGCAATTCGGCGCCTTCAAACATCGCGCGTTCGGGCACATCACGCAGCAAGCTGTTCAGGTCGATGACCTTTTCGATCCACTCGCCATAGGGGTTGGCGGCGGCCAGTTTGTCCTTCATTTCCGCGTCATGGTAGAGCTTGCCCTCGGCCATATCGACCGCGATCATCTGGCCCGGCCCCAGTGCGCCCTTTTCGCGGATCGTGGCTTCGTCCACCGGCACCATGCCTGCTTCGGACCCCGCGATCAGCAGGCCATCGCCCGTCACGACATAGCGCATCGGGCGCAAGCCGTTGCGGTCCAGCCCGCCACAGACCCAGCGGCCATCGGTCATGGCAAGGGCTGCGGGGCCGTCCCACGGCTCCATCACCGCGTTGCAATAGGCATACATGTCGGCCCAGGCCTTTGGCATATCGGTCGTGGTCTTGCTCCACGCCTCTGGCACCAGCATCGTCTTTGCCATCGGGGCCGACCGGCCCGAACGCACCATCACCTCGAACACCGCGTCCAGCGCACCAGAATCGGACGTGCCCGACGGGATGATCGGCTTGATGTCTTCGGCAGCGTCGCCAAAGTTGTTCGACGCCATCCGAATCTCGTGCGATTTCATCCAGTTGACGTTGCCCTTCAGCGTGTTGATCTCGCCGTTGTGGGCCAACATGCGGAAGGGTTGCGCCAGCCACCACTGCGGGAACGTGTTGGTGGAATAGCGCTGGTGATAGATCGCAAACGCGCTTTCAAAGCGGTCGTCCATCAGGTCGGGGTAGAACACGGCCACCTGTTCGGCCAGCATCATGCCCTTGTAGATGATGCTGCGGCACGACAGGCTGCACAGGTAAAGCCCCTGAATCTGCGCTGCCAAGGCCGCCTTTTCGATGCGACGGCGGATGATATAGAGCTCACGCTCGAACGCTTCCTGATCGATGTCCTTTTCGCAGCGGATCAGGATCTGTTCGATCTCGGGGCGGGTGGCATTGGCCTTTTCGCCCAGAACCGATGTGTCCACGGGCACATGGCGCCAGCCATAGATATAATGGCCCATGCGCAGAACTTCGGCCTCGACGATCGTGCGGCAGCGTTCCTGTGCGCCAAAATCCGTGCGTGGCAGAAACACCTGACCGACGGCGACCAGCTTGGTCATGTCGGGTTCATGGCCGGTGCGGCGGATCACATCGTAAAAGAACTTCACCGGGATCTGCACATGAATGCCCGCGCCATCGCCGGTCTTGCCATCGGCGTCAACCGCACCGCGGTGCCAGATCGCCTTGAGCGCGTCGATCCCTGCCTGCACGACCTTGCGCGCCGGTTTGCCGGAAATCGACACCACAAGCCCAACGCCGCAAGACGAATGTTCGTCATCCGCCTTGTAAAGCCCGTTCGCATCCAGCCAGGCGCGCTTGGCTTCCTCGGCTTTCACCCATGCGTCGTCATAGATGGTCATGGCTGGCTTCCTTCTGGCTGGGGGCAAACCGCGTCATCAGCGGGTCGCAGTCGAAAAGTGGCTCGGTCGAGGCGAAACCCGGCTCGCCCGGGAAGATGAATTGCACGGGGCTTCCGTCCATCGGAAGAAAGTCGCCCTCGGGCCCTTTCCATTCGGATGGCCCGGCAAAAAACAGGCGCATTTCGGGGTGGATGTATTCGTTGCCGCGCGACTGGCGCAGAACGATGCCGTTCTGATCGGTTTCGGTGAATTCGAACTGCGTTTCGAGCAGCGTGACACCGTCGATCGTGATGCTGCGCCCGGTCAGGGTATCAAAGCCGTTGACCCGGGTCTGCTCGCCATTGTCGCGGCTGAGCCCGAAAGCAAAGGTATCCGTGCCCGAGGCGACCAATTCGCTGAAGGAGGCAGGGTCAGACGGGTTGGGATCAAGGGTCTGACGCACCGCGACCTCGCCCAGATCAAAACTTTCAACCCATTCCGCCTCGCGGTTGATGCGGCTGAGGAAGAACGGGCCCTGCTGATCGAAATCGGCACGCCATTGATCGCCGGCGGTATCGGCACCGCATTTGTAGTGGTTGGACACCCGGCACTGCCGCGCCTGGACGGTCATGAAGGTGGTGCACCCCTCCGGGGGGGCGAAAGATCCGGCAAACACCGGGGCGGGCACCGCAAGAAGGGCCGCAAGGATCAGATGACGCATGAAGAGTCCCTTTCCGGTTGTTGCCCGACTATTCGGCGGCGACGACTTCGGCCTGTTTCAGATAGGCCATGATCGCATCGGCAGCTTCGCGCCCGTCGCGGATCGCCCAGACCACAAGACTGGCCCCGCGCACGATATCGCCCGCGGCATAGACGCCCGGCAGGCTGGTGGCATGAGTGCGGAAATCGGCCTTGATCGTCCCCCAGCGGGTCACGGCCAGCTCCGGCACGCCCCACAGCGTGGGAATCTCTTCAGGCTCGAACCCAAGCGCCTGAATCACAAGATCGGCGGGCTCGACATAATCGGCGCCTTCGATGATTTCAGGCATTTGCCGCCCGGTCGCGTCGGGCAGGCCCAGACGCATCCGCTGCACCATCACGCCCTCGACCGACTCGCCCCCGATGAAGCCCTTGGGTGCGGTCAGCCAGACGAAATCCACGCCTTCCTCCTCGGCGTTCTGCACTTCGCGCTGCGATCCGGGCATGTTGGCGCGGTCGCGGCGATAGAGGCACTTGACCGAGGTTGCACCCTGACGAATGGCGGTGCGCACGCAGTCCATCGCCGTGTCGCCGCCGCCGATCACCACGACCCGCTTGCCCTGTGCGTTCAACTCGCCCGAATCGAAGTCCGGCACGTCGTCGCCAAAGGACTTGCGGTTGCTGGCGGTCAGATAATCCAGCGCCTTTACAACACCCTTGGCGCCCACACCCGGCGCCTCGATATCGCGCGCCTTGTAAACGCCAGTGGCGATCAGCACCGCGTCATGCTGGCCGCGGATGGCATCAAAGCTGATGTCCACCCCGACCGAGCAGTTCAGCACAAAGGTCACACCGCCCAGTTCCAACTGTTCGATCCGCTGCATGACCACCGGCTTTTCCAGCTTGAAGCCCGGGATGCCATAGGTCAGCAGGCCGCCTGCGCGATCATATCGGTCATAGACCGTGACCTGATACCCCTTGCGGCGCAGCACGTCTGCGGCGGCAAGACCGCCCGGCCCCGCGCCGATGATCGCCACGCTTTCGCTGCGTTCTGCTGCGGGCTTGATCGGCTTGACCCAGCCGTTTTCCCAAGCGGTGTCTGTGATGTATTTCTCGACCGACCCGATGGTAACGGTGCCATGGCCCGATTGCTCGATCACGCAATTGCCTTCGCACAGCCGGTCCTGCGGGCAGATGCGGCCACAGATTTCGGGGAATGTGTTGGTGGCCTGACTGATCTCATAGGCCTCTTGCAAGCGGCCTTCGGCGGTCAGGCGCAGCCAGTCGGGGATGTTGTTGTGCAGCGGGCAATGCGACTGACAATAGGGCACGCCACACTGGCTGCACCGGCTTGCCTGTTCGGCAGCCTTCTCGGCGGCGAACTCGCGATAGATTTCATGGAAATCCTGATTGCGCAGGGTAGCAGGCCGCTTTTCGGGTGTTTCTTTCGAAACCGTCACGAATTTCAGCATTTTTTGCGTAGCCACGGCTGCGTCTCCCATCTGGACCTCGGGTGCGTCTTTCTACCCAAGGCGCAGATGGAATAAAAGTCACCCATGCTGACCTAATTTGCGGTTTTTCCAGAGTTTGGTCAGCAAGATTGACTTTTATGCGCGAAAATAGGTCAGCCTGTGATACCTATCGGCTTAAAACCCGGCCCATAGACCGATCAGGGCGGCAGTCCCGACGATGATTCGCCACCAGCCGAACACGGCATAGCCGTGCTTTCCGACAAAGCGCAGCACGGCCCGGACAACAAGCAGCGCCGTCAGAAAGGCAACGGCAAAGCCGATGGCAATGTCTGTGATCGCCGAAAAATCCAACAGATCTCTGGATTTGAACAAATCATAGGCAACGGCCGCACCCATGGTCGGCAGGCTGAGCAGGAACGAAAACTCTGCCGCTGCCCGCTTTTCGACGCCCAGCATCAGCGCGCCCACGATTGTCGCGCCGGACCGGGACACCCCCGGCACCATGGCAAGGCATTGGCAGACCCCGATCCAGAACGCGGTGCGCAGGGGCAACTCCGTCGCTTCCATATGCACGGGCGCGGGGGCGAGCTTGTCGATCACCAGAAGGATCACCCCCCCGATGATCAGCATCACAGCGATCAGCGCCGGCGATTCAAACAACACGCGCTTGATGAAGTCATGCGCCAGCAAGCCCACGACCACCGCGGGCAGAAAGGCGATCAGCAGCGAAACCAGCGCGCGCAGCGCATCCGGGTCGCGGCGCGCCCGAAAGGCCAGACCCATCAGCTTTGCTGCATAAAGCGACACAAGCGCCAGCACGGCACCCAGCTGGATCACCACTTCGAAAGTGTTGCCAGGACTGTTGAACCCCAGAAAATGACCAACCAGCAGCAGATGCCCGGTCGAGGACACCGGAATGAACTCGGTCAGCCCTTCCAGCAGACCAAGAAGGGCGGCAAGAATCAGATTGTCCAAAAGGTCAGACCTTCTTCAGGTTCTTGGCCGATTCCTTGATGGCGAAATACTGCCCCGAAGGACGATAGCGCCAGAGATAATCGGGAAGGACCGAGTCGATCGACGTCGGTTCAATTCCCAGATCGGCAAAGGTCTTGGCGCCCGCCGACACCACATTGTCGCGGCCAAGATTGCGAACCTGATCGCGGGTCAGCATCTTGTTTTCGACAAGACCCAGCGTCAGCGTCTGAACCAGATCAAGCACGCCCCCCATGAGGCGGGCAACGAAGAACGGAATGTTGATGACAATGCGCCGCCGCTTGATCACCAAAAGCATCTTGGCCATCAGCGCGCGGAAGGTCGCCACCTCTGGCCCGCCCAGTTCGTAAATGCCCGGCGCGGCCTGGCCCGTCACGGCCAGAACTGCCGCGCGCGCCACGTCATCCACATAGACCGGCTGAAAGCGCGTCTCGGCCCCGACCACCGGCAGGATCGGCGACAGCGCCGCCATGCCGGCAAAGCGGTTGAAAAAGCCGTCCTTGATCCCGAAGATCACCGAAGGGCGCAGAATGACCGCCGAGGGGAACGCTGCCAACACCGCGGCCTCGCCCTCACCCTTGCTGCGGGCATAATCGCTGTCAGACTCCTTGGCGGCACCGATGGCCGAAATCTGCACAAGCTGCGCCACACCGAGTTCCGCGGCAATGCGCGCCACGCGGCCCGCACCTTCGGCCTGCACGGCATCAAAGGTATTCTTGCCCGACCGGTTCAGGATGCCGACGCAGTTCACCACGGCATCGGCACCAGACAGGACCGCCCGCACCGAGGCATCGTCGCGGATGTTGCACTGCACAGGCTCCACTTGTCCGGGCACACCATAGGGCTTGACGAACAGCGCCTCATTCGGCCGCCGCACCGCAACCCGCACGCGCCAGCCTGCCTTTGCCATGCGCCGCGCGATGTAGCGCCCGACAAATCCCGAACCGCCGATTATGGTGACAAGTCTGCTCATGCGCGTGAACCCTTTTTGGTCTGGCGAAATCTGCAACTTCCATAGCTTTGCCACCCCGCGCGGGCAAGATCAAAGGCCGTCGCAGGTCTTTCGAGTTTTTTGACAAACAGCGCGTGGTCCCCGTTGACAGCCCCCTGCCGCCCGCATAAACAGCCCCTCGTCGCCCAGATGGCGGAATTGGTAGACGCACTGGTTTCAGGTACCAGCGCTGCAAGGCGTGGAGGTTCGAGTCCTCTTCTGGGCACCAATTTCGAAAAGCCACGCAAAGCATTGCTTCGCGTGGCTTTTTCTATTCCGACCCCCGGTATGCAACACCCGCCTGAACAGTCGTGCTGTTGGGCGTGACTTTTACTTGACAAATTCTGTCGGCAATAGCATCAGGCGGGCAACCGCCAGCATGTCGCCAGCTCCCACCCCTTTTGATGGAGCTGATGATGACCTTGCGTGCCTTGTTGCTGTGCAGTCTGTCGGTCGCCGCGCTTTTGCCTGCGGCCGCCCGGGCGCAGACGACGACAACCGAACTTGATCCTGTTCTCGTGATCGACACCGGAACCGAGTCGCCCGCGGGCACCGCCCCCGCGGGCACCGCCCCCGCAACCACCGTGACCGCCGACGAGATCGCCCAACGTCAGGCAGGATCGCTGTCCGACGTGTTGCGTGGTGTGCCAGGTGTTGCCACCAACCATGCGGGCAACCTGTTGGCAACCAACCCGAGCATTCGCGGATTCGGCGGCGGCGGCCATATGGCCAGCGATCCTTCGGTCCAGATCACGCTGGACGGCGCGTCAACCGATGGGGGACGGGTCTATCAGAACATCACCTCGATGCTTGCCGACCCCGCCCTGATGAAATCAGTGACAGTTCTCAAGGGGCCGCTGGCCTCGCTTGAATACGGGTCGGGGATCACCGGCGGGACGGTCGCCATGGAAACGATCACCGGGGCGGATCTGACCGGCGATACGCCCGGCTTTCGCTTTCGCCAACTTCTGGGGGCGAACAGCAATGGCAAGGGCTGGGTGACGTCCTCCACGCTTGGCTGGCAACCGAATGACAAGCTGGATGTGTTGTTCAACTACACCCGCCGCGCCCAGGGCCGGCAAAAGGACGGCGACGGTGCGCCGATTGCCCTTGATGGGTTCAACGTGCCTTCGACCCTGTTCAAGGCGCGCTATCGCATCGACGCGGCAAACAGCGTGACGCTGAGCTATACACAGTCGGAAAGCTCGGAACGCGATGTGCCTTATGGCCAACTGTCGGGGTCGGCGATTTTTGGCAATGTGAACCGCGACCGCGAAGGAACTGTCGCTTCGGTCGCCTGGAATTACACGCCGGATGACAACGCCCTAATGGATCTGGAGCTTAAGTATTCGCGCTCAACCCAGCAGATTGACATCGTCGCGCTGGACCCAAGCAGCTTTGCCGCGCGCCTGTTTGCGGGAACCTTCGATCTGCAAACTGACCGCCTGACGCTCAAGAACACTGCTCGGTTCAGCACCGGGTCGATTGACCACACCCTGCGCACCGGCCTTGACCTGTCACGCCAAAGCCGCGACACGCTCAACGGATCGACACCATCGGGTGAGGCGGATCGTGTCGGGGTCTTTGCGATCAACGAAATGGCCTTCGGGCCCGATCTGACCGTTACCGCCGGGCTGCGGCTGGAGCGGCAAACGATCGAGGGACAGACCAGCACCGGCACCATCGGCCCCTTCGACACAACGGCGCGCACGGCGGGGATCGGGTTTGAACAGGCTTTGGGCCAAGGGTTCAGTGCCTTTGGCGCCCTGACCTATGGCGAGGGGCTGGCGTCGCTTGATGTCTTTGCCAGTCGCTCGGCAAGCAGGGGGGTGCTCTACGGCACCGATGTCCAGAAAAGCCGCACCGTCGAAGCCGGCCTGAAATACAGCGGCAACAGCGCGTTCATTGCGGGCGACACCCTTTCCGGGTCGGTGACGGTCTATCATACGCAGGTGCGTGACGCGCTTTATGGCGTTGCCACGTCGGGCGAGTATCCGGGCTTCAAGATGCGCGGTCTGGAGGCCGAATTGCGCTATGCGCTTGACAGCGGCCTTTACGCGCAGGGCGCTGTTTCGATCAACAACCACAGCGAACTGTTCTACTCCGCGGCAGGCGCCTATGCGTGGCGAGATTTCCTCTATACGCCGGCCAACAGCGCGACCATCACGCTGGGCAAGACTTTCGACACCGGCTGGGACCTGTCCTGGACGCTGCGCGCGGCGGACAGCATCACCCTTGACCGTGGCACGGTGACGCGCAAGGCAGGCTGGGGCGTGCATGACATTTCAGTGCGCTATGCCCCGGACGAAGGCGCGCTGGCCGGGCTGAGTGTGGATTTTGGCATCGAGAATGTCTTTGACCGCAAATACACCGACAATCTGGCCACGCAGCCAGAGGCAGGGCGCAACGTCAAGCTGACGATCGCCAAGACCTTCTAAGGTCCCGCGCGCCCCTGCCTTGTGGTCGGGGCGCGACTCATCCCTGTGGTCAATGGGCTTTGCCGCGCCTATAAGCGCGCGAACACTGAAAGCGGGGCCTGCGCCATGACGATTTATCTTTATCGCAACGACCTGCCGGATGGGCTGACGCTTGGTCCGGTTGTTGCCATCGACACCGAAACCATGGGCCTTGATCCGCGCCGCGACCGGCTGTGCGTGGTGCAGCTTTCGGATGGCAATGGCGACGCGCATCTGGTGCAGATCGGCCTGGGCCAAACCCGCGCGCCCAATCTGGAACGGCTGCTCACCGATCCCGGCACGCTCAAGCTGTTCCACTTTGGCCGATTTGACATTGCCGCGCTGAAGAACGCCTTTGGCGTCACCACGCAGCCTGTCTGGTGCACCAAGATCGCCTCACGGCTGATCCGGACCTTTACCGATCGGCATGGGCTGAAATATCTGCTGCTGGAACTGGTCGGCGTCGATGTCTCCAAGCAGCAGCAGACCAGCGACTGGGGCGCCGAAACCCTGACAGATGCGCAAAAGGACTATGCGGCGTCGGATGTGCTTTACCTGCACGCCCTCAAGGCCGAGCTTGAAAAGCGGCTGGAGCGCGAGGGCCGCACCGATCTTGCCCAGCGGCTGTTTGCGTTTCTGCCAACCCGGGCCGAGCTTGACCTGATGGGCTGGGACGAGCCGAACGATATCTTTCATCACTAGGCGGCCCACCGCCGAGCGCAGCCCGCAGCCGATTGGACAATCGCGGCCCGGGCTGTAGCTTTGAGACGAAAGAGCAGCGGATCCCATGATCGAACCGGATACCCATACGCGGCTGATCGGCTGGCTGAAGATCCTTCTTCCGTTGATGGCGCTTGCCATCCTGTCCACGCTGTTTCTTGTGGCGCGCACGGTCAACCCGGATGATGCGATCCCTTATGCCGAGGTCGATGTGGCCGAACGCTTGCGCGAGCCGCGGATGACGGCGCCCACCTATGCCGGTCTGACCGAGGATGGTGCCGCCCTGAGTGTTGCGGCAAACGAGGCACGCCCCGCGGCCGACGACACAACCGGGCCAAGTGCAACTGCGCTGATCGGGGTTCTGGAAACGCCCGATGGCGGGCGGACCGAACTGGTGGCGGCCGCGGGCAGCATCGATCCGGCGGCGCGGCAAATCCTGCTCTCGGGCGGCGTGACGGTCACGTCCTCCACCGGCTGGACCGTGCAAAGCGAAAGTCTGACGGCACAGATGGACCAGACAGACATCTCTGCCCCGTCCCATGTCACGGCGACCGGGCCGGCGGGGACCGTCAGCGCAAACTCGATGCGCCTGACCCAGGATGCCGAAGACAGCGGGCGCTATCTTCTGGTTTTCAATGGCGCCGTGAAGCTGATATACCAACCGGCGAATTGATCGCGGCCCCTTTTGACAGGCAAACCATGTCTCACCTTTTGCGCGCCCTTGTTCTTGCGGTTCTGGTGTCAGGACCGGCCGCCGCGCAGCAGGCCGACATCCGCTTTGGCGGCCTGCGTCAGGACACATCCTTGCCCGTCGAAGTCACCTCGGACAGCCTGTCTGTCGATCAGGCCACCGGCGCCGCGCTGTTCACGGGGAATGTATTGGCTGTGCAGGGCGACATGCGGCTGTCTGCCGGGTCGATCCGCGTGGAATATGCCGCAGAGGGCCAGAGCATCGACAAGCTGATCGCCTCTGGCGGGGTGACGCTGGTCAGCCCGACCGATGCTGCCGAAGCGGCGGAGGCGGTCTATACCATCGCCAGCGGCACCGTCGTGATGAGCGGCAACGTCCTGCTGACTCAAGGCCGCGCTGCGATTTCGGGTGACACGCTGACGGTCAACCTGACCAACGGCACGGGCACGATGTCTGGCCGCGTCAAGACCGTGTTTCAGCCGGGCGGTGCCCCTTGAACCCGCCGCCCTCCCTGTCGGTGACAGAAGGCAGCGCCGGGCTTTCGATCCGCTCCTTACGCAAAAGCTACAAGAAGCGGCCGGTGATCCGCGATGTCTCGATGCATCTGAACCGGGGCGAGGTTGTCGCCCTGCTTGGGCCCAACGGGTCTGGCAAGACGACATGCTTTTATTCCATCGCCGGCCTGGTCACGCCCGAAGGCGGGCAGGTGGTGATCGACGGCAAGGATGTGACGGCGCTGCCGATGTATCGCAGGGCCCGTCTCGGCATCGGGTATCTGCCGCAAGAGGTAAGCATTTTCAGGGGCTTGTCGGTCGAGGATAACATTCTTGCCGTTCTGGAAATCACCGATCTTGACCGCCACAAGCAGCGCGAGCGGCTGGAAGAACTGTTGTCGGAATTTTCCATCACCCATTTGCGCCGCGCCCCCGCGCTTGCGCTTTCGGGTGGTGAACGGCGGCGGGTCGAAATCGCGCGCTGCCTTGCGGCCAACCCGAAATATCTCTTGCTGGACGAACCTTTCGCCGGGGTGGACCCGATCGCGGTCGGCGAAATCCGCCACCTGGTGCATGATCTCAAATCGCGCGGCATCGGCGTGCTGATCACCGACCATAACGTTCGGGAAACGCTGGAAATCGTGGACCGCGCCTATATCTTGCACGATGGCCATGTGTTGATGAGCGGAACCACCGATGAGGTGGTGCGCGACGAGACGGTGCGCCGGGTTTATCTGGGTCAGAATTTCCGCATTTCCTGATCACAGCCGGATGTCAGCCGCATGACGATTCGGTTGACAAGTCAGGTCTGCTTGTCGCCAAATACCCGTGATGCGTGCGACAACCCGCCCTGTGCCAAACCTGCCTTGCGGCCGCCCGTCGGCTCCGCCCATCTTGCAGATGCGCAACAGGTCCCCATGTCAATGAGAGAAGACCTTTGGCAGCCGGCCCCGGCCGGATGTCAGAGCAAGAAGCCGCGCGGAGGAGACATCATGCGCTATCAGATCAGCGGAAAACAGATCGACATCGGAGAAGCCCTGCAAACCCATGTGAAGGCCGAGCTGGGGGAGGTTGTCGAAAAATACGCCCAGCGTCCGACCGAAGCCGTGATTGTTTTTTCGCGCGTCGCGCATGAATTTGTTTGCGAAACCGTGATCCACCTGTCCACCGGCCTGACGGCTCAGGCCAAGGGGCACGCGACCGAGATTTATGCGGCCTTCGAATCCTGCCGCGAGAAGATGGACAAGCAGTTGCGGCGCTATAAACGCCGTATCCGCAACCACCATTCTGCCCGAACGTCACCTGTTGAATTTGGCGGAGCATCCTCGTATATCCTCGCCCCAACCGAGGACGCCGAAGATGTGGAGCCCGAAAGCCTCCAGCCCATCGTCATCGCCGAGATGGAGACGAAGATTCCTTCGATCACCGTGGGCGAGGCCGTGATGCAGCTGGAACTGGGCGGGCAACGCATGGTGGTGTTCAGAAACGAAGGGCATGGCGGGGTGAATGTGGTCTATCGCCGAGATGACGGCAACATAGGCTGGATCGACCCGCGCAACAGCAAGTAAGGGCAGCCAAAGGCGCTGTCGGGAATACGACCATCCATGGAACTCGCAAAGCTACTTTCGCCCGGCGCCGTCCGCGTCGTCGGGCAAATCACAAGCAAGAAGCGTCTCTTTCAGGAATTGGGAGAGATGGTTGCCGCAAGCTATGGCCTGACGGCAGCCATTGCGGTGGACGGTTTGCAGGAACGCGAAAGCCTTGGCCCGACGGGTGTGGGCCATGGCATCGCGCTGCCCCATGCCCGACTGGAAGATCTGGATCGGATCGTCGGGGTGTTCATCCGGTTGGAAAAGCCGCTGGATTACGACAGTGTCGATCGCCAGCCCGTCGATCTGATCTTTGCCCTGTTCGCGCCCAAGGATTCGGGCGTTGACCATCTCAAGGCGCTTGCGCTGGTCAGTCGCACGATGCGCGATCAGGCGGTAGTCACCAAACTGCGCGCCAACACCGACCCCGCCAAACTGCATGCCATCCTGACGGAATCCCGGACCACGCAGGCCGCCTGACGCAGGCGAACCGGCCCGGCGGCGGCGATAAACCCGCCCTAGGCGCGCCAATCCCCAAAGCCAAAGGCCACATAGTCGCGCGCATAGGCGTCTCGTGCGGCGCTTTCGACCTCGGCATCGTAGATCCGGGCAAGCGGCAGGAACCCATGATCCTTTGCCTTCGGAACGGGAGGGGCGGTCTGGCCGACCTCTGCCGCCAGAAAGGCCAGTCCTTCGGCAAGACGTTCCTCGCGCAGCACAAGATCAGGCCCCTGAAAGGTGGAAAAGCCCTGAAGCACGGCGGCTTGGCTGGCCCAATGCGCGTCCACCCGGGCGCTGGTCTGACCCGACAGATTGAGTTTGACCCAGCGCAAGAAGCCGATAAAGCCCGCGCGATGCCCCGCCTCGTCCGGGTAATCCTGCCCGGCCGGCGGCAGGGCGATCTTGTGCAGTTTTATCATCTGCTCGCGGATCTGGGCAAAGCTGCCTGACAGGATCTGGCCGCAAAAGGCATCATGCGCACGGGCCACCGGATGGCGCAGGACGGTAAAGGACCGATGCCCCAGCCGCGCCCTTTTCCACTGGCGCAAACTCTTTTGGGCAAAATCGCCCTCGATCCCGCCAAAGACCCGAAGCCAATCCGTGACCTGCTGCACCGGCCCGCCGCGCACCGGCATGTAAAGCAGCCCGGCCGCGCGCGCCGCGATGAATTGCGGCACCATCGCAGCGCGGCGCGGTTCAAAGTTCGGGGTCCGGGCCAGGTTGAACCGATCCAGCCGCGCAAGGGCCTGTTCCATCTCATCCGGGTTGACGACCTTTTGGGTCAGCGGCTCCGGGTTTTGCTTTTTCAGGCTGCCATCGAGGGTTTCAAGCGGCTGAACCCCCAGAAACGCGGCAAGCCCATTGAGCACATCCAGATCGTTGATGTCGTCATAATCGATGTAGAACGCGGTCTGCCCGCTGGTCTGAAGCGCGTGCAGCAGGGTCAGCTGGAAGTCTTGCAAGGCGGCGACATGCGCCTCGAACTCGGCCGCGTCGAACCGCACCTGCGCGGTTTTCAGATTCTTGGCATTGGTCAGCTTCCACTGCCCGGTTTCCTGCGCGATCTTCCAGCTGACATAGCTTTCGATCGGGTTGCGCGTCAGGATGATCTTGGCGCAGGCCGGATCTTCCAGAACCGGCCGCAACACACGCGGATCGTGGTCGTGGAAATAGCGAAATCCCGACAGTCCGCTGGTGTGCGCCCGCATCGCACGCACAAGCGCAAGCGGGTCTGCCTCTCGGTCGGTCAGGGAAAAGCCGAACAGGCTTGTCTGATCCTTCTTGCCGATGAAATGCGGGTTGAACACCTCTCCGTGGCAGGTGACGCCCGCCATGGCATTCAGGTTGGCTTCCAGAAAATTGGACCCAGTTCGCATTTCGGCGAACATCACAAAACTGTCGAAACGCCTTGGCACTCACTTCACCAGATAGGGGCGCCCGCGGCGCGTGTTTTTCGTGGCCGGATCGTCGCCAACCGGGAAGTCGCCCATAAGCACCGGCTGCATCCCCTGATTGCGAAGATTCTGGAGAAACTGGCCAAAGCCGACCAAATCCGCCATGCGCGGGGCTTCGGTCAGGCGCCGGCCCTGCCTTGGGCCAATCTCATCGATGATGGTTTGCAACGGCTCCATCGGGTTTTCGACGAAATCGGCAAGGCTCCAGATTCGGACGCGCGCCTTGGCATAGGGGCTGCGCAGGATGTTCAGAAACTCTTGCTCGATCTTCTGAAGCCGCGCAGCCTCACGCCGGATGTCGCCAAAGTTCTGGTTGGAATGGAACAAGGGCACGGCCCAGGCGCCCGAGATCACGGAAATCTGGGCGTTGCCATCCAGGCTCATGAACCAGTTCAGATCCTGCGTGTCGGCGGGCCCGAACTGAAAACACTGACGTTCGCCCCGCGTGTTCCAGATCAGGCTGGTCAGGAAACTTTTGGGGTTGTAGTCGCGAACCGCCGCGCTGTCGGACAGCGCGCCATTGTAAACGGTTTCGCCACCGGCAAAATGGGCGCGATCTGGCGCGAACAGATGACCGTGCACCCGCGTGCCACTTGCCTTGCTGAGCCAGATTTCAAAGTTCTCGAACACATCGGCAAAGCCGCAAAACACCGAATAGGGGCCCGCAGTGCGCCCGTTTTCAAAGTTTTCCTTGGGAAAGCGGCTTTGCATGTAAAGACCGGGCCGACCCTTTGTGCGCCGTTCGACCGCCTTGGCGAACAGGCGGTCGATCTTGCCCGGGTTCGGTTCGGCCGCGGCCTGTCTGCTGCGGTCATCCGACAGAAAGGCTGCGTAAAGTTTAACCGCATCGGGCCAGATCTTGCGCGCCACAAAACAATCGGACCGGCGCAACAGTTGCAAATGGTCATCGTAAAAGATGTGGGGCTTGCCCTGAAAATCGAACTTCGACAAGGTCAGCGACCGGCTTTCCACCGTGCTCGACACCTGTCGCACCAAGGTCTGAAAATAGCTTTCGTCGGGGATCCAGACCTTTTGAAAATACCTGTCGATCGTC
>JALOSF010000120.1 GCA_025458525.1 Cypionkella sp. | reverse complement strand
GGCCTGACGCAAGACGATTTGCGCGCCAATTTCAAACGCTTCTTGCAGGAAATCATCCCGGCGGCCGAGGATCTGGGCATGAAATTCTGCGTGCATCCCGACGATCCGCCCCGCGATATTCTGGGCCTGCCGCGCATCGTGTCCGATGCCGATGACATCGACTTCATCCTGTCGGCGGTGGACAGCCCGGCCAATGGGCTGACCTTCTGCACCGGCTCGCTTGGGGCCAATCCGGCCAATGACCTGCCGGCCATGGCCCGCCGCTTTGCCCATCGCACCCATTTCGCCCATCTGCGCAATGTGCGCAAAGACCCCGATGGCAGCTTTGAAGAAGCCGCCCATCTGGAAGGCGACACCGACATGCCCGCCGTGATCGCGGCGTTTCTGGATGCGGGGCGTCCCATTCCGTTTCGCCCCGACCACGGGCACGAGCTTTTGGATGACGCCGCGCGCGGCACCCATCCCGGCTATCCGCTGGTCGGCCGCCTGCGCGGGCTGGCCGAATTGCGCGGCGTGATCGCGGGCCTGCGCCATGCGACGGCCTGCGCCGGCAAATGATGGATTTTCGTCAGGACTGACAGTCATTTTTCGTCAGGAATGAGGGATAAGTGCCCCCGCCGGATTGACCATGGGCCTGCGGTGCCGCAGGGTCCGGCCAAGCCGCAGCAGGGAGGCCGCGCGTGACCCATCCACACACAGACACCGGCGCCTTGGTGTTCGGCGGCAGCCAAGGGCTTGGCCTTGCCATCGCAGAACGCCTGCGCGACGAAGGCTGCACCCGGCTTGTGCTGGCCGCCCGCGACCCGGCAAAGGGAGAGGCCGCCGCCGCACGGCTTGGCGCGGCCTTTCTGCCCGTCGATCTGGCCGATGCGGCCTCGGTCATCGCCTGCGTGGACCGGGCGGCGGCGCTGATCGGCCCGCTGAATGCGCTGTGCCTGTCCGCCGCCTCCACCGACCGCGGGTCGATCACCGACACCACGCCCGCGGCCTTTGACCGCATGTTCGCGGTCAATGTGAAGGGGCCGTTCTTTGCCATCCAGCGCTTTGTGCAACTGGCGCAGGCCGCGCGCCACCCGGCCAGCCTTGTCACCATCCTGTCGATGTCGGCGCATGTGGGGCAATCCTTTCTGACGCCCTATTCCGCGTCAAAGGCGGCGCTGTCGAACATCACCAAGAACACCGCCAATGCCCTGCGCCGCGACCGTATCCGCGTCAATGGCATCAATTGCGGCTGGATGGACACGCCGGGCGAGGACGCGATCCAGCGCAGCTATCACGGATCAGACGATGGCTGGCTTGCCCGGGCCGAGGCAGCGCAACCCTTTGGCATGCTGGTCAAACCTGCGCATGTGGCAGGTCTTGCCGCCTATATGCTTGGGCCCCAGTCGGGTGTGATGACGGGCGCCATCGTCGATTTCGATCAGAATGTTTCGGGCGCCTCGCCCGAATAGACCAACGCCCCGGACGTAAGGGCCGGGCAAGAAAGGACCATCATGACCGTGAAATTCGCAATCCTCGGCGCGGGCCGCATCGGCAAGGTTCACGCCGGCGCCGTGGCCTCGGTTCCGGGCGCGCGCCTTGTCGCCATCGCTGACCCCGTGCCCGCCGCAGCACAAGCGATCAAGGATGCCCATGGCTGCGACATCCGCACCATCGACGCGATCCTTGCCAGCGCCGATGTCGATGCGGTGGTGATCTGCACCCCCACCGACACCCACGCCGACCTGATTGAACGCTTTACCGCCGCCGGAAAGGCCGTGTTCTGCGAAAAGCCGGTCGATCTGTCGCTGGCCCGCGTCAAGGATTGCATCAAGGCGGTCGAGGCTGCCAAGGGCACGCTGATGGTCGGCTTCAACCGCCGCTTTGACCCCGATTTCATGGCCGTGAAGGCCGCGATCGATGCGGGCCGCGTCGGCACGGTGGAAATGGTCACGATCACCAGCCGCGACCCCGGCGCGCCGCCGCCCGATTACATCACCCGCTCGGGCGGGATGTTCCGCGACATGACGATCCATGATTTCGACATGGCCCGCTGGCTTTTGGGCGAGGAAGTGACCGAAGTTTTCGCCTCGGCCTCTGTCCTCGTGGACAAGCGCATTGGCGAACTTGGCGATTTCGACTCCGCCAACGTCATCCTGCGCACCGCCAGCGGGAGCCAAGCGATCATCACCAACACCCGCCGCGCCGCCTATGGCTATGACCAGCGGATCGAGGTTCTGGGATCGACCGGCATGGCGGCAGCGGAAAACCACGGTGAAAACCGCATCACGCTGGCCGACAAGGATGGCTTCCATACGGCCCCGCTGCTGAACTTCTTCATGTCGCGCTATACCGCCGCTTATGCCAATGAAATCGCGGCCTTTGTCGCATCGGTGGCGGGTGGCGCGCCCACGCCCACCACCGGGCATGATGGCCTCATGGCACTCGCCCTGGCCGAGGCGGCGCTGAAATCGGTGGCCGAAGGCCGCATGGTCAAGGTGTCAGAGGTTCTGTGATGCGCGATCTGGACCTGATCACCATCGGCCGCTCATCCGTTGACCTTTACGGCGCGCAGGTCGGCGGCCGGCTGGAGGATATGGCCAGTTTCCAGAAATATGTCGGCGGCAGCCCCACCAACATGTCGGTGGGCACCGCGCGGCTTGGCTTGAAATCCGCGCTGCTGACCCGGGTGGGCGATGAACACATGGGCCGTTTCATCCGCGAACAGCTTGCGCGCGAAGGCGTCTGCGTGGACGGGGTGAAAACCGACCCCGAGCGTCTGACCGCGCTGGTGCTGCTGGGCATCCGGGATGAGCATCGCTTTCCGCTGATCTTCTACCGCGAAAATTGCGCCGACATGGCGCTGTGCGAAGAGGACATCGACCCCGCCTTCATCGCCCGCGCGCGGGCGGTGGTGGCCACCGGCACCCACCTGTCGCATCCGCGCACCGAAGCGGCGGTGATGAAGGCGCTGAGCCTCGCCCGCGCGAACGGCGCGCAGACCGCGCTTGATATCGACTACCGCCCCAATCTGTGGGGGCTGGCGGGCCATGGGAGCGGAGAGAGCCGGTTCATCGAATCCGCCGCCGTCACCGCCAAGCTGCAATCCACCCTGCACCTGTTTGATCTGATCGTCGGGACCGAGGAGGAATTCCACATCGCCGGCGGCTCCACCGATACCATCGCCGCCCTGCGCGCCGTGCGGGCGGTGTCCGGCGCCGTGCTGGTGTGCAAACGCGGGCCGATGGGCGCGGTCGCCTTTACCGGCGCGGTCCCCGATACGCTGGACGAGGGCGAGGCCGGCCCCGGCTTTCCGATCGAGGTGTTCAATGTGCTGGGCGCGGGCGATGGCTTCATGTCGGGCCTGCTCAAGGGCTGGCTGGATGGCGAGGCCTGGCCCGTAGCACTCAAATACGCCAATGCCTGTGGGGCCTTTGCGGTCAGCCGCCACGGCTGCGCGCCCGCCTATCCCAGCTGGGAGGAGTTGCAGTTCTTTTTCAAGCGCGGCGTGGTGAACCCGGCCTTGCGCCATGATGCGCCGCTGGAGCAGATCCATTGGTCCACCAACCGCGCGGGCGATTGGCCCGACATGCGGGTGTTCGCCTTTGATCACCGGATGCAGCTGGAATCCCTGCCCGGCGCGGATGCGAAAAAGATAGGCGCTTTCAAGACCTTGTGCCTGAAAGCTGCGACACAGGTTCAAGCGGGCCGCCCCGGCTATGGCATCCTGTGCGACAACCGTCTGGGGCGCGAGGCGCTGCACGCCGCTGCCGAAACCGGCCTTTGGATTGGCCGCCCGGTCGAATGGCCGGGATCACGCCCCTTGACGCTGGAACCCGAACTTGGCCCCGATTTCGGCGGGCTGTCGGAATGGCCGCTGGCGCATGTGGTCAAGGCGCTTTGCTTTTACCACCCCGACGACAGCGCCGAGATGAAGGCGGATCAAGAGGCGACCGTCACGCGCCTGTTCCATGCCGCGCGCCGCAACCGTCTGGAATTCCTGCTGGAGGTGATCCCGTCCAAGGTGGGCCCGGTCACCGATCAGACCACGGCGCAGGTGATCCAGCGGTTCTATGACATCGGCATCTTCCCCGATTGGTGGAAGCTGGAACCGATGCAATCGGACGCCGGATGGCAGGCGGCGTGCGATGCGATCATCCGCAACGACCCGCACACCCGGGGCATCGTGGTGCTGGGGCTTGGCGAATCCGAATCCACCCTTGCCGCCAGCTTTGCCACTGCGGCCAAATTCGATCTGGTCAAGGGCTTTGCCGTGGGCCGCACCATCTTTGCCGAGGCCGCCGCAGGCTTCATGGCGGGCACGGTGACGGGCGACCAGGCGGTGCAGATGATGGCCGACACCTACACCCGCCTTTGCGCCCTGTGGGATGCAGGCCGGGCCAAGAAAGGATAACCCGATGACCACGATCAGGCTGACCGCCGCCCAAGCGATGGTGCGCTATCTGGCCGCCCAGATGGCCGAGGATGGCACCCCCTTTCTGACCGGCTGCTGGGCGATCTTTGGCCATGGCAATGTCGCCGGACTGGGCGAGGCGCTGCACGGGATCAAGGACAGCTGGCCCACATGGCGCGGCCAGAATGAACAATCCATGGCCCATACCGCGATTGCCTATGCCAAACAAAGGCGCCGCACCCATGCGATGGCTGTCACGTCCTCCATCGGGCCGGGCGCGCTCAACATGGTCACGGCGGCGGCTTTGGCCCATGTGAACCGCCTGCCGGTGCTGTTCCTGCCCGGTGACGTGTTTGCCGGGCGCGGCCCCGACCCTGTGCTGCAACAGATTGAGGATTTTGGCGACGGCACCGTTTCGGTCAACGATTGCTTCAAGCCGGTCAGCCGTTACTTCGACCGCATCACCCGGCCCGAACACCTGCTGACCGCCCTGCCCCGCGCGCTGCGCACCATGACCGATCCGGCCGATTGCGGGCCCGTCACGCTCGCCTTTTGCCAAGACGTGCAGGCCGAGGCCTTCGACTGGCCCGAGGCGTTCTTTGCGCCGCAAGTCTGGCGCATCCGCCGCCCGCATCCCGACCCGGTCGAGGTGGCGCGCGTGGCGGACCTGATCCGCGCGGCCAAACGCCCGGTGATCATCGCGGGTGGCGGTGTGCATTTTTCGGGGGCCGAGGCGCGACTGGCCGAATTTGCCGCCGCCCATGCCATTCCCGTGGTCGAAACACAGGCCGGGAAATCGGCCCTGCCGTGGGACAATCCGCTGAACCTTGGCCCTGTGGGCGTGACCGGGGCCAGCAGCGCCAATGCGGTTTGCGCGGAGGCTGACCTGATACTTGGCGTTGGCACAAGGTTTCAGGACTTTACCACCGGGTCCTGGTCGCTGTTCCGCCACCCGTCGCGCAAACTGGTGTCGATCAATGTCGCCGCCTATGACGCGATGAAACACGGGGCAGAGCCGCTGTGCGCCGATGCCTTGGTCGCCTTGGACCAACTGACCGCTGCGCTTGGGCGCCACCGCTGCCCTGCGCCGCCTGCGGGACTGAAAGAGGCGTGGTTTGCCGCCGTCGATCCGCTGACCGATGCGCCCGAACAGGCAAACGCCCTGCCCACCGATCAACAGGTGATCGGCGCGGTGCAGCGGGCAAGCCATCAGGATACGGTGGTCATGTGCGCCGCAGGCACCATGCCGGGCGAATTGCACAAGCTGTGGAAGGCCCCGCGCCCCGGCGCCTATCACATGGAATACGGCTTTTCCTGCATGGGCTATGAAATCGCGGGCGCCATCGGGATCAAGCTGGCAGAGCCCGCGCGCGATGTGATCTGCATGGTGGGCGATGGCAGCTATATGATGATGAACTCTGAGATGGCGACCGCCGCCATGCTGGGGGTGCATTTCACCACCGTCATCACCGACAATCGCGGTTATGGCTGCATCAACCGGCTGCAAATGGGCACCGGCGGGGCCGAGTTCAACAACCTCTACGCCCATGCGGCCGTGCAGACCCAGCCGCAGATCGACTTTGCCGCCCATGCCGCCGCGATGGGGGCCACGGCCGTCAAGGTCGGGTCCATCGCAGAGCTGGAAGCCGCCCTCGCCCGCCGCGACCAGATCGCCGGACCCTATGTCATCGTCATCGACACCGACCCCTACCCCAGCACCCCGCATGGCGGCACATGGTGGGATGTGGCGGTGCCCGAAGTCAGCCCCCGCCCCGGCATGGCCGCCGTGCGGGCGACCTATGAAACACAACGGAAAGCACAAGCATGATCCGCTTTGGAACCAACCCCATCGCCTGGGCCAATGACGATGACCAGACCATCGGCGCCGACATTCCCACCGCCCGCATTCTGGACGAGGCGGGCCGCCAGATCGGCTTTGACGGCATCGAAAACGGCCACCGCTGGCCCGACGACCCCGAAGCCCTGCGCGCGCTGTTGGCCGAATATGGGCTGACCTTCATCTCGGGCTGGTATTCGACCAATCTGCTGGTGCAATCGGTCGAGGCGGAAATCAACGCCTGCCAGCACCACCTTGCCAAGCTGAAACACAACGGCTGCAAGGTCATGATCGTGTGCGAGACGTCGAACGCCATTCACGGCGATGCGCAGCGCCCCGTCAACGACCGCCCGCGCCTGACCGCCACCGAAATGACCGCCTTCTGCGCAAAGCTGGAAGAATTCGCCGCCTATCTGGCCAGTCAGGGCGTCACGCTGGTGTATCACCACCACATGGGCACCATCATCGAAAGCCCCGAGGACATCGACGCGCTGATGGCGCAAACCGGGCCGCACACGCATCTGCTGTT
>JALOSF010000119.1 GCA_025458525.1 Cypionkella sp. | reverse complement strand
AACGGTCATGATTCTGTCGCCCGCTTCAAGCGCCAGACGCCGCATCACGGCCACCAAGTGGTCAAAATCCACGTCTGTCTCCGATCTTGCGCAGGAAATGGCGCGACAGTTGCCTAATTCACCGCAGCGCCATATCATCGCTGCAAAGGAAACATCAAGATTTCCCTTTATATGGTAGGGGTTTTCCACCCGATCACCACGAGGACGCAGCAAAGATGTTCCGACCAGCGGCTCGACAGTCCAAGGTTCAAGGCGGCTTTGCGATGCTTGAGCTGATCTTTCATGCGACGGTCAGATCGATCCGACGCACGCATGGCAACGCGGTGATCGGTCTGTTGATGAATATCATGCAGACCGTCGTCATGGTTGCGGTGTTCTATGTCATGTTCGATCTGCTTGGCCTGCGTGGCAATGCGGTGCGCGGTGATTTCCTGCTGTATGTGATGTCCGGGATCTTTCTGTTCATGACCCATACCAAGGCCATGGGCGCCGTCGTCGGGTCGGATGGGCCGACCTCGCCGATGATGAAACACTCTCCGATGAACCCGATCATCTCGATTTCGGCAGCGGCGCTTGGGGCACTTTACACGCAGCTGCTTTCGGCGGGCGTGGTTCTGTTCATCTATCACGCGGCCTTTACGCCGATCACGATTTTTCAGCCGGTTGGCACGATGGGCATGCTGTTGCTGGCCTGGGGGTCTGGCGTTGCCATCGGGATGGTGTTCAAGGCCGCCATGCCCTGGCAGCCGGAATTTTTCGGCATCGCATCCACGATCTATCAGCGGGCCAACATGATTGCTTCTGGCAAGATGTTCCTTGCCAACATGATGCCCACCTACATTCTGGCATATTTTGACTGGAACCCGTTGTTCCATGTCATCGATCAGGTGCGGGGTTTCGTTTTTCTGAATTACCATCCGCATTACAGCTCGATCCAGTATCCCGTGATCTTCATGATCGTCTGCATGGTGATCGGTCTCATGGGTGAATTTTACACACGCAAACACGCATCAAGCAGCTGGGGGGCTGGCCGGTGAGACAGTTTTTTGCGGCTTTTTTCCTGGGCCTTGGCACCGTCGCGGCGGGGGCGCAAACCTTTCCCGCCAGCTATTCGGTCACGGGTGTCGCGGCAGATGATGCGCTGAACATCCGCGCCGAACCTTCGGCAGAAGCCGAGATCTTGGGAGAGATCGGGCCCTACGCCCTCAATATCGAAGTCATCGAACTTTCCGACGATGGCAAATGGGGCAAGATCGGGCTGCCGGAGGGGAATGGCTGGGTGTCCATGGCGTTTCTTGACCCGATCCCGCCTGTCGATCCCAACCTTGTGCAGCGGCCGCTGTCCTGTTTTGGAACCGAACCTTTCTGGTCCGTCAGCCTGTATCCCCGTGGCGCCGAATACAACTCGCCCGATACAGGGATCGTACCCCTGACCGTCACCCATGAGGCGGTCGCGGATCAGGGCGCGCTGATCGTTCTGGAGGAGGGGCCAACCCTGAACCGCACCCTGATCGTGCGCCGCGAGATGTGTTCCGACGGCATGTCTGACCGGATCTACGGCTTTGCCACCCGGATGTTCACCGAGGCCCCCGATGGGAATTCTGCGCTGTCGGGCTGTTGCACGCTTGACCATCGCTAGACGGCGCCTGTGCCGTCCGTGCGCCGACGGCGCCGTGTGAAAAATTAGCAACATCGCTCGCCGCGACCCTGTTGCAGGCAATTTAGCCGCCACCTATATACAGCACGCAATGGTAAGACGGGATTATCCCGGATCACCGAACTCTCCATGGGCAAGGGTGCTACATCAGGCCCGCGCCACGACCATCGCCTTTAGAAAGGGATCAAAACATGGCCAAAGTCATCGGTATCGACCTTGGAACCACCAACTCCTGCGTTGCCATCATGGATGGATCGCAGCCGCGCGTCATCGAAAACTCGGAAGGCGCGCGCACCACGCCGTCGATTGTTGCCTTTACGGAAAATGAGCGTCTGGTTGGACAGGCCGCCAAGCGGCAGGCCGTCACCAATGCAAGCAACACGATCTTTGCCGTCAAGCGCCTGATTGGACGTCGCCATGACGATCCGGCGATTGTCAAAGATCAAAAGAACATGCCCTACAAGGTCGTCAACGGCGGCAATGGCGACGCATGGGTTGAAGTGCGCGGCGAGAAATACTCGCCCAGCCAGGTGTCCGCCTTCATCCTGCAAAAGATGAAGGAAACCGCCGAGGCCTATCTTGGCGAGACCGTCACCCAGGCCGTGATCACCGTGCCTGCCTATTTCAACGACGCCCAGCGTCAGGCGACCAAGGATGCCGGCAAGATTGCCGGGCTTGAGGTGCTGCGCATCATCAACGAACCGACCGCCGCGGCACTCGCCTATGGTCTGGACAAGAAAGAGACCAAGACGATTGCCGTTTACGACCTTGGCGGCGGCACGTTCGACATCACCATTCTTGAAATCGACGATGGCCTGTTCGAGGTGAAGTCCACCAACGGGGATACCTTCCTCGGTGGTGAAGACTTTGACATGCGCATCGTGTCCTATCTGGCCGACGAGTTCAAAAAGGAACACGGCGTTGACCTGACGCTGGACAAGATGGCGCTTCAGCGGCTGAAGGAAGCTGCCGAAAAGGCCAAGATCGAGCTGTCGTCCTCGTCGCAGACCGAGATCAACCAGCCGTTCATCTCGATGGACAAGAACACCGGCCAGCCCTTGCACCTGGTGGTCAAGCTGACCCGCGCCAAGCTGGAAAGCCTGGTCGATGACCTGATCAAACGGTCGATGAAGCCCTGCCAGGCCGCGCTGAAGGATGCGGGCCTGACGGTGAGCGATATCGACGAGGTGGTTCTGGTCGGCGGCATGACCCGCATGCCCCGCGTGATCGAGGAAGTGACCAAGTTCTTTGGCAAAGAGCCGAACAAGGGCGTCAACCCCGATGAGGTCGTGGCCGCTGGTGCCGCGATTCAGGCCGGCGTTCTGCAAGGCGACGTCAAGGACGTGGTGCTGCTCGACGTGACCCCGCTCTCCTTGGGCATCGAAACCCTCGGCGGCGTGTTCACCCGCCTGATCGATCGCAACACCACGATCCCGACCAAGAAAAGCCAGATCTTCTCGACCGCCGAAGACAACCAGAACGCCGTGACGATCCGGGTGTTCCAGGGCGAGCGGGAAATGGCTGCCGACAACAAGATGCTGGGCCAGTTCAACCTGGAAAACATCCCCCCCGCACCGCGCGGCATGCCGCAGATCGAGGTGACGTTCGACATCGACGCCAACGGCATCGTGTCGGTCAAGGCCAAGGACAAGGGGACCAACAAGGAACAGGCGATCACCATTCAGGCCTCGGGTGGCCTGTCGGATGAGGACATCGAAAAGATGGTCCGCGACGCCGAAGCCAATGCCGAAGCCGACAAGGCCCGTCGCGAGCTGGTGGAAACCAAGAACCAGGGCGAAAGCCTGCTCCACTCTACCCGGAAGTCGATTTCCGAACATTCCGACAAAGTGGACCCGACCACGATCGAGGCCATCGAACTCGCCATGCAGCCGCTTGAAGAAGCGCTGAAGGGCGATGATGCGGGCAAGATCCGCTCTGGCATCCAGAACCTGACCGAGGCTGCGATGAAGCTGGGCGAAGCGATCTATAAGGCCAGCCAGTCCGAAGGCGAAGGCGCAGACCCCGACCGTCCGCGCGACGTTGACGAAGACATCGTCGATGCAGACTTCGAGGATTTGGGCGAAAACAAGCGGAAGTAAGACCGCAGGACACGGAAAGAGGGGCGGTCTGGCAACGGGCCGCCCTTCTCCGGTTCGGGAAAGGGGTTCATACCCATGGCAAAACGCGACTATTACGACATCTTGGGCGTGTCCAAAGGTGCTTCGGCCGAAGACCTGAAAAAGGCTTATCGTACAAAGGCCAAAGAATTCCATCCGGACCGCAATGCAGACAATCCGAATGCCGAGGCGCAGTTCAAGGAAGTGAACGAAGCCTATGATGTTCTGAAAGACGCCGACAAGAAAGCTGCCTATGATCGCTATGGTCATGCGGCTTTTGAAGGTGGCATGGGCGGCGGGCGCGGACATCCGGGCGCGGGCGGCAATGCCGATTTTGCCTCTGCCTTTTCTGATGTGTTCGAAGATCTCTTTGGCGATTTCATGGGCGGGCGCGGTGGCGGTCAGGCCAGAACCCGTGCGCAGCGTGGGTCAGACCTGCGCTATAACCTGCGCATATCGCTTGAAGAAGCGTTCAAGGGGATTCAGAAAACCATCAATGTCCCTACTTCGACCGCCTGCGAGGTGTGTCGCGGAACCGGCGCAGAGGGTGGCGCAGAACCCACCACCTGCCCGACCTGTTCGGGCATGGGCAAAGTCAGGGCACAGCAGGGCTTTTTCACGGTTGAACGCACCTGCCCAACCTGCAACGGCATGGGCCAGATCATCAAGAACCCCTGTCGCGCCTGCGGCGGCCAAGGCCGGGTCGAGAAAGAGCGCGCCCTTTCGGTCAACATCCCCGCCGGCGTTGAAACCGGCACGCGCATACGGCTTGCCGGAGAGGGAGAGGCCGGTCTGCGCGGTGGCCCTTCGGGTGATCTTTACATCTTCATCGAGGTGAAAGAGCACGCCTTGTTCCAGCGCGACGGCATCCACCTGTTCTGTCGCGTCCCGGTGAGCATGACCACAGCCGCGATTGGCGGAGAGGTCGAGGTGCCAACCATCGACGGCGGTCGCAGCCGGGTGAAGGTGCCGCCCGGTGCGCAATCTGGCAAACAGCTGCGCCTGCGCGCCAAGGGCATGCCCGCGCTGCGCGGCGGTGGGGTGGGCGACATGCTGATCGAATTGGCGGTTGAGACACCTGTCAACCTGACCATGCGGCAAAAGGAACTGCTGCGCGAATTCGAAAAGCTGTCGGAAGAAAACAATCCCGAAGGCTCGTCTTTCTTTTCAAAAGTCAAAGGCTTCTGGGACGGCATGAAAAGCTGAACCACTCCGAACACCCCGCCGGAACAACGGCGGGGTGTTGAATTAACCTTTCCTTCACCATCCTCTGCCAGCCTTTGCCCATGGCACAGAATGGCTTTCAGGATCGGATGCTTCCCCTTTTCACCCCCGACGGGGATGAGGATGAGGCGGCGCTTGCGCCGGTGCCCCAGAAGCTGCCCTCCTATATCGCCGATCACCGCAAACGCCTGCGCGATCGGTTCATGGCCGATGGCGGGGCGGCAATGCCAGATTACGAACTGCTTGAACTGCTTCTGTTCCGGGCCATTCCGCGCCAGGATGTGAAACCTTTGGCGCGTGCCTTGATCGATACTTTCGGCGACGTGAATCGCGTTATCACCGCACCAATCGTGCGGCTACAGGGCGTCAAGGGCGTTGGTGAGGCGGTGGTTTGCGAACTCAAACTGTTCGAGGCGATGTCACAGCGCATGATGCGCGCGCGCGTGATGAACAAGCCGGTGCTGTCGTCCTGGGACGCGCTGCTCGACTATTGCCACACCACCATGGCGCATCGGGAAACGGAACAGTTCCGCGTGCTGTTCCTTGACCGCAAGAATACGCTGATCGCAGACGAGGCGCAGGCCAAAGGCACTGTGGACCATGTGCCGGTTTATCCGCGCGAAGTGGTGAAGCGCGCGCTTGAACTCAACGCCTCGGCGCTGATCCTAGTGCACAACCATCCCTCGGGCGACCCCACGCCAAGCCAGGCTGACATCACCATGACGCATCAGGTGCAGGATGCCTGTCAGGTGCTTGGCATCACGCTGCACGACCACCTGATCGTTGGCAAAAGCCGCGAGCTTAGTTTTCGGTCGGCGGGGTATCTTTGAACACCGGCTTCAACCACACCTCGACCCGGCGGTTCAGCCGCCTTCCGGCCCCCGTCTCGTCACAGGCCATCGGCATCGCTTCGCCAAAGGCCATGACCTCGGGCAGATTGGCATCGGCCACACCCGCCGCGGCCAAGCCGGTCAAGACGCCCTCGGCACGTGTCTGGCTAAGCGCGCGATTGGCGTTCGCCGCGCCTGATCCATCCGAAAATCCGGCCAGAACAAGCTGATAGCCGCCAAACACGCCCACGTCGATCAACCGCGCCAGGTCTTCCAGGTTGCTGCGGGATGACGCGTCAAGCTCACTTGACCCATCCTGAAAGCGAAAGGTCAAAGACAGGCGCTCTGCCCCATCCATCGCATCTGCCAGCCGCTTCAGATCGGCCAGCGTCGTCTCCTCTCCGGCACCCTGAATGGCATTGATCAACCGCAACCCATCGGCCGTCAGCGGTTGCCGCTCTGGCTGCCGGTCGATCCAGCCTGATGCGGCGACCACGGCTTGCGCCTGCGGTGTCTCGAGAAAGGTCAGAAATTCCCGCACGAACAGCGGCAAACGGCGCTTTGGTGTCAGCAGGAAGATCGGCAGTGCCAACGGATAATCTTCGGCCTTGACCGCCAGTGCGGATGGCAACAGCGGAAAACCACAGCTGTCGGTAAGCGGCAGGGCCCGCGCGGAAAGCACACCCGCCCGCACGGTCATGGCCAAGGCAAACGGGTCGCGCTGCACCGCATTTCCCAGTGAAACGATGTCCTCATGCACCACTTGCGCCGCCACATCGCGCCCAAGCCGGGCAGCAAGGGCACGCTGCAAAGCGGCATCCTGCGCCAGACCATGCACCACAAGCGGCATGTCAGGTCCGCCCAGATCTGCCCAGTTGTCCACCTCACCCGACAGAACACGCGCCAGATCGCGCGTGCTGATTTCGGGCAGCGGGTTGTCGGACGCAACGATCGGCACCATGGCATCCATGGCCAGAACACGCGACCCAAGGTCAGGC
>JALOSF010000195.1 GCA_025458525.1 Cypionkella sp. | reverse complement strand
GTGGCTTGCAGCATGACGTGTCGGACAGACTGAACCCCGGAGAGTTGTGGGATGACACGCTGTTCATGGCGGGTCTGTTTCTGGCGCGCTACGGGCATGCCAGCGGTCGGACCGAGTTGGTGGATGAGGCGATACGCCAGTTCCTGGTCCACACCCGCTATCTGTCGGACCCCGAAACTGGCCTCTGGTTCCACGGCTGGACGTTTGAGGGCCGCCACAACTTTGCCCGGGCCCGCTGGGCGCGGGGGAATGCCTGGATTACCGCCTGCATTCTGGACCTGATCGAGATCGGCGCGCTGCCCGGCGGGGTGCGCATATATCTGGAGGGTGTGCTGGCAGCACAGGTGCACGCGCTGTTGCCACTGCAATGCGCCTCCGGGGCCTGGCGCACGTTGCTGGATGACCCTTCAAGCTACGAAGAGATCAGCGCCACGGCCGGGTTCGGCTATGGCCTGCTGAAGGCCGCGCGCCTGGGTATTGGCGGGCCGACCTGGGCGGCAGCCGGCTGGCGCGCGGTTGGGGCGGTCCTGCGCAACATCAACAGCGGCGGCACGGTGCAGGGCGTGTCGTACGGCACGCGGATGGGCCATGACCTGCAGTTCTACCGCGATATCCCGATTCAGCCGACCGGTTACGGCCAGGCGCTGGCCATCCTGTGTCTGGTCGAGGCTGAGGGACAGCTTGAAAAACAAGGAGAGGCGGCATGACCGCTGAAAAAGTGTCCGGCAAGATGGACGTGCGCTATGGCGGCAATCCCGCCGATGTCATGACCGCGACGACCGACCGTCTGCGCGCGGATTACCTGATCGGGGAGGCGTTCACTGCAGGCGGGCTGCGGCTGACCTATACGCATGTTGACCGGATGATCGTCGGGGGCTGCTGCCCTGCGGACATACCGCTGACCTTTGGCGACGGGGCCGAGCTTGGAACCGAGCTTTTCTTTTCGACGCGCGAGGCGGGGATTGCCAATCTTGGGGCGCCGGGGGCCATTACCGTGGACGGACAGCGCTTTGCCATGGGCAACCGCGACATTCTTTATGTCGGGCGGGGCGCGCGGTCGGTGACGATGGAAAGCGACGATCCTGTACAGCCGGCGTGGTTCTACATCAACTCGGTCCCCGCTGGGGCCGACCATCCCCACCGGCTGATCGCCCGGGATCAGGCAAAGCGCATCACACTGGGCGACCCGGCAAAGTCAAACCAGCGCAGCCTTGCCATGTATATACACCCCGAGGTTGCGCCATCTTGTCTGCTTCTGATGGGGATCACCGACCCCGCGCCGGGCAGCATCTGGAACACCATGCCCCCGCATTTGCATGAGCGGCGGATGGAGGCCTATTGCTACTTCGACATGGGCGCCGAAGACCGGGTGATGCACTTCATGGGCCGCCCTGACCAGACCCGGCATCTGGTGGTGGCGAATGGCGACATCGTACTGTCGCCTGCATGGTCCATCCACATGGGGGCGGGCACCGGGCCTTATGCCTTTGTCTGGGGGATGACAGGGGAAAATCAGGCCTACACCGACTTTACCCCCGTCCCGGTGAGCGCATTGCGATGTCGCGACGCGGTATGACGTGCCTGACCAGCCCATGGCGGGCGAGATGGACCCGTTCTTTTTCCTGACCAAGGAAAAGAACATCATCCCGCACGAATACCCTTGCCGTACCAAGTTCGCCGCCGAACGCCGGGGCAAACGGCCTGATCTGAGGCCGATGGACAGGACGCAAACGAGGGTCTGGCTTCCCTTTGGCTCACCCCGGCTGGACCTGTCGGGCTTCTGGTTTCGCGCCACGCACATTGCGACGGTGGCGACCTGCACCTTGGCCGTCGAACAGGCAGGCCCTGCGCGGCTCGCGATACGCACCTGTGGTGGGGCGGTGCTGACGGTCAACGGGGTTGAGGTCGGCTGGATGGCGCCCTACCGCCGCAACGCCGAGACGCGCGCGGAATTCGAGGTCACACTGCAAGCGGGCGAGAACCGGATCGAGGTGGCTTTCGACGATCTGGCCGAACGTGACGCGCGCTATTATTTCCAGATGGATTGGCTGGACGGGCCTTCTGGCGTGGCCGGGATTGCGGTCCCCGATCTGGCAACGGCGCAAGCAGTCGAACGCGCGCTGGCAACCATGCATTTCGACGCGCCGGCCTACACCAGCGGCATGGTGGCGCTGTCTCTGCCGCACCCCCTGCCCTGCAGCGCCGAGATATTGGTGAAGGTCGAAGGCGATTTCATGTCGCATCAGGCGCAGACCGCCACGCAGTCTTTGCCCGCCGGCGCCACCCGGCTGGAGTTGGCGCGGGTGGCTGACCTGCCCGGCGACTTCCGCCATTTTCGGGTCACACTGTCGGCCGGTGGCTTCACCGCGGGGCGGACCTTTGGGGTTGAGGTCTGCGATATGGCCGCCCAAGCGGCAATACCAGCAACACTGCCCGATCGGGTGGACGAGGCGCTGCACTGGGTTGCCGACAAGGCCGAACCTGACACCGTGGCGGCGCTGGCGCGGCTGGCTCTGGGTCTGTGCGATGCACGGACCGAAGGGATGATCACGGACACCCTGCCCACGATCGAAGAGTGCTGGGACTGCGCCGACTTTGCGCTGGTGCCGCTTTTGTGGGGCCGCACACGCTGGGGGCACCTGATGTCCGAGGCGCTGCGCGCGCGGGTGGATCAGGCGATCCTGAGCTACCGCTACTGGATGGATGAACCCGGCAATGACGTGCAGTGGTATTTCAGCGAAAACCACGCGCTGTTGTTTCACACGGCGGCCTACCTTGC
>JALOSF010000118.1 GCA_025458525.1 Cypionkella sp. | reverse complement strand
CGACATCATGAACATGAAGTTCCCCGATGCCGGGCTGAAATACATCACGCTGGATGGCCACAGCTACATGGGCGCCTTCTGGTGGATGTCGAACGACCGCTTCTCGGGCATGACGGAGGCGCAGAAGCGCGTGGTGCTGGACGGCTTTGCCGCCCTGCAACAGGCGACCTTCGCATCGCCGAAGCGCAAGGAAATCGCGGCCTATGAGGCGTTCAAGGCCGCAGGCGGCGACATCTATGTGCCCACCCCCGAGGAAAAGGCCGCCTTCAAGGCTGCCGCTGCCCCGGTGTTCGACTGGTTCCGCGCCAACGTGAAGGACGGCGCCGAGGTGCTGGATGCCTTCAACGCCGCCGTCGAAGCCGCGACCGCCAAGGTCGAGGCCGAGCGCGCCGCGGACATGTAAGGGCAGACGCGGGGACTGCCGCCCCCGCACCCCCGCTTCAAGGGGGGCACGCCCACCTTGAAAATCCCCGTGGGTATTTCGGGAAAGATGATGGCGCCGGGGTATTTCTGCCTCGGCGCTTTTCCTTTTGTGGCCCCCGGGGTAGCAAGGGGAAAATCAGGGGGGCGCCATGTCCGCGCATAGCTATCGTTTCACCCATGCGATCTGCCGGTTGCCGGGCGCCAGCATCGTGCAGGGCCTGCGCGCGGTGGATACCGGGGCGCCCGATCTGGCGCTGATGCGCGCACATCATGCCGACTATGTCGCGGCGCTGCGGTCCACCGGGGCGGCGGTGACGGTGCTGGACCCGCTGGAGGATTTCCCCGATGCGGTGTTCGTGGAGGATACCGCGCTTTGCCTGCCGCAAGGGGCCGTGGTGATGCGGCCGGGCGCGCCGTCACGGTTGGGCGAGGCGGCGGAAATGGCGCCGCATCTGGCCGCATTCTATGACGAGGTGGCGCGGATCGAAGGGCCGGGCACCATCGAAGGCGGCGACATCCTGATGTGCGAGACCGAGATTCTGGTCGGCCGGTCGGCCCGCACCGATGCGGCCGGCATTGCAGACCTGGCGGGGATCGTCGCGCGCTGGGGCTGGACCTTGCGCGAGGTGGCCACCCCGCCGGGTGTGTTGCATTTCAAGACCGACTGTTCGCTGCTGGACGAGGAAACCATCCTGTCCACCCGGCGCCTGTCGGCCACGGGCTGTTTCGACGGCTACCGCGTGATCGACGTGGCCGACGGCGAGGAAGCGGCGGCCAACACCATCCGCTTCAACGATCTGGTGCTGATGCCTGCCGGTTTCCCGCGCACGCGCGACCGGCTGGAGGCGGCAGGGTATGCGGTGCACGAGATCGGCAACAGCGAATGTGCAAAGCTCGATGGCGGCATGTCCTGCCTGTCCTTGCGGTTTTCGCCCCCCGTCAAGGCATGAGGATCTGGGCGCGGGTGTAATCCTGCCGCAACTCGGTGCCATCGGACAGGACAACCACCACGGTCACGGTCTGCAGTGCCTCGACCGGCAGTTCGGTGTAAGGCAGCCGGTCGGCCGGTATGGCGTTGGGGGTTGCGGTGCCGGTCAGGCAAGGCGGCATGTCCCACACCCGCGCCGCGGCGGTGGAGTTGACGGAAAACCGCACCTGCGCCATGCCGCAGCGCCAGCTTTCAAGATGGGTGAAATACAGCAGCTCCTGGCCCTCCCACCGGCGCAGGGCAAGCCATGCGCCGCGCGTCGCCTCTAGGATCGGGCGGATTTCGGCGGCGGTGGTGAAGGATTGCGCCGCCAGCGGCAGCGGGGCAAGCAAGGCCAAGGCAAGCGCGAAGGCAAGGCGGTTCACGGCAATCTCCTTTCGCAAGGCGGGCGGGCGGTCTATGCTGGCAACAACGGCCGGGGCGAACCGGCGACAGGGTAACGAGGGGCAGCATGGCCGGGAAAGCCGCAAGCGGGCAAGCGTTCAATCTGGCTTTGGTGGTGCAGGACGGGCGGCTGGCCTGGCAGGCGCTGATCCTGCTGGCATCCTTGCGCGCCCATGCCCCCGATCTGCTGGCCCGCACCTGGCTGATGGAACCCCTGCCCGGCTGGCGCTGGCCCGACCGTGACCCGCGCCTGCCGCCCGGCCCCTTGCGCGATGCGCTTCAGGGGTTCGGCGCGCGGTTCGTGGGGTTCGAATCGCGCTTTTTCGGCGCCGCCTACCCTTATGGCAACAAGATCGAAGGGCTGGCCGCCCTGCCCGAAGCCGAGCCGTTCCTGTTTCTGGATACCGATACGCTGATCACCGGGCCGCTCGATCAGGTGGCGTTCGACTTTGCCCGCCCCTCGGCGTCGGTCCGGGTGGAAGGGACATGGCCGGAACCGCAGCCCTATCTGGGCTATGCCGCGATCTGGAAGGCGCTTTACGACCGTTTCGGACTGGAGATCGAGACAACGCTGGACCGCAGCCAGCCCGACGAACACTGGCGGCGGTATCTGTATTTCAACGCGGGCTGGTTCTTTGGCGCCTGCCCGCGGCGGTTCGGCAAGCGCTTTGCCGATTACGCCGTGGCGATCCGCAACGATCCGGGCGATGCGCTGGCAGCCCAGGTGCTGGACCCCTGGCTGGATCAGGTGGCCTTGCCGCTGGTGGTCGCGTCGTTTGGCGGCGGGCGGCCGGGGCCTGCACTGGCGGGGCTGGATGGCGATGTCACCTGCCACTGGCGCAACCTGCCGCTGCTTTATGCCCGCGAATCCGACCGGGTGGTAGCGGTGCTGGAAACCGTCACCGCCCCCAAGGAGGTGAAGCAGTTGCTCAAGGAATGGGAGCCGGCCAAGAAGCTGATCTATCAGGACAAGGGGCGCGAAAAGGTGCGCCCGCTGTTCGACCGCGCCGATCTGCCGGTGCGCGAACAGGTGATCCGCAACGAGATCAAGCGCGCGGGCTGGTGGCTGATCTAGGCACGCGCCGCCAGCATGCTGCGGCGCGCGCCTTGCCTCCGCCCGAATGCGGAATCAGCCGCGCCAGCGCCCGGGTCCGATCATGTGCCCCGGCACAGACCACCGTGCCGATCAGTCACAGGGCCTGGCGCCAGACGAACAGCGCGCGCACCGGACCTGCCGCGCGATCACGGCAACACCGGCAGCCTCGACCGCATGCCCCTGGATGCGTTCCTCGCCAGATCGAGCCCGACCGCGGGAACCACCTGCCTTGATGGCCCCTTTCATGGGTTCAGCTGACAGCACCCGACGTGGCGCATCGCAGGCCGGCAGCGGCTGCCATCCGCACCATCAGTGGCGCATCGATCGGCACCGCTTGGTATCCTTGCAAAAAGCGAAAGCAGCACGCCATCGGCGCGCTGTCGGTGCCTGCTTTGCCTTGATCGAAATATCCCCGCCGGAGGCATCCGACCGATGCCACAGGCGCACCGCAGGGGCGGTCAGGCCACCGCGATTCCGTGGCGCCCGGCCAGATCGCAAAAGAACTGCCAGGCAACCCGGCCCGACCGCGCCCCGCGGGTGGCCTGCCATTCGATCGCCTCGGCCCGCAGGGTTTCGTCGGCAATCGCCAGCCCGGCCGCATCGCAGTAACCGCGGATCATCGCCAGGTACTGGTCTTGGTCGCAAGGATGGAACCCCAGCCACAGCCCGAAACGGTCCGACAGCGACACCTTTTCCTCCACCGCCTCGGACGGGTTGATGGCGCTGGAGCGTTCGTTCTCGATCATGTCGCGCGGCATCAGGTGGCGCCGGTTCGATGTGGCATAGAAGATCACGTTGTCGGGGCGCCCTTCAATGCCGCCGTCCAGCACCGCCTTCAGCGCCTTGTAATGCTGGTCGTCGTGGCTGAAGGACAGATCATCGCAGAACAGGATAAACCGGCAATCGCGCGCGGCGCGCAGGTGGCCCAGCAGGCGGGCGATGGTGGGCAGGTCGTCGCGCGCAATCTCGACCAGTTTCAGGGCCGGATGGCCTGCCGCAACCGCGCCATGCACCGCCTTGACCAGGCTGGATTTTCCCATGCCGCGCGCACCCCACAGCAACGCGTTGTTCGCCGCATACCCCTTGGCGAACTGCGCCGTGTTGGCCAAGAGCGTGTCGCGCGAACGGTTCACGCCCACCAGCAACCCGATGTCCACCCGCGCCACCCGGGCCACCGGGTCCAGCCGGTCCGGCCCGGTGTGCCACAAAAAGGCAGAGGCGGCGGCGAAATCGGGCGCAGGCAGCGGCGCGGGGGCCAGGCGTTCCAGCGCCTCGGCGATGCGGATCAGGGGGTCGGTCACGGCTTGGCCTCGCCTGTGTCGTCCTCGTCCTCCATCCACAACCCTTGCGCGCGCAACTCGGCCTCGCGCTTGCGCTCGATCCGGCGGATCAGGAAGATGGACACCTCGTAAAGCGGATAGACCGCCGCGAACAGGATCAGCTGGCTCATCACATCCGGCGGGGTCACCAGGGCTGCCACCAGCAGGATCAGCACCACGGCATATTTGCGGATCGAACCCAACCCCGCCGCGCTGACCAGCCCGGCCTTGCCCATCAGCGTCAGCAGGACCGGCAACTGAAAGCACAGCCCGAACGCGATGATCAGCTTGAGCGAGATGTCCAGCGTCTCGTTCACCTTGCCCTGAAAGATGATCTCCACCCCTTCCTTGGGCACCGGCGCCGCTTCGGGAACCGGAACACCGGCCGGTGCATCGACCAGCGCCGCCGAAATCACCGACAAGAGCGAGGCCGCATCGGCAAAGCCAAGGAAGAAGTTCATCGCCAGCGGCGTGACGATGTAATGCGCGAACAGGGCCCCGGTGAAGAACAGCACCGGCGAGGCGACGAGGAACGGCAGGAACGCCTGCTTTTCGCTGCGGTAAAGGCCCGGGGCCACAAAGCGCCACAGCTGATAGCCGATGATCGGGAACGATACCGCCAGCCCGCAGACCATGGAAATCCGCACCAGCACAAAGAAGTATTCCTGCGGCGCGGTGTACTGCATCACCGGGTTGGGGTTGCCCAGGCTGCGCATGGCATCCTCGATCGGCACCAGCAGGAACCGCAGGATCGGGTCGGCCACGACAAAGCACAGCACCATCGCCACGATGAAGGAACTGACCGCCCAGATCAGGCGGTTGCGCAGTTCGGCCAGATGCTCGATCAGCGGGGCCGCGCTGTCCTCGATGTCGTCCTTGGTCATGACTGGGGTCCGCTTTCGCCGTCACGCGCGGCGCGCAAGGCAGCCGCCGTTTCCGCCGCGGCCGCCGAACGGGCGGCGCGTTCTTCGGCCAAGGCCTGCGTGGCCGGGCCGATGGAGGATGCAGGGGGGGCGGCGGGCGCGGGTGCGGCGGCAGCCACCGGGGCGGCGGCGGCCGGGGCCGCATGCGTCGGGGTGGCGCTGCGCCTGGGGTCCCAGGCCTCGAACTTTGTTGCCGCATCCTTCAGCGCGTCGATGCCCATCGACTTGGGGTCGGTCACCTTGCGCAGGTCGGACGCCACATCCTTGACGCCGGTTTCATCCGCGGCCGCCTCCATCGCGCGGCTGAACTCGCGCGCCATGTTGCGGGCCTTGGCCGTGAAGCGGCCCATGGTGCGGAACATCACGGGCAGGTCCTTGGGACCGATCACGATCAGCGCGACGATGCCGATGACAAGCAGCTCGGACATTCCGAGATCGAACATGGCTCAGGCCCCCTTGCGGACCGCTTGCGCGGTCAGACCTTGTCCTTGTCGGCCTGCGGGGTCACGTCGCGGGCGGCCTCGGCAGTCTTTTCGATTTCGGCGCTTTCGTCCTTCACGCCGCGCTTGAAGGCGGTGATGCCCTTGCCGACTTCGCCCATCAGGGCGCTGATCTTGCCGCGGCCGAACAGCACCAGCACGACGACGGCGATAAGCAGAAGGCCAGGCAGGCCGATGTTGTTGAGCATGGGTTTCCTCCTTGGAGTCCCGGGCGGGTGAATCTGGCCCCTGACTTACGCGCCGCGGCCCCCCTCGGAAAGGGTCCGGCCGCACAGGATGCCATGTTGCTGACAGTTAAATGTCAGTTGCCCGGGCCAAAGGCAAGCCCCGCCCCGGTCAGGCCGCGCGCAGCAGGTCGGCCAGCGGGCGGTTGCCTGCCACCAGATCGGCCAGCGTCACGGTATCCAGCTTGGCGTAAAAGGCCTCCAGCGCCTCGGCCAGCACGCAGTTCAGCCGACAGGCGGCGCGCAGCGGGCATTCGGTCTCGGCGCCGAAGCATTCGGCAAAGGGCACCTCGGCCTCCAGCGCGCGAAAGACCTGGCCCACGGTGATCTCCTCCATCGGGCGGCCCAGGCGCAACCCGCCCGAGCGGCCGCGCTGGGTGGCCAGAAACCCCTTTTGCCCCAGTGCATGCACGACTTGCGCCAGATGGTTTTCCGAAACCTTGCACGCCTCGGCGATGTCGTGCTTGCGCACGGTGCGGTCGGGGTTGGCGGCACAATACATCAGCGCCCGCATGGCCAGGCTGGTGCGAATCGTAAGGCGCATGGTTGTCCTCCGCAGGCCCGAAAGGGCGGAAAAAGCGTAAACCTGCGTCACAGTGCCATCATTTCGGGCGGCACTGTTTGACTTGCATCAAGGTTTTCAGGTGTTTTTCATGCAAGAATGCGCATATGTATGGAGGACGCGCATGACACACCCCCTGAACGCTGCTGCATCGCGGCGCGGGTTCCTTGGCCTGACGGCCGCGGGGCTTGTTGCCATGGCCGGAACGGCACCGGCCCGTTCGCAATCTGTTGCAACCAAGGCCCGCGTCGTGATCCTGGGTGCAGGCGCGGGTGGCGCGGCCTTTGCCAACCGCCTGTCCCGGCGGCTGGACGGGGCCAGCATCACCATCGTCGACGGGCGCAAGGAACACTGGTACCAGCCGGGCTTTACACTGATCGCCGCGGGGCTGAAGCCTGCGGGCTATTCGGTCAGCCAGACAACCGACTGGCTGCCCAAAGGGGTCACGCTGATCCCCGAACATGCCGCCGCCATTGACCCGGTGGGCAAGTCTGTCACCACCACCGGCGGGCAACGGCTGGATTACGATTACCTGATCGTCGCCACCGGCCTGACGCTGGACTGGG
>JALOSF010000117.1 GCA_025458525.1 Cypionkella sp. | reverse complement strand
CGCCCTGCTGCGGACAAGGCCGCCGCGTCGCGGTTGCCGATCCGTGGCCAATCCCAAAATTTATGCGCATTTGACCCGAATCTGAACGATCCCCGCGGCGCTCTGCGGCGAATCAACGGCACGCCAGTGGCACGGCCGGATCTGAAAAGGGAATGGTGCCCGAGGTCGGACTCGAACCGACAAGCCTTGCGGCGGCGGATTTTGAATCCGCTGCGTCTACCAATTCCACCACTCGGGCATCTTGCGATGTCGTTTATCCGTCCCGCCCCGCCGCGTCAACAGGGCGCAAGCATCAAAGCCGATCGGTCGAGAAAGTGTCGCAATCGGCGATCTGGCCCGATTGCAAGCCGGTCAGGAACCAGCGCGCGCGCTGATCCGATGTGCCATGGGTAAAGGTATGCGGCATCGGGCGGCGGCCCGCGGCACTTTGCAAGGTATCGTCACCGATCTGGCGCGCGGCATTCACCGCCTCCTCGATGTCGCCACGGCTGATCGAGCCGAAATTCTGCGATGCCGTGCGCGCCCAGACCCCCGACAGGCAATCGGCCTGCAATTCGACACGCACCGAGATGGCATTGCTGTCGGCCTCGCTGACCTGCTGGCGCAACTGGTTGGCGCGCCCAAGAATGCCAAGCTCGTTCTGGACATGATGGGCAATCTCGTGTGCTACGACATAGGCGGCGGCAAAATCACCCCGCGCGCCCAGCCGGTTTTCCATCACGGTAAAGAAATCGGTGTCGAGGTAAGCCTTGCGATCGGCCGGGCAATAGAACGGGCCGGTCGCCCCCGACGCGCCGCCACACGGGCTTTGCGTCACGCCCTTGAACAGCACAAGCGTGGCCGGGCGATACTCGCGCCCCAACTGCTCACGAAACAGCTGCGCCCAGACCTCCTCGGTGTCGGCCAGCGTGACCGACACGAACTCTCCCGCCGCGCGATCGGCCTCGGTCAGCTCGGCCGGTGCGGCCGGTGCGCCCGCCGGATCTTGCAACAGCGGCGTCACATCGATGCCAAGGAAATAGCCGATCACCAGCACCGCAATCGCGCCCACCCCGCCGATCCCGCCGACGCGCGCGCCGGTGCTGCCGCGACGATCCTCGATGTTGCGGCTGCCCCGCCGTCCTCGCCACTCCATCACGCCCCCCTGACTCGCCCGTGACAACCTTAACGCGGGCCGCGCCGCACGCAACGCCTGGTTCGCGCCACCGGGCAGGGCGCGCCAACATCAGGCCGGCCGCGCGGCTTGCGGATTTTTCTGGCGCCCCCGCGGCTTTCGCCCTATGGCCCGCCCGAACGTGATTTCACCAACGCACAGACCCGCCCTATGGTCATGCCGTTCGAACGGTCGCCTGCGGCGGCCCTGCCGGTTCAAAGGAAAGACGATGCTGACCACCCTGCCCTCCCGCACCCTCGCTGTTCTGGCCGGGGCCGGGTCTGCCGCCCTGCTTGCCGCGGCCTTTGCGTTTCAACACATCGGCGGGCTTGCGCCTTGCGCGCTCTGCCTGTGGCAAAGATGGCCACATGCGGCGGCCGTGGCGGTGCTGATCCTGGCTTTGCTGGTGCCCAACCGCTGGATCCTGGCGCTTGGGGCGCTCGCTGCGCTTGCCACTGCGGGCATCGGCGGCTTTCACATGGGGGTCGAATATGGCTGGTGGGAGGGGCTGCAATCCTGTAGCGGCGGCTCGATCGCCGGGGTCAGCGTCGATGACCTGTTGAACCCCAATGCCGCCGTCGCCGCCCCCGTGCGCTGCGATGCGGTGCCGTGGTCGCTGCTCGGCCTGTCGATGGCCGGGTGGAACATGGTGATCTCGCTCGGCCTTGCCGGGCTTTGGCTGCTGGCCGCGCGCCGGGCCTGACCGGCCTCAGGCGGGGAAGTTGGGGCCCGTATGGGTTTCGATCAGGGCGGCGCCACAAATCCGACCATGCTCCTGAATGGCAAAGCGGTCGGTCATGCCCGCCACATAATCCGCGATGGTGCGGGCCAGTTCGGTCTGATCGGCGCAGCCTGCGACCGCATCTTCCCAGGCGTCGGGCAGCAGCCGCGGATCGGCCATGAAGGCGCCAAACAGCTCTTGCACCACCTGCGTGACCTTGGCGCGCACCTCCATCACCGAAGGCGCGCGATACATGCGGTGGAACAGAAAGCTGCGAATGGCCTTCAGTTCCTGATAGAGCGGCTTGGAAAAGCGGATGATCGTGGTGCCCATCAGGCGAATGTCTTCCACCGATTGCGGGCGCGCGGCCTCCAGCCGGCCCTGTGCCACCGCGATCACATCCTCGACCATGCGGCCAAAGACGCGGCGCAAGGCTTCGTGCCGCCGACGCATCGGCTCCAGCCCCGGATACAGCGCGTCGACCTCGGCAAAGGCCGGGCCGGTGACGGGCAGGTCCATCAGATCGGCCTCGCTGAACAGGCCAGATCGCAAGCCGTCATGCAGATCGTGGTGGCTATAGGCCACGTCATCGGCAATCGCCGCCACCTGCGCCTCGGCGCTCGCGTGGGTGTGAAGTTCCAGATCCCAGGCGGCATTCACCTCGGCCAGCGCATAGGGCAAGGGGCCTGCGTGCTTTGGGTCGGCATTTTCGCCAATGACCGGGCCATTGTGCTTTGCGATGCCTTCGAGACTTTCCCAGGTCAGGTTCAGCCCGTCGAAATCGGCGTAGTGCCGCTCCAGCCGCGTCACGATGCGCAGCGCCTGCGCATTGTGGTCGAACCCGCCATAGGGCGCCATCAGCGCGGCCAGCGCGTCCTCTCCGGTATGGCCAAAGGGCGTATGGCCCAGATCATGCGCAAGGGCGATGCATTCGGCCAGATCGGTGTTCAGCCCCAGCACGCCGGAAATCGTGCGCGCGACCTGCGCCACCTCGATCGAATGGGTCAGGCGCGTGCGGTAGTAATCGCCCTCATGCTCGACAAAGACCTGCGTCTTGTGCTTCAGCCGCCGAAAGGCCGAGGAATGGATGATCCGGTCGCGGTCGCGCTGAAACGGCGAGCGAAAGGACGACACCCGTTCGGTGTGCAGACGGCCACGGGACGCGTCGGGAAGGCAGGCGAAAGGCGCAAGCATAAGATGCCCGTTCTTGTTGAACTGTTGCTTAGGGCTTATATTGCACGCATCGCACCAAGGATATGTGAAAAATCATGGACCTGACCCTCCCTCCCCGCGTGACGGACCGTGCGTTTGCCCGGCTGGCCGAAATCGCCGCCATGACGGGCGAGCAAAAGGCGCTGCGCGTGGCCGTCGAAGGCGGCGGCTGTTCCGGCTTTCAGTATGAAATCAAACTGGATGATCCGGCAGGCGATGATCTGGTGCTGGAAAAGGACGGACAGCGCGTTCTGGTGGACCAGATTTCGCTGCCCTTCCTGCAAAACGCGGTCATCGACTTTACCGAGGAACTGATCGGCGCGCGCTTTGTGATCGAAAATCCCAATGCCAGCAGCAGCTGTGGCTGCGGCACCTCGTTTTCGATCTGACCCGCGGGCGCGCCGGGCCTGTGGGCCATGGCCGCTATTCCGCCGGGATCGGCGCGGGCCCGGACGATGGCAGGGGTCTTTGGCTGCGCCGGTCCTGACGCGCCTGATCCAAAAGCGCGATGCCGCCCGCCGCCATCACCAGCCCCGCGCCCAGAACGGTGGTCAGCGCGGGCACTTCGGCAAAGAACAGGAACCCGACCGCGACCATCCAGACGAACTGGATGTTCATGAGCGGAAGCGCCACCGGCGCGCGAAGGCGCTGCATCACCAGAACCATGGTCCAGCGCGCAAGGAACAGCAGCCCTGAATAGAGCAGGATGCGCAGCAGATCGCCGCCCGCCAGCGGTTGCCACACCGCTGGCAGCAAAAGCGCCGCGGCCCCCGCAAGGCACAGGTTCGGATAGAACACCTGCACCAGCGTATTCGCCTCGCGCCGCGCCATCAGCCGCGACAGCACCAGCGAAACCGTCCCGGCAAAAGCCCCGGCAAAGCCCGACAGATGGCCCAGCGTCAGCCCGGACAGTCCGCCCGGAAACAGCATCATCACCCCAAGCAGCCCAAGGCCAAGCCCGATCCAGGCCGTGGCATCCACCTCCTCGCCCAACAGCGGGCGCGACATCAGCGCCGCCATCAGCGGCATCAGACCGACGAACAGGAAGATTTCAGCCAGCGGAATCAGGGCGATCGCATAAAAGAACCCCATCGAGGCCGCCACAGTGGCAACCGAACGCCCCATCAGAAGCCCCGGCACCGATGTCCTCAGGCAGCTGGTGCTGAACAGGCCAAACCGCCCGCCCGCCCGCGCGACCAGCAGCGACAGACCCGCCATCACAAGGCCCGACAGGAAAAACACCTGCGGCGCCTCGACCCGGTGGGACAGATCCTTGACCGTGCCATCGGCAAGGGTTGCCGCCAGCGTGGAGCCAAGCAGGAACAAAAGCCCCGCCACGACGGGCTGTTGCGCGACAAACCTCATGCGCGCGCCCCCCTGTCGGTCGTGGCAATCTGCGGGCCGGCGTCGCGCTGGCCCGCACGGGCGAAACCGGCAAAGAAGCCGCCGAATTCCGGCAGGGTTTCGACGGCCTCCAGACGCGCGCGCGCCGCCTGCGACAAGGCCGGCCAAAGCCGCCAGCGCATCTGTGCCCAGTCGGGGCGCCGCGCCTCGCCCATGTCCAGCAGCGCCAGCGACAGCTCGTGCAGCGCAGATGCCGGTCGGGCACGGCTGCGGATCAGCCGCGCCTGTCCGGGCCCGCCGCCCCGAAAGGCCGCACCCGTCGCCGCCCCAAGGGCCCAGTTCAGCACCAGATATTGGTGATAGTCATCGTCAAACGGCCCCGCGTCGTGCCCCGCCTCGAACATCATGTCGTCGGCCCCCCGCGCGACCGCCGCATCCCACAGGGCCGGCACCGTTTCGCCCGACAGGCGCAGCGCAAGCGTCACTTCCGCCAGCAGATCAAGATTGCCCTCAAGCCAGGCCACCAGCCCGACATGGATCAGACTGCGCCGCCGCGCGGCATCGCGCGCAAGCGGCCGACGCCCGTAATCGGCGGCATGAAAGACGATATGCGTAAGATCATAGGCCGCCCGCCGGTTGGGCAGGCAAAAGCCCGCCGGTTGGGTCGCAAAACGGTGCAGCCGCGCGGCGAGCGCGCCATCAGGCGCCCCCCCGGCCCCGGCGCGATGCAACAGCAGCTGCACCTCGCCGCGGTGCAGGTCTGAAAGCTCTCCCGCTGGCAGATCCTGTGCCAGGATGAAGGCCGCCATCTCCTCGAGCGGCACCTCGCTCAGGCCAAGCGCCCGCAGGTCCAGCGCAATCGACAGATACATCCGGTAATACTGCGGGAAAAACCGCAACTCCTGCATCAGGCTGCCCGCCCTTGGCCGCAGCGGGTCCAGATCGACCAGATCCGTTGCGCCAAGCGCCGCGAGGATTTGCAGCAGTTCGGCGTTTTCCTTGAGCCAGAACGGATCATGCCGCCCCCGCCTGCGCCGGGCGAACAGATCCATCAGGGCCGGAACCGCGGCGCGCGCACATCCGGTCCCTGACCGCGGCAGAGAAACGACATCGCCCATCACGGTTCCCTTCGGTGAGAGAGGATGCGCCCGCGCCTGGCAGGGCCAGCCGCATCCCGTGCCGGTTCAGACCGCGGCGACGCTGGTCATCAGGCTGGTCTGCACCCCGGAAAAGCGCGCGGCCTGATCCTGCCCGGCTGCCTCCTCTTGCGCGACCGATGTCATGACCGCCGAGGCAACCGAGGTCATCATCGCACTGGCAACCGACGTCATCATCGCACTGGCAACCGAGGTCATCATCGCGGTGTCGGCCCCCGAAAACATGTCGGCCGGCGTGAAAATTTCTTCAACTTTTTCAACAGTATGTGCAAAGGCGACCACGATAATACCCCCTCAGGTTGTGCATGACGCATGCTTTACACGCTAGCAACGGCCAGGCGATTCGCCTAAAATTTTTCTCGCTTAAATTGTATTATCCACAGAAAAGTCGCCCTGTGGGTAAGTGCTGGCGCGCGGCCCTGCAACAAGGGTTGATTTGGCCTGCCCATTGGCCGATAGCTGGGGCTGCATCACCAGAGAGGCTGTCCATGCGGCTTGCGACCTTCAACATCAACGGCATCAAGGCGCGCGCCGAGGCCCTGCCCCGCTGGCTGGCCGCGGCAAAGCCGGATGTCGTCTGCCTGCAAGAAATCAAGTCGGTGGACGAAGGCTTTCCCCGCGATCTGTTCGAGGACATGGGCTACCGCGTCGAAACCCACGGGCAAAAGGGCTTCAACGGCGTGGCGATCCTGTCGCGCCTGCCGCTGGAAGATGTGACGCGCGGCCTGCCGGGGGATGAGACCGACGAACAGGCGCGCTGGATCGAGGCGACGGTGATGGGGCCGCGCCCGATCCGGGTGTGCGGGCTTTATCTGCCCAACGGCAACCCGGCGCCGGGGCCGAAATACGACTACAAACTGGCCTGGATGGCCCGGATGGAGGCGCGACTGCGCGATCTGCTGGCGCAGGAGGAGCCGTTTCTTTGCGCGGGCGATTACAACGTGATCCCGCAGGCGCAAGACGCGGCCCGCCCCGATGCCTGGGCCGAGGATGCGCTGTATCTGCCGCAGAGCCGGCACGCCTTTCGCCGGATGCTGAACCTTGGGATGCTGGATGCCTTTCGCGCCTGCGAGGCGGGGCCGGGCCACTACAGCTTCTGGGACTATCAGGCCAATGCGTGGGAGCGGAACAACGGCATCCGCATCGACCATATCCTGCTGTCGCCGCAGGCCGCCGACCGGCTGACCGGCGCCGGCATCGACCGCGAGGTGCGCGCGGGCGACAAGCCTTCGGATCACGTCCCCGTTTGGGTCACGCTGGACGACTGATCGCGCCGCCCGCGGCCGCGCCACATCGCCAGCGAAAAGATCACCAGCGCCAACCAGATCATCGGATAGGCCACCACCCGCACGCCGGTGAAGGGTTCGTCAAAGACAAAGACCGCGATCAGGAAGATCATCGTGGGCGACAGA
>JALOSF010000116.1 GCA_025458525.1 Cypionkella sp. | reverse complement strand
CAGCGCATCGGGAAAGCCGTCGGTGATTTCCTGCTGGCGCGTGGCGATGCGGCGCGTGACCCAATAGACCGGGGCATAATAGCCGATCGCTGCGGGCAGGATGGTGTGCAAAACCATGGTCTGCGTCGTCATCTCGGTCTGGCTTGCCTTGAGCAGGGTGTAGAGCAGTCCAAGCACAAGAATGCCAAGGCCAAGGGCGAATTGCGAAAAGTGAAAGACCCGCACCGCATTCTTGCCGCGATAGCCTGCACGCAGCAGTTTGAGTCGGGTGGCCGACAGTTCTTCGGCGTTCTTGGGTTCCAGATAATTGGCAAAGCGTTCCAGCTTGTCTGCCTTCGACGGCCCACCCCCACGGCGCAGCCGTTCGACCATTTCGGTCTTGCCGGTGCGCAGGGCGCGAATCCCTTCAAGAGGATCCTTTTCCTTTTTCAGAAGGGTGGGCAGGGCGACGATGATCAGCATGATCCCCAAGCCGCCCAGAGCGAGCAGGGGCCCCATCGGCCCAAGGGCCTCGGTCAGCAGGGTGTTGATGTAGTCGATGATTTGCATGGCTGCCTCAGACTTTGATCGTCGTCATGATTTTCATGTAGATGATGTTGATGGTCAGCATGACCCCGACAAAAATCCCTGCTGGAACAAAGGCCGGGCTGTCTTGCACGGCGGTGTAATAGTTGGGATCGAGGATGTTGATGCCGATCAGCGCCACGATGGGAAAGCCGGACAGGAACATGCCGGACCATTTCGCCTCGGCCGTGATGGCCTTTACCCGGCGGAACAGCTTGTAGCGGGCGCGCACCACCTTGCCCAGGCCGTCAAGGATTTCGGCAAGGTTGCCGCCCGACTGCTGCTGGATCGCGACGGCGGTGGCCAGAAAGCGCAAATCCTGATTGTCCATCCGTTCGGCAAAGGCCTTCAGGCTGTCAGCCACGTTGCGGCCATAGGCGGCCTCGTCGGCGATCAGCCCGAATTCTGTGCCCAGCGGGTCGGGCACTTCCTTTGCGACGATGCCGATGGCCGAGGCAAAGGGATGGCCGACACGCAAGGACCGCACCATCAGTTCGATGGCCTCGGCAAGCTGTTCTTCCATCATGCTGACGCGCTTCTTGGCCTTCTTGTTGACCCAGAAGTAAACGCCACCCACGCCCATCACGACGGATATCACGATGCGGATCGGCGTATCCACCCCGGTGCCGACTGTCAGACCCGCAAAGGCAAAGGCGCTGACCAGCGCCATGATGCCGATCAGTTGCTTGGGCGAGAAGGCGATGTTGGCCTTTTGCGCCTTGTTCGCCAGCAGCGAATAAAGCGGGATCCCGCGCGACGCCATGTGCTGGCTCATCTCCTTGCGGAGCTGTTCCAGAACCTGTTCGCGGTTGCCGTTTTTCTGCATCAGCGCAAGGCGGCGGCTGACACGGCTGTCCATGCTGATGGATTTGCCAAAGACCGTCAGATACAGCCCTTCGACCAGAACGATCACGGCAACAAAGATCAGGACATAAATCAGCGGTGCTGCGGATATTTCCATGATGTCAGCCCCTTACACGATCGGTTCATAGATGGAGGCGGGCAGGTCATAGCCCCATTGGCGGAAGCGGTCCGAATAGGCAGACCGGATGCCGGTCGCGTTGAAACGCCCGATGATCTTGCCATTGGGTTCGACGCCCAGGCGTTCGTAGCGGAAGATTTCCTGCATCGAGATCACCTCGCCTTCCATCCCGGTGATTTCGGTGATGCTGACCATGCGGCGCGAGCCGTCTTGCAGGCGGCTGGCCTGCACGATCAGGTTCACAGCCGAGGAAATCTGGCTGCGCATCGCCTTGATCGGCATTTCGATACCCGACATCGCGATCATGTTTTCCAATCGGCTGATGCCATCACGGGCCGAGTTGGCGTGGATCGTGGTCATCGACCCGTCATGGCCGGTGTTCATGGCCTGCAACATGTCGATCACTTCCTCGCCGCGGGTTTCGCCCACGATGATTCGGTCGGGACGCATCCGCAGCGCGTTGCGCAGGCAGTCGCGCTGAGTGACGGCGCCCTTGCCCTCGACGTTCGGCGGGCGGCTTTCCATGCGGCCCACATGCACCTGTTGCAGCTGCAATTCGGCCGTATCCTCGATGGTCAGGATACGTTCCGAATTGTCGATAAAGGACGACAGTGCGTTGAGCGTGGTGGTCTTGCCCGACCCGGTCCCGCCCGAGACGATGACGTTCAGCCGGGTCGCAACCGCGGCTTGCAGATAGGCAGCCATTTCTTCGGTGAAGGCGCCGAATTTCACCAGATCGGCGATGCCCAGCTTGTCCTTCTTGAACTTCCGGATCGATACCAGCGACCCGTCCACCGCCACCGGGGGCACCATGCAGTTGAAACGCGAGCCATCGGCAAGGCGCGCGTCGCAATAGGGGTTTGATTCGTCCACCCGCCGACCCACGGCGGAAACGATCTTGTCGATGATGCGCAGCAGATGGCGTTCATCCTTGAACGTGATGTCGGTCAGCGACAGCTTGCCCGCGCGTTCGACAAAGATCCGCTTCGGCCCGTTCACCAGAATGTCGTTGACCGTGTCATCCTTCAACAAGGCTTCGAGCGGTCCAAGACCCATCACTTCGTCATACAGTTCCTGATGCAGGATCTGCCGATCCTGCGCATTCAGCGCCACGCTCATCTCGTCCAGCGCTTCGGCGGTGATCGACGCGATTTCCTGCTTGAGGCTGGATTCAGATGCCTTTTCCAGTGCCGACAGGTTGAGGTTGTCCAAAAGCCGCTTGTGCAGCTCGACCTTCAACTCCATCAGCTTTTCTTTGCGCTTCTTTTCCTTGTCCTGCGCCACCGCCTCGGCCGGGGTCTTGGGCGGCGGGGCGGTTTGCACCGGGCGCGAGGCTACGGCGATCGGCTTCGCCGCCTGGGCCGCAACCGGAGCGACGGGGCCGGAGGAGGTAACGGGCTTCAGCCCGGTCGGTGCCGGGCCAGCTTCGGGTTTCTTGAATCGCGAAAACATCGGTATGCCCCTCTGGACGGTTTACGCTTTGCCCGCCTCGACGCCCTTGTTCAGGTCGTGCAGGGATTTGGCGAGCTCCTGGATCTTCTTGCGCAGCGGATTCTTGGCTGCGTTTTCGGCAAGCGGCAGACCGTGGTCATTGGCTTGCGTGACTTGCACACTGCCATCGGGCAGTTGCAGTTCTATAGCGATATCAAGGCTTTCTGCCATGCGCTTGACCCGGCTCTTGCCGGACAGATCGGTAAACTTCGGTGCGCGGTTCAGCACATAGCGCAGCTTTTCATGCGGCAGCGCCTCGGCCTTCAGCGCGCGGATCAGGCGCAACACATTCTGTGCCGAGCGCAGGTCAAGTTCCATCAGGGCGAAATAGACATGCGCGCGCGTCAGCACGGCTTCGGTCCAGGCGACGATCGTCTTGGGCATGTCGATGATCACATAGTCGAAATTCGCCGCCGCCATATCGACGATGCGGCCAATATCTTCGGGGGCGATGATATCCAGCGGCAGCATGTCTGCCGGTGCGGTGAACACATGCAGCTTGTCGTTGAAGGTCAGCATCGCTTGCAGGAATGTGTCGCTGTCGATGTTGGCCGTGTCGGACAGTACCTCGAACACGATTTCCTTGCGCGGCAGATCGAGATAGGTGGCAGCAGAGCCATATTGGAAATCAAGATCCAGCAGGCAGACCCGCGGCGCGTCGGTCTTGGATATGGTCGCAAGTTCCCAGGCAAGGTTGACCGCAAAGGTCGAGGCACCCGTGCCCCCGGCAAGACCATGGACCGGCAGCACAACGCCTTCGCGGTCGCCCTTGGCCTTGAACTTCGGCGTGGCGACGGCCTCCACCTCGGGGGCTGCGGCCGCAGCCACCACGGCCGGGGCGGGCTTGCGCAACCGCTCGATCGCTTCATGCAGGGCGCCATTGGGCAAGGGATAGGGCACGAAATCATCGGCACCCAGCCGCAAAAGCTGATGCAGGGCGATGGGCGACAGCTGGTCTGCGATCAGCACCACCTTGATCCCGCGCGCCTTGGCGCTGCGGATGATTTCCGAGATCCTGGACAGGTCCGCCTCATCCTCGGCATCCACGGCAATCGCCACGAATTCGAGCGTGGACGCGTCCGGCTGGCCCATGAACACAAGCGCGTCGTCAAACGACAGATCACCCCAGCTTTCGCCCAGTTCGTTTTCCATGTCGTCGATCAGAAGTTCGAAATTCTGAACGTCCCGCGAAATCGTGCAGGCCACGATCGGCGCCGGATCGGGTTGAAGGGTTGCCGCGCTCGTCATCTCGCCTCTTGTCCTTCCAAAAGACGGATCATGGCGCAGAAGACCGACACAGAGTGCCAGACTCAGATTCCGCACCGGACCCGTGCGGGAGAAATTCCCGCGACTGTTTCCATTGCGTTCAGGAATGCTGGGGAATGGTGGCAGGAATGGGGCTAAAAAATCGTCATTCTTTGATTTTTTGCCGGTCCGTTGACACTGAATGTGTCATCCGCCCACTATAATGGAAAAGGGGCAGAGTGCTGCCCCTTTTCGTAAACAGTCGGGTCATTGCCCCGGTCAGTCGGCCGGATTGACCTCGTTGATGATCGTCGTGTTCGTGGGATGTGGGCGCGTTGCGCCTTCGATATATTCGCGGAACACCACTTCGGCATATTTTCCGTTAAGCGGGCCGCTCTGCCGTTTGTGAAAGCCCGCCACTTCGGTGACGGTGCGGCGGTTCGCCTCCTCGGGACCGGACGTGGCCACGACCGGGCGGGTCTTGCCATAGGACACCAGCGCCTCAAGCCGGTTGCGGCTGATGCCCTGGCTGGCAAAGAAGGCGACAACCGCCTGCGCCCGCCGCTTGCCAAGCGCCTGGTTGTAGCCATTCGATCCGACCAGATCGGTATGGCCATAGACCGAGAAGCGCAGTTCGGGGAATTGGCGAATCCAGTCGGCCTGTCTGGCCAGAATGCGCTGCGCCTCGGGCGTAAGAACCGCGCTGTTGAAGGCAAAGGTGACGGTGCTTGGCACTTCGGCGCGGAATCTGGTGTTCAGCTGTTGCGTCGCGTCGATTTCGCCCGACATGATGGCGCTGTTGTTGCGCGTGACAGAGCCGAAGCCGCCGGCGTCCACTTCGGCGCCAAGGGTCTGGTCAAAGCTGGGGGCTGTGCACGAGGCCAGGGCGGTCGTGACAAGCAGGGCGATCAGGGCTGTGGATGTCTTGAGCATCGGATCACTCCATCACATAGCCATAGGAACTGCTGAAGTCCTGCCGGGCCACTTCGCCGGCGGCGCCGCGCGGCGCGGTGGCCACGGTGCCGTTCAGGAAAAACTCCCGCTCCGACGGCAGGCGGACCCGGTCGGTGGGCAGCGCATAGACATCACCCTTGGTCGGGGTCACAAGATGCGGGGTGATGATGATCACAAGTTCCGACTGGTTGCGCTGATAATCGGCGCTGCGGAACAGGGCGCCAAGGATGGGCACATCACCAATCCACGGCAACTGGTTGTTAAGATTGCGGAAGTCGTCCTGAAGCAGGCCCGCGACCGCAAAACTTTCGCCATCCCGCATCTCGACCGTGGTCGAGGTTTCGCGGCGCTTGAACGCGTTGATCGAGAACCCGCCCGATTCAATCGTGATCGTGGTGTCGATCGATGACACGGCCGCGTTGAGTTGCAGGTTGATGATATCCCCATCCACGACGGTGGGGGTAAAGTTCAGCTCGACCCCGAAAGGCTTGTAATCGATCACAACCCCGTCCGAGGTCAGCACCGGAATCGGATATTCGCCGCCGCCCAGAAACTTTGCCTCTTGCCCTGACAGGGCCGTCAGGTTGGGTTCGGCAAGCGTGCGGACCACACCTTTGGATTCAAGCGCCTCCAGCAGGACAGCAAATTGCACCGACCCCGCGGTAAAGCCAAGGCCAAGCGCGCCCCGGGTGCCGGGCGCCACTTCGACCGGGTTGCCGATGGCATTGTTGCCCGACAGCCAGGTGCCGGTTTCGGCGCCGATCCCGATCTTGCTGCCGCCTTGCGCTGCCAGCGACACACCAAGGTTCTTCGCGACCGAACGCTGCATTTCGGCAAAGCGGACCTTCAGCATCACCTGCTGGGTGCCGCCCACGCTCATCAGGTTCGACACCCGTTCGGGCGCATAGCGGTTGGCCAGATCCAGCGCCCGGTCCAGCTTCGCCGCCGATGACACGACGCCCGACAGCACGATGCCGTCGTTTGCGGTGCGCACCTCGATCGGCTCGCCGGGCAGGATCTGCTGAAGTCGTTCCTTGAATTCTGCGATGTCGGGCGTCACATGCACATCGACGTTCGAAATCAGCCGGCCATCGGGGCCAAGCAGCGTCAGCGTCGTGCGCCCCGGTGTCTTGCCCAGCACATAGATCGACCTGTCCGACAGGGTCGAGATGTCTGCGATCCCCGGGTTTGCGATCGACAATTCGGCAAAGGGGGTGTCGCTTTCCACCACCACGGCGCGGTTCATGGGCACCTTGAGCGGTGCGGAAACCGAACCTTGCATCACGCGAAGCGTCTCTGCCGACGCGGCGCTGCTCAGCGCCGTCGTGGCCAAGGCAACGGCCATAAGCCCCGCCTTGAGAAGGATGTTCGTGTTCATGTGACCTGCCCTTTCGATCACGCCTCTGACCGGGTCTTTGCGCCCGTATTTTGCATAAAGATGCCTGCACTGCGGATTTATTGCAAGAATCAAACGGTTATTCAGCGCAGCTTATGTGGATAAGTTGCAACAGCCCGCAACAGATCGTCAAACGAGTGCAGGCGGCCACCATATGCGGTGCCGCCTGTGTCTGTTTTGCACGCTCAGTTGGTGCAAGGGATCGGCACTTCGACCCGTTCATTGCCGTTGCGCTGAATCACGGTGCAGACTTTTTCGGCCTCGACCTGGACCACCTCTTGCTTTTGAATGTTCAAAAGCGCGTCGCTGGTGACTTCAATCGTGTCTGTGATCGTATCGTCGCCAGAGCCGACGAGCGAGAGCGCAAGGCGCCCGGTCGCTTGTGCCTG
>JALOSF010000115.1 GCA_025458525.1 Cypionkella sp. | reverse complement strand
ATCGGTTGAGGCGGTCTTGCGCGCGATGCAAACCCGCGCGCCGGTCTTCCTGCGCGTCAACCACTTGCGCGGCACAATCGCGGCAGCGCAAGCGGCGCTTGCGGCAGAGGGGGTTGCCACGCAACCCCGAAACGAGGTGAAGACCGCGCTGGAAGTCACCGAAAATGCGCGGAAAATTCACAATAGCGCTCCCTATCTTTCAGGCCTTGTCGAGCTGCAGGATCTGTCTTCGCAAGGGGTGGTGCAGGCCTTGCCGCTGCGCAGCGGGATGCGCGTTCTGGACTATTGTGCAGGAGGGGGTGGCAAGACGCTGGCGATGGCTGCGGCCTTGCGTGGCCCGGTGGATGCGCATGATGCAGCCCCGCGCCGGATGGCCGATCTGCCGGCACGGGCCGCGCGGGCCGGTGCGCGGGTGCAAATTGTCGGACAACCGCAGGGTCTGTATGATCTGGTGCTGGCCGATGCGCCGTGTTCGGGGTCTGGCAGCTGGCGCCGCGATCCGGCTGGAAAATGGGCGTTGACGCCCGCGCGCCTTACGCAAGTGCAGCAGCAGCAAATGACCGTTCTTGATGCGGCGGCCCGACTGGTGGCGCCCGGCGGCACGCTGGCCTATGCAACCTGCTCGCTTCTTGTCCCCGAGAATCAGGGCCAGGTTACCGCATTTCTGGCCCGCCACCCGGGCTGGCAGACCGTGGAAAACCATCATTGGACGCCGGTTACAGGCGGTGATGGCTTCTTCTGTTCAATTTTGACGCGAAGAGATTCCTGATTTATACAACCCTTGGGGGTTTTTGGTTCGACCTTAAGCAACGCTTAACACTTCCGCGTGCTGATGGGGGCCGGTGGATGCCGTCGGGGGATCATGGTGGCAAGGTCGACAATCGCGGTTTCAGATGTGTTTCAAACGGCAGACCGCCTGTCATCGCGGCTGTTTGTGCTGCTTGGGCTTGCCGGTCTGTTCACGGTGATGGCCGTTGTGCTGGATGATGCGGCCGTGCGGCTGGCCTGTGCGGTTGCGGCGGGAACGCTGGTGGCCCTGCTTGTGGCAATCCGCGGGATGGGGCATCTCGCGCGCAAACCGCAGGCACAGCTCGACAAGGCCTATTTCAGCCTGGTCGGTGAAGATGCGGCCCCCTGTTTTGCGACCAATGACATCGGCCAGATCGTTTATCAGAATGCGGTTGCGGTTGAACGCTTTGGTGACAGGGATGCTGCAACCCTGGTTTCGGTACTGAAGTCGCATTTCACCACGCCCGAAGCGGTGCTTTATCGCCTGCAGAACCGGGCGGGCCATCAGGGCCGGGCAAGTGAGGATGTGGTCACCCGGCGTGGCCATCTGCGGTTGTCGGTGCACAAGGTGGCGCAAGGGCAGTTCCTTTGGCGGCTGGAAGAGTTTCGTGACCGCATCACAACGGCGCGCGGGGGTGACACGCTCAGCCTGCCGATGTTTGTTGCCAACAAGGCGGGCGTCGTGCTGTTTTGCAATGATGCCGCGCGCCGCCTTATTGCCGGGCGGCCAAAACGGCTGGAGGACGTGTTCAGCACGGATCGGCTGCACAGTGGCGAAGAGGTGACAATCAATGCCGCTGACGGCCCGCTGCGGGCTATTCTGGCCGAGGTGGAGGGGCCAAGCGAACGGCGCGAGATCTATCTGCTGCCCGTGTCGCAGCGCGCCGATGACCGGAGCCAGATGACGGATTTTGAGGCTTTGCCAGTGGCGCTGATGAAATTCGCGGGTAATGGCGCGCTTATGGCGGCAAACCGCGCGGCACGTGACGTTGTCCCGCTGACAGAGGGCGCTGCACCAATGGCGCATGAGGTGTTCGAGGGGCTGGGGCGCCCGGTTGGCGATTGGCTTGCCGATGTGGTCGAAGAGCGGCTTCCCGGCGGGTCAGAGGTGCTGCGCGTCCATGGTGCGGCGGCCGAAGCCTATCTGCAGGTCACCTTGCGTCGGATCGTTGAATTCGGCCGGCCCAGCGTGCTGGCCGTGTTGCAGGACGCAACAAAGCTGAAAACGCTTGAGGCGCAGTTCGTACAAAGCCAGAAAATGCATGCGATCGGGCAACTGGCCGGCGGTGTGGCGCATGATTTCAACAACCTTCTGACGGCGATTTCCGGGCACTGCGACCTGTTGCTGTTGCGCCATGGCCGCGAAGACACGGATTTTGCCGATCTTGTGCAGATCAGCCAGAATGCGAACCGCGCTGCGGCCCTTGTCAGCCAGTTGCTGGCCTTTTCGCGCAAGCAAACACTCAAACCCGAACGTCTTGCGCTGCAGGATGTGCTGTCGGAACTGATGCATCTGTTGAACCGCCTTGTCGGCGAGAAGGTGCGCTTGCGCATCGCGCATGCACCCGATCTGGGGCCGATCCGCGCGGACAAACGGCAATTTGAGCAGGTGATCATGAACCTTGTGGTCAATGCGCGCGATGCAATGCCGCATGGTGGCACGATCCGTGTCGAGACCGAGGCCTTGACACTGACCGAGGAACTGCACCGCAACCGGGCGCGCGTACCGGTCGGCGATTATGCGGTCATCCGGGTGCAAGATAGCGGGACCGGCATTCCCGAGGACAAGCTGGAAAAGATCTTTGAGCCGTTCTTTACCACCAAACGGCCGGGCGAGGGGACAGGCCTTGGCCTTTCAACGGTCTATGGCATCGTCAAGCAATCGGGCGGCTTCATCTTTGTCGACAGCACGGTGGGTGAAGGCACGCTTTTCTCGCTGTATTTCCCGATCAACGAAATGGCCGAGGTGGAGCGGACAGAATTCGTGGCCGCACCACGCCTGACGCCGCGCAATGGCCATGGTACGGTGCTGCTGGTGGAAGACGAGGCGCCGGTGCGGGCCTTTGCCTCGCGCGCGCTGCGCCTGCGCGGTTACACCGTGATCGAGGCCGATTGCGCCGAAGAGGCACTGCGTGCCTTGGAAGACCCGACGGTCGAGGTCGATGTCTTTGTGACCGATGTGGTGATGCCGGGCATGGATGGGCCCAGCTGGGTCAAGGAGGCGCTGGTCAACCGCCCGAACGTGCGCGTGGTCTTCGTATCGGGCTATGCCGAGGACGTGCTTTCGGAAGAACAGGCCCGCATTCCCAATTCAACCTTCCTGCCGAAACCGTTTTCGCTGAACGAGTTGACGGTCACTGTCCAAGGCGCATTGCACTGAACCGAACAGCGCGGCGGCGGGCATCGCCTCAACCTTGATGCGCGCGTGCTGAAAGGCTGGCGTAAAGTGCCTGATCGGCTGCGGCCTTCGCCCACATGCGGGCCTCGGTCGCGGGCGAGAGGGCGAGTGATGCCGCAGGCGAGACATTGACTTGTGGCAGGATGATCTCGCAATCAAGGCGCTGTTCCAGGAACTGGACAAACCCTGCCATGTCTTCATACCGGAACAGATGATCCAGCCCGCCCGGACCGACGCCAGGGCTCAGAAAGTCGGCCTGTGTGCCGAAATCGGCGTAGACGGGCGGGGCGTCCGCACACCAACCCTGCACAAATTCATCAAAGCTGAGGCCAAGCGTGCTGCGTGGCCCGTCGGCCTGTTCTGGTTTCTGCAGGAACCGGTACCAGCTGCCCAGCCATTCGCGTGGGGCCCGCATCAAGGCGACTGTCGTGAATGGCGCACCGGCCGCGGCCTCTAGCCAAGGGCGCACCTGCGCCTGATACCCGTGTACCGTCGTGTGTTTCAGCGCCTCGGGCCGCCGCACCGTCAGCACGGCCAGCGATTCGAGCGCTGTTGCAATCGCCGTCGACCCCGCCTTTGGTGTCGCAAGCACGACCAGCCGCTGTTCCCAGAAAACCAGCAATTCCGCTTCCCCGCCTGCAAGACCGCGTTTTCGCGGCTTTTGGTAACTATCCCTTAATCCTTCAGTGAAAAAGATGATTTTCAGAAAAATCGATTGAAATGTTCGCGTTTTGTGCACATACAGGCGAGAACACTTGGGGAACAAACCGAAACGTTGCCGCTGAAGCGCGGCTGTGGAATAAGGAACCAGATCATGTCGACAGCAAGCCTTATCGACCTCGGCGGAAAGCGGGAAATGGACAAGCAGAAAGCTTTGGAAAGCGCATTGGCGCAGATCGAACGGCAGTTCGGCAAAGGCTCGATCATGAAGCTGGGCGCAAACAGCCCGGCGATGGAGATCGAGGCAACCTCGACCGGCTCACTTGGTCTTGACATCGCCCTTGGCATCGGTGGTTTGCCGCAAGGCCGGATCATCGAGATTTACGGGCCGGAATCGTCGGGCAAGACGACGCTGACGCTGCACGTGGTGGCCGAAGCGCAGAAAAAAGGCGGCGTCTGTGCCTTTGTCGATGCCGAACATGCGCTGGACCCGCAATATGCCAAAAAGCTGGGCGTCAATCTGGACGAATTGCTGATCAGCCAACCCGACACCGGCGAACAGGCGCTTGAGATTGTGGATACGCTGGTCCGATCGGGCGCCGTCAGCCTGATCATCGTCGATTCGGTGGCAGCCCTTACCCCCAAGGCCGAGCTTGAGGGCGATATGGGCGATATGCAGATGGGCAGCCAGGCCCGCCTGATGAGCCAGGCCATGCGCAAACTGACGGCCAGCATCGGCCGCAGCAACTGCATGGTGATCTTCATCAACCAGATCCGCATGAAGATTGGCGTCATGTTCGGAAGCCCGGAAACCACCACGGGTGGCAACGCGCTGAAGTTCTACGCCTCGGTGCGGCTTGATATCCGGCGGACGGGATCGATCAAGGAAAAGGACGATGTGGTTGGCAATACGACCCGCGTGAAAGTGGTCAAGAACAAGGTCGCCCCGCCCTTCAAGCAGGTGGAATTCGACATCATGTATGGCGAGGGCATTTCCAAGACGGGTGAGCTGATCGATATCGGCGTGAAAGCGGGTGTCGTCGAAAAATCCGGCAGCTGGTATTCGTTCAAGGATGAGCGGATCGGCCAGGGGCGCGAAAATGCCAAGCTGTTCCTGAAATCGAACCCGAGCGTCGCGCATGAGATTGAGGACAAGATCCGCGCGTCAAACGGGCTGGATTTCACCATGGAAGGTGGCCCCGCGGCCGAGGATGTGGTGGACATGTAAAGCATCACCTGTCGGGGTTGCAGCAGGGGGCCAGAACGGCCCCCTTTTTGCTGTGGTTCTACGCCGTGCAAGGTGGACAGGCCGCGCCATGGCGGCTACATCAGGCGGCGACATGAAACAAAGGGCGCCCCCGGCATGCCAAGCCTGAACGACATCCGCTCCACCTTCCTTGAATTTTTCCGCCGCAACGATCACCGCGTGGTGGACAGCAGCCCGCTTGTGCCGCGCAATGACCCGACACTGATGTTCGCCAATTCCGGCATGGTGCAATTCAAGAACTGCTTCACCGGCGTGGAAACGCGCGATTACAAGCGTGCGACCACAGCGCAGAAATGCGTGCGGGCAGGGGGCAAGCATAATGACCTTGATAACGTCGGCTACACCGCGCGCCACCACACGTTTTTCGAGATGCTGGGGAATTTCAGCTTTGGCGATTACTTCAAGGACGATGCCATCCGCTTTTCATGGGAACTGCTGACCCGCGATTTCGGCATCAACAAGGACAAGCTTTGCGTCACGGTCTACCACACGGATGATGAGGCCGCCGCCATCTGGAAAAAGGTGGCAGGCCTGCCCGACCACCGCATCATCCGCATTCCCACCGATGACAACTTCTGGCGGATGGGCCCGACCGGCCCTTGCGGCCCTTGCACGGAAATCTTCTACGATCACGGCGACCATATCCCCGGCGGCCCGCCCGGCAGTCCGGATGAGGATGGCGACCGTTTCATCGAAATCTGGAACAACGTCTTCATGCAGAATGAGCAGTTTGCCGATGGCACGCTACGCCCGCTGGACATGCAAAGCATTGATACGGGCATGGGGCTGGAACGGATCGGCGCGCTGCTGCAAGGCAAGCATGACAATTACGACACCGACCTGATGCGCAGCCTGATCGAAGCAAGCGCGCATGCCACAAGCTCTGATCCCGATGGCCCGGGCAAGACGCATCACCGCGTGATCGCCGACCATCTGCGCAGCACGTCATTCCTGATTGCCGATGGTGTGATGCCATCGAACGAAGGGCGCGGCTATGTGCTGCGGCGCATCATGCGCCGGGCCATGCGGCACGCGCATATGCTGGGGGCTGTGGACCCGGTGATGCACCGGCTGGTGCCGGCCTTGGTGCGGCAGATGGGCGGGGCTTACCCGGAACTCGCGCGCGGGCAGGCGACCATCGAAGAAACCCTGCGGCTGGAAGAAACACGCTTCAAGCAGACGCTGGACCGGGGCCTGCGGCTGTTGGACGATGAACTGGGCAGTCTGCCAGACGGGGCCGACCTGCCGGGGGCTGCGGCGTTCAAGCTGTATGACACCTACGGCTTCCCGCTGGACCTGACGCAGGATGCCATGCGCGAACGCGGCCGGGCGGTGGATGTGGCGGGCTTTGATGCGGCGATGGCCGAACAAAAGGCCAAGGCGCGGGCATCTTGGGCGGGCACGGGCGAGGCTGCGGATTCGCGTGTGTGGTTCGAACTGGCCGAAGCGCATGGCGCGACGGAGTTTCTGGGCTATGACACGGAAACCGCCGAAGGGCAGGTGCTGGCCGTGGTCAGCGGCGGGGTGCTGGCAGAGAATGCCAGCACGGGCACAGCGGTGCAGGTCGTGCTGAACCAGACGCCATTCTATGCGGAATCGGGCGGTCAGGTGGGCGATCAGGGCCTTTTGGTCACGCCGTCCGGCACGATGCGGGTGACGGATGTGAAAAAGGCCCAAGGGCTGTTTCTGCACATGGGCGAAGTGACGGCGGGTGTCATCGCGCCGGGGCAGGGCGCGCAACTGACGGTGGACCACGCGCGCCGCACGGCCATCCTGACCATGTCGCACAGCGCGGCAGCTTGAATGCGGCGGACCGGATGCGCTTTGACTTCAGCCATGGCAAGGGCCTGACAGGCGCGGAACTGGCGCAGGTCGAGGGTGAGGTGGACGCCTTCATCCGCCAGAATACGGCGGTGGAAACGCGCATCATGACACCGGATGATGCCCGCGCGATCGGGGCACAGGCACTGTTTGGCGAGAAGTACGGCGATGAGGTGCGCGTGGTGTCGATGGGCACGCTGGCGGGATCGGGCAAGGGCACGGATGGCGCGACCTATAGCCTTGAGCTGTGCGGT
>JALOSF010000049.1 GCA_025458525.1 Cypionkella sp. | reverse complement strand
CTCGATCTATTTCCTCGCCGCCATCGGCCTTGCCATCACCTTCGGCGTGATGCGGGTGATCAACATGGCGCATGGCGAGTTCATCATGATGGGCGCCTACACCGGCTATGTGGTGCAGCTTTTCATTTCAAACTACACGCTGTCCTTGATCGTGGCGCTGCCGCTGGCCTTTGCCGTGACCTTTGCCGCCGGGGTCGCGATGGAACGTCTGGTGATCCGCCACCTTTACAAGCGTCCGCTGGAGACGCTGCTTGCCACCTTTGGCATTTCGATCGCGCTGCAACAATTGGCCAAAACCATCTTTGGCACGCAGGCGCGCCCGCTCACCTCGCCCGGTTGGCTTGATGGCGCGCTCAGCTTCAACGACGTCGTGTCGATCAGCTACATCCGCATCGCGATCTTTGTGCTTGCCTTGCTGTTCCTGCTGTTCTTCCTCTGGCTGATGAAGCGCACGCGGCTGGGGCTGGAGGTGCGGGCCGTCACGCAAAACCCGTCGATGGCGGCCTCGATGGGCATCAACCCGGACCGCATCAACATGCTGACCTTCGGCCTTGGCTCTGGCATCGCGGGGGTGGCGGGCATCGCCATCGGCCTTTTCGCGCAAGTCACTTCGGAAATCGGCCAGGCCTATATCGTGCAATCCTTCATGACGGTGGTGGTGGGCGGCGTTGGCAACATCTGGGGCACGCTGGCCGGGGCCGCGATGATCGGCGGGTTGCAAAAGGGGATCGAGTTCCTGAACCCCTCCAACACGCTGGCCGCCCAGACCTACATGATCCTGTTCATCATCCTTTTCATCCAGATCCGGCCAAGGGGCATCATCGCCCTCAAGGGCCGCGCGGCCGGAGATTGAGACATGACCCGCAGTTTTCTGGCCCGCAACCCATCGGTCCTCTGGTTTGTCTTGATCCTGTCGCTGTTCACCCTCGGCGTCACCCTGCTGTCCGAGGCTTATGGGGTGGCGCTCGTCTCCACCTCTTTCGTCAAGACGCTGGGCATGACCCTGTGCCTCTGCCTTGTCGCGCTCGCCATGGATCTGATCTGGGGCTATGCCGGGATCCTGTCGCTGGGCCACATGGCGTTCTTCGCGCTGGGGGGCTACATGATCGGCATGTGGCTGATGTATGCCCGCACCGAAGACATCGTGATCGCAGCACTTGCCAATGAACCGCTTCCCGCCACCGCGCAGGAAATCCGCAATGGCATCGCGGCGCAGATTTTCGGCGTGGTGGGCGGCTCTGATCTGCCTGCTGTCTGGATGTTCGCGCATTCGCTGCCGATCCAGCTGGCGCTTGTGGTGCTGGTGCCAGGGGTTCTGGCGCTGGTGTTTGGCTGGCTGGCGTTCCGCAGCCGGGTGACGGGGGTGTATCTGTCGATCCTGACGCAGGCGATGACACTGGCGCTGGCGCTGTATCTGTTCCAGAACGACTCGGGCCTGCGCGGCAACAACGGGCTGTCGGGCTTGCAGAACATCCCCGGCCTTGATGCGGTGGGGCAGGACCGGCTGTCGGTCTGGTTCTTCTGGGCCTCGGCTTTGGCACTCGGCCTGGGCTATGTCACCCTGGCCTGGGTCGTATCGGGCAAGTTCGGCAGCGTGATCCGCGCCATCCGCGACGACGAGGCGCGGGTGCGCTTCCTCGGATATTCGGTCGAGGGCTACAAGCTGTTCGTCTTTACCCTGACTGCTGTGATCGCGGCCATCGCAGGGGCGCTCTATTACCCGCAGGCGGGCATCATCAACCCCGCCGAACTCGCCCCCATCGCCAGCATCTACCTTGCGGTCTGGGTCGCCATCGGCGGGCGCGGGCGGCTTTATGGCGCGGTGATCGGCGCGGCCTTTGTATCGCTGCTGTCCAGCTGGTTCACCGGGGGCCGTGCGCCGCAGATCGACCTCGGCTTCTACACCATCAACTGGGTGGACTGGTGGTTGGTGCTGCTGGGCGTGGCCTTCGTGGCGGTCACGCTGTTCGCGCCCAAGGGCATCGGCGGGCTGTTCGATCTGGTGCAGGGCCTGCGCCGCCCCGACCGCAAGGGCGCAGCACTTGGCCCCGATGACTCCTCGCTTCAGGAAAAGGAGGCGCGCGAATGAGTTCGCTTCTGGAGGTATCGGGTGTGTCCGTCACCTTTGACGGCTTTCGCGCCATCAACAACCTGTCCTTCTCGATCGGCCCGGCCGAGTTGCGCGCGATCATCGGGCCGAATGGCGCGGGCAAGACCACCTTCATGGACATCGTCACCGGCAAGACCCGCCCCGATACGGGCCGCGTGCTGTGGGGGGAAAAGTCGATCTCGCTTTTGTCGCTGTCCGAGGCGCAGATCGCCCGCGCCGGGGTGGGGCGCAAGTTCCAGCGCCCCACGGTGTTCGAGGATCAGTCGGTCGCCGACAATCTGATGATGGCGCTCAAGGCGCAGCGCGGCCCGCTGTCGGTGCTGTTCTGGACCCCGAAACCCGCCGATCACGCCCGTGTGGCCGCGCTTGCCGCCGAGGTGGGGCTGGCCGACGCGCTGGCCCGCAAGTCGGGCGAGCTGAGCCACGGGCAAAAGCAATGGCTGGAGATCGGGATGCTGCTGGCGCAAGAGCCGCAGCTTCTGCTGGTCGATGAACCCGCCGCCGGCATGACGCTGGCCGAACGCGAGCATACCACCCGCCTGCTGGTTGACCTTGCGAAGACCCGCGCGGTGGTGGTGGTCGAGCATGACATGGAATTCGTGCGCCGGCTGAACTGCAAGGTCACGGTCCTCCACGAAGGCGCCGTGCTGGCCGAGGGCAGTCTTGACCATGTGACCCGCAATCCGCAGGTCATCGACGTTTATCTGGGGCGGTCCGAACGATGATCAGAACCGAAGGTTTGACACTTCACTACGGCGGCAGCCAGATCCTGCACGGCATCACGCTGGAGGCGCGGGCCGGGGAAGTCACCTGTGTGATGGGCACCAACGGGGTGGGCAAGACCTCGCTGCTCAAGGCGCTGGCGGGCACGCATCCGCGCTCGGGCGGCAAGGTCTGGCTTGGCGGCGACGAGGTGCCGGTGGTGCCGCCGCAGATGATGGCGCGGCGCGGCCTTGCGGTGGTGCCGCAGGGGCGGATGATCTTTCCGCTGCTGACGGTGCGCGAGAACATGGAGACCGCCTTCGCCCTCTTGCCCCGGTCGGAACACCGCATCCCGGACGAGATCTATGAACTGTTCCCGATCCTGAAGGAGTTTCTGCACCGCCGTGGTGGCGATCTGTCGGGCGGGCAGCAGCAGCAACTGGCCATCGCGCGCGCGATGATCATGAAACCCCGCGTCCTGTTGCTCGACGAGCCGACCGAGGGCATCCAGCCCAATATCATCCAGCAGATTGGCCGGGTGATCGACTACCTCAAGGGCAAGGGCGACATGGCGATCATCCTGGTCGAGCAGTATTTCGACTTTGCCTATGGGCTGGCCGACCGGTTCTATGTCCTCAAACGCGGCGCGGTCGCGTTGGAGGGGGACAAGGCCACATTGTCAAAGGATGTGCTGCGCGCCACGGTGTCGGTATAGCCAAGGCTGCGATGGCGGCGCATGCCGGTTTGCGCCGGAACCGCTGGCGCTGTGCCCCCGCGGCATAAAAAAGCCCCGGCAATGCCGGGGCCTTTCCTGCCGGATCAGGGCAAGATCAGTTGGTCACAGCCGGGGCTGCGGCGCCATCGGCGGCCGGTGCGGCGGCGCCATCGGCCGGTGCAGCGGCAGGCGACAGCGAGGCGATATAGGCGTAAACGTCCAGACGCTCTTTCTCGTTGCCGAGCTTGAAGCTCATCTTCGAACGGGCGCCGTTGTCATCGAGACGGGCCTTGAGGAACTTTGCCGGGTCCGCGACATATTCCACGAACGAGGCTTCGTCCCAGACAAAACCGGTGGCGCCAAGGGCCACCAGCGACTCGCCATAGCCGTTGAAATCAGCCTGGGTGCCGGCGGCGCGGCCCGGCAGGCCATAGAGGTTGGGACCGGTCTTGGCGTTGCGCCCGCCCAGCACTGTGCCCGAGGCATCGGCGATGACGTGGCAAGTCTGGCATTTGTTGAACACCTTCTCACCGGCTGCGGCATCGCCCGTCGCTTGCGCGAAGGCGGGGGCAGCAAAAGCAAGGGTCGCAAAGCCGAGGGCAGTCAGAGCAAGTTTCATGGGGTATCCTCCCGAGTGAATTCTGTCGCATACAAATGCACCCCGAGGCGCAAAAGGCAAGTCACACGCGCGCAGAAGTGATGCAGTTATGCGCGGTATTTGCCTGTTTGGAAAAGATCAAACCGCGAAATCGCCTTGGCCGCCTGTGCGACACGACCCATGCCGTCACGCGACCGCATGGGCCAGGGCACAGTGACGCCACAGCGACGAAAGCGCCGTGACAAGATGATCGACATCGGCATCGCTGTGCAGCGGCCCGGGGGTGATGCGCAGCCGCTCGGTCCCTTTTGGCACGGTGGGGTAGTTGATCGGCTGCACATAGATGCCCCAGTCGTTCATCAGGATGTCCGAGATCATCTTGCACTTCACCGGGTCGCCGATCATCACCGGAATGATGTGGCTGCCATTGGCCATGTGCGGGATGCCCGCCGTATCCAGCCGGGCGCGCAGATGGGCCACGCGGGCCGCTTGCGCCGCGCGTTCCGCGCCCGAGGTTTTCAGGTGACGGATCGAGGCGGTGGCCGCGGCGGCGACCGCGGGGGGCAGGGCGGTGGTGAAGATGAACCCCGAGGAAAAGCTGCGGACGAAATCCACCAGCGCCGCCGAGCCGGTGATATAGCCCCCGACACAGCCAAAGGCCTTGCCCAGCGTGCCTTCGATCAGCGAGATGCGGTCCGCGAGCCCGTCGCGTTCGGTCACACCGCCGCCGCGTGGGCCATACATGCCCACGGCATGCACCTCGTCGATATAGGACAGGGCGCCATGCGCCTCGCAGACCTCGACGATTTCGCGGATCGGGGCGATATCGCCATCCATCGAATAGACCGATTCAAACGCCACGATCTTTGGCCGGTCGCCCACCGCATGCAGCTTGCGGTCCAGATCGCGCCAGTCGTTGTGGCGCCACAGCACCTTGTCGGCGCGGCTGTGGCGGATGCCTTCGATCATGCTGGCATGGTTCTTTTCATCCGACAGGATCACCGCACCGGGGATGCGCGCGCCCAGCGTGCCAAGGGCCGCCCAGTTGGAAACGTAACCGCTGGTGAACAGCAGCGCCGCCTCCTTGCCATGCAGATCGGCCAGTTCGGCTTCGAGCAGGATATGGTGGTGGTTGGTGCCACCGATGTTGCGCGTGCCGCCCGCCCCGGTGCCGCATGCCTTGACCGCCGACACCATCGCTTCGATCACATCGGGATGCTGGCCCATGCCAAGGTAGTCGTTGGAACACCACACCGTCACATCGCGCAGCTGGCCATCCTTGTGGTTGGCCGCACGCGGGAAATTGCCACAGCGACGTTCCAGATCGGCAAAGACGCGATAGTTGCCTTCGGCTTTCAGACTGTCCAGATGGCGGGTGAAAAGGGCGTCAAAGTCCATGGGAATTCTCTTTCAACGTCGAGGGCAGGGAAGGGAGAGGGGGCGATTTGCGCGCAGGCAGCATCCAGCGCCAGAGCTTTTGATCGGGCAGCGGGATCACCATGAACCAGTGTTCCAGCAGCGCGAGCGCGGTCAGGGCGGCCAGAAGCGTGAAGCCGACCTGTGCGCCATTCGTGGGGGCCGCGAGCGCACGTTCCATCCAGCAGCCGGTGGCAAAGGTCAGCAGCGTAACCGACAGCGGAAACACCACCGTGTTGACCGGGCCCTTGCGGAAATGGCTGGACAGATGCGCCAGCGGGCGGGGCAGAAATTCGGTATGGATGCGCGGCACGCCAAAGAACAGGTTCAGCTTGGCCGAAAGCCGGGCAAAGAACAGGACGGCAAAGGTCCAAAGACCAAAGAGGTTCGGCGCGCCTTGCGACAGCAGCGCCAGCAGGGCCAGCAGGCCGATCAGCAGGATTTCGTGCCACAAGATGGTGGCGGTGGCGCGCACGAACCGCTCGGGCAGGCCCACGTCTGGCGGGCAGGGCCGCAGGTTCGGGCCGGTGATGACGCCAGACAGGAAGGCAAGCTCCACCCAGCCCCAGACCGCGAGCGCCGACAGAAAGGCGATATAGGCCCCTTGGGCAGAGGGGTCGGCAAGGCTGTGCGACAGACCGGCCGATCCGGCCAGCAGCAGCGGCAGGCCAAGCAGCACCGACCACAGATGCGCGTCATGGCCTTCGTTGTCAGCCCGGCGCACACGCCACAGGATGATGCCGGTGGAAAACCACCACAGGAAAAGGGCTGACAGCGCCGCCATCCACGGGTTAGTCAAGGACATACGTGGCCCCCCTGTGTCCAGGGAGGCCACGCGCGGCGGCGGGACGCGCCCATCCCGCTGCCGCAATCACCGCTGTCGCGGCGATATGGGTGAACAGGGTCAATAGGCCGGCTCCAGCCGCACATTTGCGGGCGGGACGGTGTGAATGACCGGGATCGTGTAAAGCGAGACAAAGGCGGCCAAGGCCCGCACGGTGCCCCAGGCCTTTGTCGCACGGCCCTTCAGGCCGCCTTGTTTCGCGCCGCGTTCCATATCCAGCATGGCCGCGTTCATGCGGCGCAAGCCGGGGATCCAGCGCGGGTGGTCGATGTCAAGCTCGACCGGGAACACCTGACGCGCGATGGCCGAGGTCTTGCGAAACACCTCCTGGTCATACCAGTCGATGTCCACGCCCAAAGCCTCGTGAAAGTCTTTGCGGGCATGGTCGCGCACCCACATGGTGGAATAGACTGCCGTGAGGAAGAACCGGATCCAGAGCTTGTTCTGCCAGCTTTGCGTCAGCTTGGGGTCGGTGCGCATCAGAAGCGCGAAAGCCTCGCCATGGCTGAACTCGTCGTTGCACCATTCGCGGAACCATTTGAAGATCGGGTGAAACCGGTGCTCGGGATGCGCCTCGAGGTGGCGATAGATGGTGATGTAACGCGCGTAGCCGATCTTTTCGCTCAGGTAAGTCGCGTAATAGATGAACTTTGGCCGGAAATAGGTGTATTTCTTGGCCTTGGTCAGAAAGCCAAGGTTCACCGCCACCCCCGCCTCGCGCAGCGCGTCGTTGATGAAACCGGCATGACGCGCCTCATCGCGGGCCATGTAGTTGAACAGCTCGCAGATGTCGGGGTTGTTGCCGCGGCGTTTCATCTCCTTGTAGAGCACGCAGCCCGAGAATTCTGCGGTGCAGGAGCTGACCAGAAAGTCGATGAACTCGGCCCGCAGCGCGGGGTCCATGCCCGCCCAATCGACGTGGTCCCAATCGGCATTCTTCTTGAAATGGCCCTTGTTCGGGTCGGATTTCATCTGCGCGATCAGCACATCCCATTCGGCGCGGACGGGCGTCACGTCGATGCGGTCCATCTCGTCGAAATCGGTGGTGTAAAAGCGCGGGTTCAGAAGCGTGGTGTCGGTCGCCATCGCGGTGGTGTCGAATTTGCCCGCCAGTTCCGCGTGCAATTCGCCATGCGTGGTGTCGTGTGATGCGTCTTTCATACCGTCAACTCCTCGGAAAACGAGAATTCGCACAGTTCCATGAAGTCGACATCGCCCGTCAGCTTGACCCATTGGCGTTCAAACCAGGTGGCGCGGGTGATGGTGGCCATCCTGTCCTCGATGATCAGCTCGCCATAAGCGGCGAGCACCGGCGCGCCATGCACCAGCACCTCGTCGCCCGGATGCACGACCGCGCCGTTGTTGAAGCGGACATGGGCGTGCAGCGCCTCGAACCGGTGACTGACCTCGACGGTGCAGGGCACCTGTTCCTTCTCTTTGGTGAAAAATCCCATGATCTTGGTTCCCTTATTTTGGTTGGTCGAGCAGCCGTTCGAACGCGGCTTTGTTATCGCCGCCAAAGGCATAGAGTTCTGCACTCCAGCCCGTGGTCGGGTCTTCGGCCACAAGGCGGCCGTTGTCGTAGCGCACGATCCGCATCGGCGGATTGCCCTCGATCCCCGCGACCAGACGCGCGCGCGCCATGGCCGATTGGATCACGGTGATGAAGCCGCCGTGGGGCAGGTCCATCAGCAGCGTGCCGTCGGCGTCGCGGACCACAACCGCCTGCGCCGACTTGCCTTCAAGAACCAGCCACCGCTCTGATACGGCGGTTGCGGCTGGCGGGACGCCCACATGGGGGCGGTTGGTGACGACCGAGAGCGTGACCACCGCAAGCGTGGTCATCGCGAGCGCGAACATCGCCCAGAGCAGAACCCGGGGGATCATCTCGCGCTCGGTCGAGGGGCGGTCGGAAAGGGTGCGAAGCTGTGCCATGATCCTGTCCCCCGTTATTCTGCGGCCAAGGCCGCGCCCAAGGGGGCGGCGGTGATGACGGGTTCATTCAGCTTGGCCTGTGCGGCATCGGCCAGAAGGCGCGCCACGTTCTGCGCATCGGGGATGCAGCGGAAAGCGGGCTGGGTGGACCGGGCAAAGCCCGGGCGCAGATGCGGCCAAAGCACCGCATAGGAAAGCCGCACGCCTTCGGTGATTTCGAGCGCGATCGTGCCGGTCCCGCCGGGGCGCAGGTCTAGCCTTGCAGCCGCAATCCGCACGAAGGGAATGGTATAGCTGACCGGCAGGGCCGCGCCGATGCGCAGGATCACACGCGCCGAGGTGATGGTATAGATCGAGGCCCGCGCCTGAGCCCAGGCAAGGGCAAAGACCACGCCATAAGCGGCAAGCGCCAGCACCAGATAGGGCAGGCCGGTCGCGACCATCAGCCCAAGCCCGCCATCGGCAAAGGCCCCGCCCGCGCGCCAGATCACGATGGCGCCCATATAGGCGGCGATCCAGTTGATCTTGTAGGCCTCGCGTGCCAGCGCCAGCGCCTTTGGCTTGCCCTGCCAGAGGATGGTTTCGTCCTTTGGCAATCCGGCGGGCACGCCGGGCATCAGTTCGAAATCGAAATCTTTGTTGCGGTCCGACATCTCAGACCCTCCGTTCGTTTGGAAAAGACGGGGCGGCGCGGGCGCGCGCCGCCCCCCTTTGGGTCAGAAGCCGCTCTTGCGGCCCGTGGCATAAAGCCAGCCCGAAGCCACATAGGCGGAGATTTTCTCCTCCTCGAGCTTGGTGATCGTGGTCATCGACTTGGTGGCCGGGATATCGGCGAACTGATCCGAGGTGATGGCGCGCACGCGCACCCGGTCGGCCCAGATCCGCGCCAGCGTCATCGGGATCAGGCGGCGTTCGCCCGAGTTCAGCTCGACCTCGAGGTAGCGGACCAGCTGTTCGGGGGCATCGACCCACATGTCGCTGATGCGGCCCACAACCTCCAGATCGGCAGCCTGCACCGGCAGACCGCGCGGGTCGCGTCCGGCGCTGATCTCGAAGCCTTTGGCCATCGACATCGGCACGATCTTGGCATGGCCATGGCCATCCAGCTCCGGCTCGTCGCGGCGCGGGGTCCAGGAGGCGGGGCCGACGCCGTCCAGCATCGGATTGCCGGTGGGCACATGCGGAAAGCCTTCGGACCGAGCCGTGCGCGCGAGCGCCAGATCGACGCGGCGGTGCGCCACTTCGTTTTCCACCGAAGGCACCGTCACGCTGCCCTTGCCACCCGGCAGCAGGAAGGTCTTGGGCTTTGGCACGGGGAAGGGCCCCTGGTTCGGGGCGGGCAGGCCGTCCTCGGTTTCCAGCGGATAGCCTTCGCGCATGTTTTCGGTTTGCAGGTAGTAGATCAGCAGGGCGAAAAAGCCCCAGAACAGCCAGATCGACAGGCTTGCCATGTCGAAATTGCCAAAGAAGTTAACGCCAACCATGGATTGGTCCTCCGCTTATGTCAGGTTGGGAATTCGACAAGGGCCAGTTTGCCCGCGTCGCTTTCCGGTTTCGTGGGGGTCAGGATGCCGAGCTTGACAAGCGGGCCAAGCACGACGAGCGTTGCAAAAAGCAGCCCGATTTCAAGGTGATAGACAACAGAATAGCCAATGCTCGGGTCGGTCAGCGCGCCAAGCTGTCCGGCGGTTGCCATGTGGCTGACCACATCGCGCAAGGTGCCGCCGATCAGGATGGCAAAGCCCGCGGCCGTGGCCTGCGCAGCACCCCAGGCGCCCAGGGCCAGGCCCGCGCCGGCCAGCCCGCGGGCCGGCATGGTCATCGCGGCGGTCAGGGTCGAAATCCCGAACAGCCCGCCGCCAAAGCCGATGCCAAAGGCGCCCGCGTAGAAGATCACGGTGCTGTCGAGCGGTGCGGCAAAGATCACGCCCGAAAAGGCCGCGATCCCGACCAGAATGCCGCGCGCCGCCATTCGGTAGGGGTCAAGTCCCCCCGTCAGCCAGCGGGCGGCGAGCAGGAACCCGGTCAGCGCCCCGGTCGCCCAGGCCGCGGTCAGAAGCGTGGTCGCGCCCACCGACAGGCCCAGAATCTCGCCGCCATAAGGTTCCAGCAGCACGTCTTGCATCTGGAAGGCCAGCGTGCCAAGCACCACCACCGACAACAGCCGCCCTGCGGTGCCGCCCGCCAGCAAATCGCGCCACGCATCGCGAAACAGCGGGCGCGGGGCCTCGCGCTGTTCGCGGGTCATGGGCGCGACCTTTTCCTGTTTCCAAAGTGCGACGATGTTCAAGACCAGCGTCGCCGCGCCGCACCCCTGCACCACCCGCACCAGCGTGATCGGGTCGTAATCGCGCAGCAAATAGCCCACGATCACCGCCGAAACGCCCATGCCCACAAGGAACATGATGTAAAGCAGCGCAACCACGCGGGGGCGTGTCTCGTCGCTCGCGCGGTCGGCGGCCAGCGCAAGCCCGGCGGTCTGGGTCATGTGCATGCCAAGGCCGGTCATCAGAAAGGCAAGCGCGGCCAGCACCTCGCCCGCCCAGGCCGGGCCCAGATACTGGTCGCCCGACAGCACGATCAGCGCAAAGGGCATCACGGCAAGGCCGCCCATCTGCCACAGGCTGCCGAACCACAGATAGGGCACCCGCTTCCACCCGATGGCAGAGCGATGCGTGTCGCTGCGGTGCCCCAGCAGGGCGCGGAACGGCGCGACCAGCACCGGAATGGCGATCATCAGCGCGACCAGCATCGCGGGGATCGACAGTTCCACGATCATCACCCGGTTCAGCGTGCCCAAGAGCAAGACGGTCGCCATGCCCACCGAAAGCTGGAACAGCGACAGGCGCAGCAATTGCCCCATGGGCAGGCTGTCCGACGCCGCATCGGCAAAGGGCATCCATCCCGCGCCCAGCCTGGCGATGTCCTTCTTGCGCAGGATCATGGCCGATACTCCAGGCATTCGCTGATGTAGAAGCCGCGCGCCACCCGCCCGACCCGGTCCAGCCCCGGCCCGGCAGAGCGTGCCAGCCGGTCAAAGGCGTGGGGGATCATGGTGGGCGACCGATCGGCGCGCGGAAACAGTTTTCCCGCGGCAAAGAACGTCATCAGGAACGGCGTCCGGGGCGCGACCGTGAACAGCAGCTTGCCCCGCACACGCGCGCCAAGCCGGTGCAGGATGGCCGTGATATCCCCCTCGGAATAGTAGATCAGACTGTCCATCGCGATCACATGGTCAAAGCTGCCATGGCTTGCGTCCGTCATGTCGCCTGCGGCAAAGCGCACCTGCCCGGCAAAACGCGGGTCAAGTTTTTCCTGAGCAATCGCAATCAGTTGCGGAGAGATATCCACCGCCACCACCTCGGCCCCGCGCCGGGCAAGCTCTGCCGTCATCAGGCCGGTGCCGCAGCCCGCGTCAAGGATGCGCGCCCCCGAAAGGTCAGCGGGCAATTGGCCCAGCATCATCGCCCGCATCTCGTCGCGCCCCTGCCGCACCGTCTGGCGGATACGGCTCACCGGCGCGTCGGAACACAGACGCTCCCACACTTTGGTGGCGCTGCGGTCGAAGTAATCCTCGACCCTGGCACGGGTGGCTTGATAGTCGGTCATGCTCAATCAAATCCCAGCAGTTCAAAGATTTCCCGGTCGGGCAGCGGTGCCGGAGAGGAGCCTTCGCCGTTCACGCTGCGCCAAAGCACATCGGCAAGGCGCATGTATTCGGCCCGCGCCATCACCACGTCCTCGGCATCGTCCATTTCGAACAGCGTCTTTTTCTTCAGGCGCGAGCGGCGGATCGCGTCAATGTCGGGCATATGCGCCAGCCGGTTGAACCCGACGCGGGCGCAATAGCGGTCCACCTCATCCGTCTCGCGCGAGCGGTTGGCCACACAGCCCGCCAGACGCACCTTGTAATTGCCCGATTTCGCCTGCACCGCCGCGATGATGCGGTTCATGGCATAGATGCTGTCGAAATCATTCGCGGTGACGATCACGGCGCGGTCGGCGTGCTGCAACGGGGCTGCAAAGCCACCGCAGACCACATCGCCCAACACGTCAAAGATCACCACATCGGTGTCTTCCAGCAGGTGATGCTGTTTGAGCAGCTTCACCGTCTGGCCCACCACATAGCCGCCGCAGCCGGTGCCGGCGGGCGGCCCTCCGGCCTCGACACATTTCACGCCGTTAAAGCCGGTTGCGACGTAATCTTCGGGGCGCAGTTCCTCGGCGTGGAAATCGACCTCCTTCAGGATGTCGATGACGGTGGATTGCAGCCGCCCGGTCAGCGTGAAGGTGCTGTCATGCTTGGGGTCGCAGCCGATCTGCAACACCCGCTTGCCCATCATCGAAAAGGCGGCCGACAGGTTGGAGGAGGTGGTCGATTTGCCGATCCCCCCCTTGCCATAGACCGAAAACACCTTGGCGCCCTCGATCTTGAGGCTGGCATCCTGATGCACTTGCACCGATCCGTCGCCATCAAGGCCTTTCAGGTTCGGAATCTCGTCGCGTGGGCTCATGGTCGTGCCCCTTTCATCTGTTCAGGAATAGTCCGGGTGGCGGGGCGGCGCCCCGATCCGGTGTGATCTGTCGCAAATCGCGCGGTCATTCGGCTGCGATCCCTTCCAAACGGTCCTCAAGCTCATCCGCCGCGCGCTGCAACGCTGCCAGCGTCTCGGCATCGGGCTGCCAGTAGTTGCGGTCGGATGCCTCCAGCAGGCGCTGCGCCATCCGGTTGCTGGCCTCGGGGTTCAGCGCGGCCAGCCGCGCCCGCATCGCCTCGTCCAGCACGAAAGTCTCCGACAGGCGCTGATAGACCCACGGGTCCACGGCGGCGGTGGTGGCCGACCAGCCCAGCGTGTTGGTCACATGCGCCTCGATCTGGCGCACACCTTCGGCGCCATGGCGCAAGAGCCCCTCGAAATACTTGGGGTTCAGGCTGCGCGACCGGGTTTCCAGCGCGATCTGATCCTTCAGCGTGCGCACGGTGCCCGCGCCGCGTGTCTGGTCGCCGATGAACACCGGGGTATCCTCGCCGCCGCGCGCGCGCTTCACCGCCCGGGCAATGCCGCCCAGCGTGTCGAAATAGTGGTCAACCGTTGTGACCCCCAGCTCGACCGACTCGAGGTTCTGATAGGCGAGGTCCACATCCTTCAGCGCCTTTTGCAGCAGCTTGCCGTTCTGCACCGGCTTGCCCGACCGCCCATAGGCAAAGCTCTTGCGCGACTCGTAGGCGTCGGCCAGCTCGTCCTCGGCGCCGAATGCCGACGACCCCACCAGCACGTTGACGTTCGACCCATAGGCCCCTTCGGCGTTCGAAAACACCCGCAGGGCGGCGGTGTCCATGTCCACCCCCATCTCGGCGGCATAGGCCAGCGCATGCGCCCGGATGAAATTCTGCTGCACCGGCTCCTCGGCGGTGGCGGCCTTGTAGGCGGCCTCGGCCAGCATCCGGGTCTGCAAGGGCAGAAGGTCGCGGAAGATGCCCGACAGCGTCATCACCACATCGATGCGCGGGCGGCCAAGCTCGGCCAGCGGGATCAGGTCGGCCCCGCACAGCCGCCCGTAATGGTCAAACCGGGGCCGCGCCCCCATCAGGGCCAGCGCCTGCGCGATCGGCCCGCCATCGGACTTGATGTTGTCGCTGCCCCACAGCACCAGTGCCACAGAACGCGGCAACCGCTCGGCAGCGGCCAGCAGGCGGTCGGCCTGCGCCGCGCCGTCTTGCATGGCAAACGCGGTCGGCATGCGGAACGGGTCAAACGCATGGATGTTGCGCCCCGTTGGCAAGATCTCGGGCGCGCGGATCAGGTCACCCCCCGGCACCGGGCTGATGAACCGCCCCGACAGCGCGCGCAAGAGCGCTGGGATCTCATGCTCTTGCCGCAGGATCTGCTCGGCCAGCGCCTTGTCGGCGGTGGCGGGCATCAGGTCGAGCATGGCGGCGCGATGCGCGTCGGTCATCGGGCGGCCCATGACGTGGAAGCCATCGGTGATCAGCGCGCCCTCGGTCTCCAACAGCTTGACCCAAAGCTGGCCCATGTCGCCGGCATCGAGATCGACCGCGCGGGCCTGTTCGCGCACAAGCGCGGTCAGATCACCCACCTCTGGCGCATCGGCGGGCAGGGCGCGCAGACGGCCCAGCGTGTCCTTCACATCGGCCAGACCCTTGTAGAGGCCCGATTGCGCCAGCGGCGGCGTCAGATGCGTGACCGTCACCGCCGCCGACCGGCGCTTGGCCAGCGTCGCCTCGGACGGGTTGTTGGCGGCATAAAGGTAGACGTTCGGCAGGTTGCCGATCAGCCGGTCGGGCCAGCAGCCTTCGCCCACACCGGCCTGCTTGCCCGGCATGAATTCCAGCGCGCCATGCATCCCGAAGTGGAGCAGCACATCGGCCCGGAACTCCTCGCGCAGCCAGCGGTAGAAGGTGGTGAAGGCATGGGTCGGCGCAAAGCCCTTTTCGAACAACAGGCGCATCGGGTCGCCCTCATAGCCGAACACCGGCTGAAGGCCGACAAACACATTGCCCATCTCGCGGCCCAGCACGAACACGCCGCGCCCGTCGGTCTGGATGCGGCCCGGCGCAGGGCCCCAGGCGGCCTCGACATCCTTCAACCAGCGGGATTTTGCGACCACCTCGGCGGCGGGTACGATGGCCGCCACATTGGCGGGCTGGCCATACATCTTGGCCGATCCGCCCAGAACCGCCTCGCGCAGGTCATCCACGCTGGCGGGGGGTGTCACGTCATAGCCTGCGGCCTGCATCGCGTGCAGCATGTTGTGCAGCGATTCAAACACCGAAAGGTAAGCGGCGGTGCCAGCGGCCCCCGCATTGGGCGGAAAGCCATAGAGCACGATGCCCACACGGCGGCTGGCCACATCGGACCGGCGCAGATGCGCCAGACGCCCGACCTTGTCGGCAAGGGCCGTGATCCGCTCATGGCAGGGCGCCATCGCGCGGGTGGACAGAGCCTCGGCGCTTTGCGGCTGGCAGTTCAGCTTGCAGCCGGTGCAGCCGTTCACGTCATGGCGCCCGGCAAAGACGGTGGGGTTGGTGGCGCCGTCAATCTCGGGCAGGGCGATCAGCATGGTGGTCTCGACCGGCCCCAGCCCGCCGCCCGACGCGCCCCATTGGCCAAGGGTCTGAAATTCCAACGGATGCGCCGCGACATAAGGCACATCCAGCGCCGCAAGCGCCGCCACCGCTGCCGGGCTGTCGTTATAGGCAGGCCCGCCCACCAGGCTGAACCCGGTCAAGCTGACCAGCGCATCGACGCGCGCCCCGGCGGGCCCGCGAAAGAACGCCTCCATCGCCGGGCGTCCATCCAGCCCCCCGGCAAAGGCCGGCAGCACGGCGATGCCCTTGGCCTCGAACGCCGCGATCACCGCGTCATAATGCGCGGTGTCGCCGGCAAGGATATAGCTGCGCAGCATCAGCATGCCGACGGTCGCCACAGCACCCTGGGGGCGGGGGATCATCCCGGCATCGGTGGTGATGCGGGCGGGCAGGCTGGGGTGATAAAGGCCGACATCCGGGTAGTCGATCGGGGCGGCGGCCTTGATCCTGGCCCAGTCGCGCTTGCCCGAATAGCGGCTGACCAGAAAGCGCACCATGGCTTCGAGGTTGTCATCCGACCCGCCCAGCCAATATTGCATCGACAGGAACCAGGCCCGCAAATCCTGCGCCTTGCCGGGGAAATATTTCAGGATCTTCGGCAGGCGGCGCAGCATCGCCATCTGCTTTTCGCCCGACCCGGACGAGGGCGCCTTGGTCCCGCGCAGTTTCTTGAGCAGCGCCATCGGGCCGGACGCCTCCTGGCTCATGTCCAGATCGCCCATCCGGGTCAGCTTGACCACCGCGGGGTCGGCGATCACGCCCACAAAGGCATCACAGCGCGCGCGGGCGGCCTGCAACTCGGGCAGGATGGCGGTGATGTGTTCCTCGATGAAGAGCAGGTTCGCCACGACGAAATTCGCGGAATTGATCGCAGCCTTGGCCGCCGCAAGCGCAGCCGGATTCTCGGCCCATTCGGCGGCGGCATGCACCGACACCTCGATGCCGGGAAAATCATGCGCCAGCCGCGGTGCTATGCGCGCGGCAGGCCCCGCCGCATGGGCATCCAGCGTCACGATCACAAAGCGGTAAACCCCGTCGCCCACAGGTGCGGTCCGGCCCGGCGCTGGATGGCGGTCATCGCGCATAATGGGCCTTTGCCTCATACAGGGTTTCGACGGAAATCTCGGCCACGCCCTTGTCCTGGGCATAGATCTCGGTGTTGCGCTTGGCCTTGCCGCGCACAAAGAACGGGATTTTCTTTAGCTCGCGCTCGGCCGCGGCCTGCCACAGGGGGGCGCCGGTGGGTGGTGTCACCGGCATCGGGGCCACGACCTCGGGTTCCGCCTGTTGCATGTCGCGCAGATCGGCCTTGGCGCCGTGATGGCTTGGCCCGGCGTCGGAGTGGAACTCGAAATCCTCGCGGAACATCGTCAACAGATGCTCCTCCAACCCCATCACCAGCGGATGGATCCAGGTGTCGAAGATCACATTGGCCCCTTCGAACCCCATCTGGGGCGAGTAGCGGGCGGGGAAGTCCTGCACATGGACGGGGCTGGAGATCACGGCGCAGGGAATGCCAAGGCGCTTGCCGATATGACGTTCCTGCTGGGTGCCAAGGATCAGCTCAGGGGCGGCGGCGGCGATGGCATCCTCGACCTCGAGGTAGTCGTCGGTGATCAGCGCCTCAAGGCCATAGGCCTTGGCGGCGGCGCGCATCGGGCGGGCGAATTCGCGGTTGTAGCAGCCCATGCCCACCACCTCGAAGCCGATCTCGGTGGCGGCGATGCGGGCGGCGGCGATGACATGGGTGGCATCGCCAAACAGAAAGACCCGCTTTCCGGTCAGATAGGTGGAATCGACCGAAGCCGACCACCAGGGCAGGCGCAGCGCGCTTTCGTCCACCTGTGGCGACAGGCCGGTGAGGGCTGCGACCTCGTGCAGGAAATCGCGGGTTGCGCCCACACCCAGCGGAACCACCTTGGTATAGGGCTGGCCGCAAGACCGCTCCAGCGCGCGGGCGGCGGATTCCCCGGTTTCGGGATAAAGCAGCACGTTGAAATGCGCCTGCCCCATGCGGGCGATGTCGGCGGGGCTTGCGCCAAGCGGGGCGGCGACATTGACGGAAATTCCCATCAGCCCCAACAGCTTGGTCACTTCGGCCACATCGTCGCGGTTGCGAAAGCCAAGCGCCGTGGCGCCAAGGATGTTGCAGGTGATGGCGTCCGTGCGCGGCATCGGCTTGGCCAGGGCGCGGACGATCTGATGGAACGTCTCATCCGCGCCGAAGTTTTCCTTGCGCTGATAGCTGGGCAGATCAAGCGGGATCACGGGGCAGGGCAGGCCGATCGCCTCGGCCAGACCGCCGGGGTCGTCCTGGATCAGCTCGGCGGTGCAGGATGCACCCACGATCATGGCTTGCGGGGCAAAGCGGGCATAGGCCTCGCGCGCGGCATCCTTGAACAGGTTCGCGGTGTCGCCGCCCAGATCGCGGGCCTGAAAGGTGGTATAGGTGACAGGCGGGCGGTGATTGCGCCGTTCGATCATCGTGAACAGAAGGTCGGCATAGGTGTCGCCCTGCGGCGCGTGCAGAACGTAATGCAGGCCGGTCATCCCGGTGGCCACGCGCATCGCCCCCACATGGGGCGGGCCTTCATAGGTCCAGAGCGTCAGCTTCATGGCTGCCCCCCCGCGGTCAACAGCGCCTTGCGGCGCAGCGGGCGGCTGAACAGCCCGGCCAGATCCCCGGCCTGTTCGTAGAAATGCACGGGCGTGAACACCAACTCGATCGCCCATTTGGTGGTATGGCCCTTGGCTTCCAGCGGGTTGGCAAGGCCAAGGCCGCAGACGGTCAGATCGGGGCGCGCGGCGTGCTGGCGGTCGAGCTGACGTTCGACATCCTGGCCTTCGCTGATCACCGGACCTTCGGGCAGAAGGTCAAGGTCCGGGCCGGTGATGGCGGCGTGCAGATAGGGGGTGCCCACCTCGATCGGGGTCATGCCGCATTCGCGGGCCAGAAAACGCGCGAGCGGGATTTCAAGTTGGCTGTCGGGGAAAAAGAACACCGACTTGCCCGACAGCGTGGCGGCATGGGCGGCCACCGCCTTGGCCGCGCGGGCGCGGGGGGCGGCGGTCACGGCCTCGAAATGGGCGCGGGGCACGCCAAATTCCTGCGCCACCGCCCAGAGCCAGGCGGTGGTGCCCTCCTCGCCAAAGGGAAAGGCGGCGGGCAGATGGGTCGCACCGCGCCGGATCAGCGCGGCATGGGTGTCGCCAAGGAAGGGCTGCACCAGCGCAAAGACGGTGTTGGCGCCCACGGCAGGCAGATCGGCCGAGCGGCGGGCGGGCAGCATCCGCACCGGGCCAATGCCCAGTTGCGCCAGCAGCGACAGGCACTGATCTTCGACCACATCGGGCAGCGCGCCCACCACCAGCAACTCGCGCGCCGATGTGTCGGCCAGCGTCGGCACCATCGCGGCAAGGCAGGCATCCTCGCCTTGGGTAAAGGTCGTCTCGATGCCCGAGCCGGAATAGTTATAGACCCGCACATGCGGCGCGTGATGCGCCGACAGCCGTTCGGCGGCGCGGGCGAGATCGAGCTTGATCACCTCGGACGGGCAAGAGCCGACCAGGAACAACTGCTTGATGTCGGGGCGGCGCGCCAGAAGCCGGGCCACCTCGCGGTCAAGCTCAGTATTGGCATCGGCCAGCCCGGCCAGATCCTTTTCCTCGAGAATCGCGGTGCCAAAGCGGGGCTCGGCAAAGATCATCACGCCGGCGGCCGATTGCAAAAGATGGGCACAGGTGCGGCTGCCGACCACCAGAAAGAAGGCATCCTGCATCTTGCGGTGCAGCCAGATGATTCCCGTCAGGCCACAAAACACCTCGCGCTGGCCGCGCTCCTTCAGGACCGGGGTGTCGCGGCAGCCGCGGGCTGGGGTGTCAAGGCTCATGCTGCCACCCCCTTGACCGCGCCGCGCGCCTCGCCCTCGGCCTCCAGCCGGGCCATCCGCAGCTTCCACAGGAACTGGGCGGCGTTGACCACATAGGCGGCATAAGCGGTCAGCGCGACCGCCATCTGCGCCGCGGGGTCGAGCGCGCCCGTGATCAGGCCATACAAGTAAAACGTGTGCAGCGCGATGACCGCAAAGCTGACCACATCCTCCCAAAAGAAAGCGGGCGCAAAGAGATACTGGCCAAAGACCACCTTTTCCCAGATCGCGCCCGTGACCATGATAAGATAAAGCAGCGCGGTCTTGACGAGGATCGAAACCGTGGCCGCACCATAGCCTTCGCCGGTCCACAAAAAGCGCAACACCAGAACCACCGACAGCCCGAAGACCAGAAACTGGATGGGGGCAAGCACGCCTTGAACCAGGGTCCATTTGGTGCTGTCGCGCCGCGCGCGCTCGGCCTCGGTATACAGTGTCCGGCGTGGTGATGGCTTTGGCGACATGTGCCTCTGCCCCTTTTCTGGTGATCTTACCTGTCACAGGTTAAACCTGGCGGGCGAAGTGTCAACATAAACTTACATACTTTGCGCCGATGGTCGGGAAAACCTGTCGGGACGCTCTGACAGGGCTGCTCCTTAAAAATACCCTTAATTTACAGGTTAATCATGGGTTTGGGGGCGGCTTTCCCCCTCGGCGTGCCGCAGGGTGTCAATTTGAATTGACAACATGGCCCCCGTGGGGGAGAGTCACGGCAAGAGCGTCCTTGAAATCTGACCCTGTCGAAAGGCGCAGCGGCAGGTTCACGCTCGGATGGTCTCGGAGCCAGCGATGCAAGATGGCAACTTCAGAGTGGACGGCCTTGCCGGGTTGAGCGGCGAAGGTATCTCACAATTCGCGGCAGAGGTCGTGACCCGACTGGTCGGTCGCGGGGCCGCCTCGGCCGTGACCCTGCGCGAGCCGCTTCTGGCGCGGTTTTACGCCGCGGTGCGGTCGCATGATCCGATGGCCTTCGAGGCGTTCAAGCCCGACCTGCGGCGCGCCCGCGTCTCGTTCGAGGTGCTGGCGGATGTCTATATACCAGAGGTTGCGCGGCGCCTTGGTCAGGACTGGGAGGCCGACCGCGTTTCCTTTGCCGAAGTGACGATCGGCACCGCAAGATTGCAGGCGATCTTGCGTGACATCGGCGCGAACTGGCAGGCCGACGGTCGCATCGGGCAGGGTCGGGCCTCCATCCTGCTTGTCGTGCCGACCGGCGAGCAACACAGCCTTGGCGCGCTTGTCGCCGCGGGCTGGTTGCGCCGAAAGGGCATATCGGTCTGCCTGCGCATGGGCTTGCAGCCCGCGGAGGCGGGTGACTTGCTTGCCGCGCGCAGGTTCGATGCCGCCATGATTTCAGTGGCTTGCCATGAAAGACTTGAACTCTGCGCGAAGTTGGTGAAAACCCTGAAGGACGCAAGCCAGAACACACTTCGTGTCGCGGTCGGCGGTGCAATCGTGGGGCAGGGCGGAGAGCTGGCCACCATCCCGGAGGCCGATATCGTGACCAATGATTTGTCCGAAGCGGTAGAGGTCCTTGGACTGCTTCGCATGCGTGCCTCTACCGCGGGTATAACTTAATGCGATCTGCCTTTGGGCGGATGTGCAAGACATGAACGGATACGCAGGTGACAACGGATGGACGACACCTTTTGACGGGCGGAAAGCTGCCGCTGATCGCGCCAGAGCATCTGGCCCAGATCCTCGCCTCGGCCAGCGATCTGGTTCTGCTGGTGGCGCCCAGCCACAAGGTCGTTTCGGTGCTGGTCAATCCGGCACAGGATCTGCGGGCCCGTGTCGCCGATTGGGAAGGCAGCCCGCTCCAATCCCTTTTCGAACCCGAAAGCTGGCGCAAGCTGGAGCCTCGGCTGGCCGATCTGGGCAACCGGCGCGGCGGGGCCGAGATCGAGTTGAACCATGCCGACCGCTCTGCCTGGGAATTTCCGGTGCGCTACAGTCTGCACCGGATCGGCGCGGACAATTCCGTGCTGATGGTCGGGCGTGATCTGCGCCCGATTGCCGAAGTGCAGCAACAGCTGATCAGCGCGCAACTGGCGCTGGAGCGCGACTACGAGGCCCAGCGCGAGATGGACACCCGCTATCGGGTGTTGATGGAGGTGGGGCGCGACCCGATCCTGATCGTTTCGATGTCCACCGGGCGGATTGCCGATCTGAACGCGGCGGCGGCCAGCCTTCTGGGCGGCTCGCGCGGCGAAATGATCGGGGCGGCCATCGCGCAAGAGTTTGAAGGCCGCCGCCGCGGCGAGTTTCTGGAAAGCATGGCCAATCTTGCGGTGGCCGAAAGCGGCGGCCCGATCGAGCTTTCGGCACGCCGGTCGCAAAAGCGGCTGCTGGTGACGCCCACGATGTTCCGCGCCGCCGGCGAACGTCTGCTGATGTGCCAGCTTGACAGCGTGGACAGCCTCAGCCCTCAGGCGGGCGATCTGACCGACAATCTGGCGCGCCTGTTCCAGGAAGGGGTCGATGGGATCGTCTTTACCGATGCCGAAGGGGTGATCCTGTCGGCCAACGAGGCCTTTCTGAACCTGACCGACAGCGCCAATATCGCGGCGGTGCGCGGCAAGCCCTTGGGCGATTATCTGGCGCGGGGCGCCGTGGACATGCGTGTCCTGATGGATAATGTGCGCCGCACCGGCCAGCTTCGGCTTTATGCGACGCGCCTGACCACGGATTTTTCGGGCCAGATCGCGGTGGAATTGTCGGCAAGCTGGCTGAACGACCGCCCGAAGCCGGTTCTGGCGCTTGTGGTGCGCGATGTCAGCCGCGCGGACACGCTGCGCCGGGCGCCGGGTGCGCAGAGCGAGGAGGGCATGCGCAACGTGGTGGAGCTTGTGGGGTCGTCCACGCTCAAGGACATCGTGGCCGAAACCACCGATGTGATCGAGAAGATGTGCATCGAAACCGCGCTGGAACTGACGCGCAACAACCGGGTGGCGGCGGCCGACATGCTGAGCCTGTCGCGGCAATCGCTTTATGTAAAGCTGCGCAAATACGGGCTGTTGAACAAGGACGGCGACTGAGGTCGCAGCGCGCTTGCGGTGAAACGGGGGGCAGTCTTGCCCCCTTTTTGCTGTCTTGCGGCCCGTCGGGCGGCCCGGTTGATATAGATCAACGCCGCTGCGGGCGGGAATGTGTCTAGTTTGATTGACACATTCACAGGGGGCCGCCATGCGGATCGTTTTCGTTCACCCGAATTACCATTCCGGCGGGGCCGAGATCGCGGGCAACTGGCCGCCGGCCTGGGTGGCCTATCTGACCGGCAGTTTGCGCGCGGCGGGGTTTGACGACATCCATTTCATCGACGCGATGACCAACCATATCGGGCCCGAGGATCTGCGGGCGCGGCTGCGCGCCCTTGCGCCCGATGTGGTGGGCACCACCGCGATCACCCCCGCGATCTATGAGGCGGAGGAGGTGCTGCGCATCGCGCAGGAGGTGGCGCCGAACGCGCTGCGCGTGCTGGGCGGCATCCACGCCACCTTCATGTTCCGCCAGGTGCTGACCGAAGCGCCCTGGATCGACGTGATCGTGCGCGGCGAGGGGGAGGAGATCATGGTCGCCCTGATGCAGGCGGTGGCCGCTGGCCGCTGGCCTGCCGATCAGCGCAAGATCAAGGGCCTCGCCTTCCTTGACGGCACCGAGATCGTCAGCACCCAGGCCGCCCCCACGGTGAAAAACCTTGATGGCATCGACCCGGACTGGTCGATCCTGGAATGGGACAAATACATCTATGTGCCCCTCGGCGTGAAGGTCGCCATCCCCAACATGGCGCGCGGCTGCCCCTTCACCTGTAGCTTTTGCAGCCAGTGGAAGTTCTGGCGCGACTACCGGGTGCGCGACCCCATCAAGGTGGTGGACGAGATCGAGCGGCTGGTGAACGACCACGGGGTCGGGTTCTTCATCCTTGCCGATGAGGAGCCGACGATCAACAAGAAGAAATTCGTCGAGTTCTGCCAAGAGCTTATCAACCGCGGCCTGCCGGACCGGATCAAGTGGGGCATCAACACCCGCGTCACCGACATCTACCGCGACCGCGACCTGCTGAAGTTCTATCGCAAGGCGGGGCTGGTGCATGTGTCGCTTGGCACCGAAGCGGCGGCGCAGTTGAAGCTGGACATGTTCAACAAGGAAACCACCGTCGCCGAGAACAAGGAGGCGATCCGGCTTCTGCGCGAGGCCGATATCTTTGTCGAGGCGCAGTTCATCGTGGGGCTGGACAATGAGACCAAGGAGACGCTCGAGGAAACCTTCCAGATGGCCTGGGACTGGCAGCCCGATCTGGCGAACTGGGCGATGTATACCCCCTGGCCTTACACGCCGCTCTTCGAGACACTCGTCGACAAGGTGGAAGTCTTTGACTTCGAGAAATACAATTTCGTAACTCCGATCATGGCTCCCGCGGAGATGACACGCGGTGAATTGCTGAACGGCGTGATGAAGAACTATCGCCGCTTCTATTTGCAGAAAGCGCTGTTCCACTACCCTTGGAGAGGAACTGGATTCCGTCGTCGCTATCTTCTCGGCTGCCTCAAGGCATTCCTCAAAGCTGGTTTCAAGCGTCAGTTCTATGACCTCGGCAAAGCTGGCTATTGGGGACCGCAATCGAAAGGAAGTGTCAACTTCAATTTTGATCGCACACGGACCATTGCGCCCGCTCAAATGGACGACTGGCAGGCCAATGCCGACAAAGCCGCCGCGAAGCGCGCGAGGCGGTTGTCTGAGAACCCAGAGCCAATCAAGGCCTGCGGCGG
>JALOSF010000002.1 GCA_025458525.1 Cypionkella sp. | reverse complement strand
CGGACGTGGTGAGGAAGGCGGTCGCCAGCATCGACAGGGTAAAGACCAGCGTGACGGCCGCGCCGACGACGGCCACCTGCCACAGCCGCTTGCCGCCAAGGGCGGCAACCCTGGCATCGGCGGCCTCGCGTGCGGGCGGGGTCTGCATCGGTCAGACCAGCACGGCGCCCTTGGAGCCGATCACCCCCTGCGTGTCCGCATCGCCCAGCAGCATCTCGTTGTGCGGCTTGCCGCTGGGGATCATCGGGAAACAGTTCTCGTGCTTTTCCACCAGGCAGTCAAAGATCACCGGGCCGTCATAGCGGATCATCTCCATGATCGCGTCGTCGAGGTCCTTGGGGTGGTCGACCTTGATGCCCTTGCAGCCGAACGCCTCGGCCAGCTTGACGAAATCGGGAAGCGACTCGCTCCACGACGAGGAATAGCGCTCGCCATGCAGAAGCTCCTGCCACTGGCGCACCATGCCCAGGCGTTCGTTGTTCAGGATGAACTGCTTGACGGGCGCGCGGAACTGCATGGCGGTGCCCATTTCCTGCATGTTCATCAGCCAGGACGCCTCGCCCGCCACGTTGATCACCAGCGCATCGGGATGCGCGATCTGCACCCCGATCGATGCCGGCAGGCCATAGCCCATGGTGCCGAGGCCGCCCGATGTCATCCAGCGGTTGGGGTCCTCGAACCCAAGGAATTGCGCCGCCCACATCTGGTGCTGCCCCACCTCGGTGGTGATGTAGCGGTCCATCCCCTTGGTCAGCGCCTCCAGCCGTTCCAGCGCGTATTGCGGTTTGATGATGCTGGTCGAATTCTTGTAGCTCAGGCATTTGACCGCCCGCCATTCGTCGATCTGTTTCCACCAGCTTGCCAGACCGGCCTTGTTGACCTTGCGCCCGCGCGATTTCCACACGCGCAAAAGGTCTTCCAGCACATGGCCGACATCGCCCAGGATCGGCACATCGACCCGGATCACCTTGTTGATCGACGAGGCGTCGATGTCGATATGCGCCTTGCGGGAATTGGGGCTGAAATCCTTGATGCGCCCGGTGATGCGGTCGTCAAAGCGCGCGCCGATGTTGATCATCAGATCGCAGCCATGCATCGCCAGATTGGCCTCGTAAAGCCCGTGCATCCCAAGCATGCCGACCCAGTTCTTGCCGCTGGCCGGATAGGCGCCAAGGCCCATCAGGGTGGAGGTCACGGGGAAACCCGTCGCCTCGGCCAATTCGCGCAACAAAAGGCTTGCGCCCGGGCCGGAGTTGATGACGCCGCCGCCGGTGTAAAGGATCGGGCGTTCGGCGGTTTCCATCATCTCGACCAGGCGGGTGATCTGGTCGATGTCGCCCTTCAGCTTGGGCTGGTAATGCGTGGTCTTGATCTTTTCCTTCACCACGTAATCGGCTGTCGCGAATTGCACATCCTTTGGGATGTCCACCAGCACCGGGCCGGGGCGGCCCGAGCGCGACACATGGAACGCCTGATGGATGGTTTCCGACAGTTTCGCCGTGTCCTTCACCAGCCAGTTCATCTTGGTGCAGGGGCGGGTGATGCCCACCGTGTCGGCTTCCTGAAAGCCATCGGTGCCGATCATGAAGGTCGGGACCTGCCCGGTCAGCACCACGATCGGGATGCTGTCCATCAGCGCATCGACAAGGCCGGTCACCGCATTGGTGGCGCCCGGGCCCGATGTCACCAGCGCCACGCCCACCTTGCCGGTCGATCGGGCATAGCCTTCGGCCATGTGGATGGCGCCCTGTTCATGGCGCACAAGGATGTGGCGGATGTCGTTTTGCTGAAAGATCTCGTCATAGATCGGCAGGACCGCGCCGCCGGGATATCCGAACACCACCTCGACGCCCTGATCCTTCAGCGCCTGCACAACCATCCGTGCGCCCGTCATTGAATTCGCCATCGTCCGTCTCTCCGCCTGTGCCGCCAAACGCGGCCTGCCGCAACAAAAAGCCCCCGGGGGTTTCCGGGGGCGCATGGGAACCTGATATGGTCAACCGTTACCGGCCCATGCGCCAAAACCCTACATCTACGAGAATGTGCAGCATCGCCGCCCCCTCAAAGCCTTACCGAGGGCAAACTAGGGGCGCGCCTGCGGGGCGTCAACCGCAAATTCGCATATAAAGTGTCGCAGGGCGCGGGTATTTTTGTGGTTTTCTTGCGTCTGGCGACACTCGTGCGTAACTTTCGCAAAAAAAGGGCGCCGATGACCGGCGCCCTGATCTGTGGTGTGAGTCGCAGGACTTCGCCTGTCTAGGCCATCATCAACCCGACATAGGCCGCATAGATCGCAAGCAGGGCCGCGCCCGCCAGACGGGGGATGCCCTTGAACGCCACCGCAAACACCACCAGCAGCACCGCCGTGCCCGCAACCCATGGCATGTCCACGTTCGCAAAACGCGGATCGGACGGGATGGGCGAAATCAGGGCGGTGATGCCAAGGATCGAGAAGATGTTGAAAATGTTCGATCCGATCACGTTGCCGACCGCGATTTCGGTTTGCTTGCGCATCGCGGCGATCACACTGGTTGCCAGTTCCGGCAAGCTGGTGCCGACGGCGACGATGGTCAGGCCGATCACGGCCTCGGACAGGCCAAAGGTCCGGGCGATCTCGGTCGCGCTGTCCACCAGAAGCCGCGCGCCGATCACCAGAACAATCAGGCCGCCGATGGTCTGCAACAGCGAGATGCCAAGCGAGGCAGGGGGGGCGGCATCCAGATCTGGCTCCTCCTTGCCCAGCACGAAGGCCACGACCATGAACACCAAAAGCCCGACGACCAGCAGGACGCCTTCGATGCGCGTCACATTGCCATCAAGCAGCATGACCCAGATCGCCGCCGTCGCCAGAAGCATGAAGCCCAGATCGCGCCAGACCTTTTGCAGGGGGATCAACAAGGGCGCGATCACGGCAGAGACGCCCAGGATCAGAAGGATATTGGCAATGTTGGACCCCAGCACGTTGCCGATGGCAATGGCGGGTTGCCCGGCAAGGGCGGCCTGAATTGACACCAGCAGCTCGGGCGCTGATGTCCCGAAGCCGACAATCGTCAGGCCGATCACCATGGGCGACAGGTTGAACCGGCGGGCAATGTTCGACGCGCCGCGCACCAGATACTCGCCGCCGAAAAACAAGGCGACAAGCCCGATGATAAACAGGATATATGTCAAGATGGCTTCCCCATTGGTTTGGTGCGCTTCACTTTGGTGTGTAGAGCTAGATTACAAGGGGGGCGGGTAAAGTTCCTTTTCGGACATCGCTTTTATGCCATAGCGGACGCGGGGCCATGGCGCGGCACAAGCGGCATCACCGCCCGCGACCCGTGCCTTGCAACACGCCATGTTCCATCGCATAGCGCGTAAGCCCGGCGGTCGAGGCGATGCCCAGCTTGCGCTTGATGTTCTTGCGATGGGTTTCCACCGTGCGCACCGAGATATCAAGCCGCAGCGCCACTTCCTTGTTCGACTGGCCCTGTGCCAGTTCAAGCAGGATCGTCTGTTCCCGGCTGGTCAGGGGCTCCCTGCCATCGGCGCTTGCCGGCTTGAGGCTTTGCGCCGCTCCGGGGCACAGGTAGCGGCTGCCTTGCATCACCGTATCGATGGCCTGCTTCACCTCGTCGATCGGCACATCCTTGAGCAGATAGCCCATCGCCCCATGGTTCAACGCGGTCGAGATATACTCGGGGCTGTCATGCATCGACAGGATCAGGATACGGGTGTCGGGCCGCCGTTCCAGGATGATTTCGGTGGCGGCAAGGCCATTGACCTGCGGCATGTTCAGGTCAAGCAGGATCACGTCAGGATCGAATTCGGCAATACGGTCAATGGTTTCGCGCCCGTTGCTCAGGGTGCCCACGACATGCAGATCGTCATAGGTTTCCAGAATGGCGCGAATACCTTGCGCCACCATCGGATGGTCATCGACGATCAGGACGCGGATGGGGGGGCTTTCGCTCATGCCTGGGCCTCGGCGATTCCGGTGGGGGGAAGCATATGGGTCAGCGGCACTTGCGCCTCGATCAGGGTGCCGTTGCGGGTGGACACGACGCGCAGCCGCCCGTCAAGCTGGGCCATCCGTTCGGCCATGTTGCGCAGGCCAAGCCCGTCGCGGCGCGTGGCGGGCATGCCATGCCCGTTGTCCTCGATGCGCACCACCGCGCCTTCGCTGGTGCCACGCACCAGGATCTTGACATGGGTGGCGCCGGAATGGCGTTCGATATTGGTCAGCGCCTCTTGGGCGATGCGATACAGCGCGGTCTTGGCCTCGGGGTCCAGACGGTTGCGAAACGGGTTGGTGGCATAATCCACCGATATCCCGGTGCGGCGGCCGAAGTCTTCGGCCAGCGATTGCAAGGCCGGGCCAAGCCCAAGGTCATCAAGCAGGCCGGGGCGCAGGTCGCGGCTGATCCGGCGCACTTCGTGGATGGCGCTGTTCAGGGTGTCGATCCCCTGATCCAGGCTTTCGCCGGCGCGGGCGTCGTTCGTGGAAAACCGCCGGCGCGCCAGTTCCAGAGTATAGCGCACGCCCACAAGGATCTGGCTGATGCTGTCGTGCAATTCGCGCGCGACGCGGCCGCGTTCTTCTTCCTGCGTGTCAAAGATCCGCTGTGTCAGCGCCTTGAGCTTTCGGTCGGCCAGGCGCCGTTCGCTCAGGTGCAACAGAAGGCCGGCCAGAAACACCGCAAGGATCAGCGCCGCGGTCGTGCCGCCAAGCCGGCGCAGGCTGCTGCTGACGCGGGTTTCCGCCTCGGCCCGGGCGGCGGCGCCGGTGGCCAGAACCTCGTCCACCAAGGCGCCTGTCCCGATGGCCCACCCCCAGTCTGGCACAGCCACGACATGGGCGATCACGCGCCGGTCGCGCCCCGTCACGGGATCGGGCCAGTCAAAGCTGTGGGCGCCGCCACCCTGCCGCGCCAGATCGATCAGCTTGCCCGCGATCCCGGCGGCCTGCGCCGGTCTTGCGGCATCGGCGGTCGCTTCGGCCATCGAGCCCGGCAGCCTGCCCAGAAGGCTTTGCCCGTCGCGGTCAAGCACGAAAAGGCCGCTGTCGGTTCCGGCCGACAGCGCGGTCAGGATGGCAATCGCCTGCGCCTTGGCGGGCGCGGCCCCGGCCGGGTCTGCGGTCAGGATCGGGTCGATCGCCTGACGGGCCAGACCTGTCAGGCGGCGCAAATCCTCGCGTCTGGCGGCGACCAGTTGCGCATCAAGTGTGGTGATTTGATGCAGCGTCATCTCGCGCATGTCGCGCGTGATCAGCAAGGCCAGGGTCCCCAAGGCAAGCAACAGCGGCACGGTGGCAAGCAACAGCACCCTTTCGCGCGGGCCAAGTTTGCGTCTGTCTGTCTGCCGGTCGGCCATTCCACCCTCACGCCCCTGATCCACAGTGCGGCGGCTTTTGCCTTTGGTCAACCGGCGCAGGCCCGATGGGCCGCCACGACGCAAGGGCAACGCCCTGTTCTTGGGCGATCTGCCGCCCGCTTGGCCAGATCGTGGCTTTTGGCTTTGTGATGCGGTCCGGCTTTTCCTTGGCCCTGCGCGCGGCTATGGTCAGCCTCCGACCGAAGGGGACCCATCGACCATGACGCCAGACATCGCCCGCCGCATCGCGCAGACCATCGCCACCGAAATCGCGGCGCAAACGCCGCAGGTTTCCGCGGCCATTGCCTTGCTGGACGAAGGGGCCACGGTGCCCTTCATCGCCCGCTATCGCAAGGAGGCGACAGGGGGGCTGGACGATTCGCAACTGCGTCTGCTGGCCGAGCGTCTGGTCTATCTGCGCGAGATGGAGGCCCGGCGCGCGGCGATCTTTGGCTCGATCACCGAACAGGGCAAGATGACCGATCCGCTTGCGCTGTCGATTGCCAAGGCAACCACCAAGGCCGAGCTTGAGGATATCTATCTGCCCTACAAGCCCAAACGCCGCACCAAGGCCATGATTGCGCGTGAAAACGGGTTGCAGCCGCTGGTCGATGCCATTCTGGCCGACCGCAGCGCCGACCCCATTGCGCTGGCCGCAGGCTATGTGACCGAGGCCGTGCCCGACACCAAGGCCGCGCTGGAGGGCGCGCGCGACATCATCGCCGAAGGGCTGGCGGAAAACGCGGTGCTGCTGGGCCGCTTGCGCGATCACATGAAACAGGTGGGCCGCCTTGCCGCCCGCGTCGTGCCGGGCAAGGAAGCCGAGGGTGCCAAGTTCTCCGACTATTTCGCGCATGACGAACCATGGGCCAGCGCGCCCAGCCACCGGGTGCTGGCGATGCTGCGCGGGCGCAACGAAGGCGTGCTGACCCTCGACCTCGAGATCGACCCCGAGGCCCCGCGCGGCCAAAGCCCGGCCGAGCAGGCCTGTGGCGCGGCGCTGCAAGCGGCGGGCAAGGGCGCGGGCGATACCTGGCTGCGCGACGTGGCCGCCTGGGCCTGGCGGATCAAGCTGAAAACCTCGCTGACGCTTGATCTGATGGGCGATCTGCGGGACCGGGCCGAGGCAGAGGCGATCAATGTCTTTGCCCGCAACCTCAAGGATCTGCTGCTGGCGGCGCCCGCGGGGGGCAAGGCGACGATGGGGCTGGACCCCGGCATCCGCACCGGGGTCAAGGTCGCGGTGGTCGATGCCACCGGCAAGGTGCTGGCCACCGATACGGTCTATCCGTTCCAGCCCAAGAACGATCTGCGCGGCGCGCAGGTGACGCTGGCCCAACTGATCGCCAGGCATCGCGTGCAACTGATCGCCATCGGCAATGGCACCGCCAGCCGCGAGACGGAAAAGATGGTGGCCGATCTGCTGGCCGTGCTGCCGGGCACCGACAAGCCGGTCAAGGTGATCGTGTCCGAAGCCGGGGCATCGGTCTATTCGGCCTCGGAACTGGCGGCACGGGAGTTTCCCGATCTGGACGTGTCGCTGCGGGGTGCTGTCAGCATCGCGCGCCGCCTGCAAGACCCGCTGGCCGAGCTGGTCAAGATCGAACCGAAAAGCATCGGCGTCGGCCAGTATCAGCATGATGTCGATCAACACCGGCTGGCCCGCCAACTCGAGGCGGTGGTCGAAGATGCGGTGAACGCGGTCGGGGTCGATCTCAACACCGCCTCGGCCCCCTTGCTTGCGCGCGTGTCTGGCCTCGGGCCGGGGTTGGCCGAACAGATCGTGGCCCACCGCGATGCCAATGGCCCCTTCGCCACCCGGCGCGAGCTGTTGAAAGTGCCGCGCCTTGGGCCCAAGGCCTTTGAACAGGCGGCGGGGTTCTTGCGCATCGCGGGCGGGAAGGAGCCGCTGGATGCCTCCTCGGTTCACCCAGAAGCCTATGACGTGGCGCGCAAGATCGTGGCGGCCTGCGGGCGCGACATCCGCAGCCTGATGGGTGATGCCGCCGCCTTGCAGAAACTGGACCCGCGCCAATTCATCGATGATCGGTTCGGCCTGCCCACGGTCAAGGACATTCTGGCCGAGTTGGAAAAGCCCGGCCGCGACCCGCGCCCCAGTTTCCGCACCGCAACCTTCACCGAAGGGGTGAATGAAATCCGCGACCTGAAGCCCGGCATGATGCTCGAAGGCACCGTGACCAATGTCGCGGCCTTTGGCGCCTTTGTCGATATCGGCGTGCATCAGGATGGGCTTGTCCATGTCAGCCAGCTTGCCGACCGCTTCGTGAAAGACCCGCATGAGGTGGTCAAGGCGGGCGATGTGGTGCAGGTGCGGGTGGTCGAGGTGGATGCGCCACGCAAGCGCATCGCGCTGACCATGCGCAAGGACAGCAGCGACGCGCGCGAGACCGCCCGAGAGCGCGCCGCCGACCCCCGCGACAAACCTGTGCCGCGCGGCAAGCCCCAGCCGATGCAGGCCGCACCCCGCGGCGGCGCCGAGGCCAGCAATCCCTTTGCCGATGCGCTGCGGGGCAAGTTCGGGAAATAGCGGGGACGGGCGGCACAGGTGCGAATCCTGCCCGAGCGGGTTTTGCACCTTGCGCCAGATGCGGTCACAGGCCCTGACAGCGGGGCGCTGACGCGGGTGTCAGTTCGCCTTGCGCCGGGGCAGAAAGGGCAGCGGGGCAACCGGCACGCCATCTTCGATCAGCTTGCGCGCCTCCTCGGGGCGGGCTTCGCCATAGATCGGACGCTCGGGCGCGGTGCCTTCGTGCATCTTGCGCGCTTCGGTCACGAAATTCATGCCCACGTAATCGGACTGCGCCTCGATCTGGGCGCGCAAGGCCGCGATGGCGCGTTCCGCCTCTGACTCGGGCTCCGACAGGGTCACTTTCTCGGCGGCCGCAGTCCGGGCGGGGCGCACGGCAGGGGCCATAAGGAGCTTGTCCACCTGGGCCGAGCCGCAGACCGCACAGGTCACGCGACCGGCGGCGCGCAGGCTGTCGAACGCCGCGGCGGATTGGAACCAACTGTCGAATTCATGTGCCTTGTCACAGCGCAGGTTGTAACGGATCATGCCTTGTCCAACGTGGGGAAACGCTCCCTCATGCAGAGCTAACAACCCCGCGCCCGAATTCAAGCGCCATCTGCCACGGGCGCCCGCAGAACCAGCGCGTCCTGCGGCGCTGCCAGATGATCCAGCATCTGGCGCAGTTCCGGTTCGGCCACCTTGCGCGCGGCCTTGGCGGCATCGAACCATTTGCGGCGGCGCTGCTTGCGTTCGGGAAACCTGTCGGCCAGCCCGGTCACGCGCAAGGGATAGACGCTGACAAGGCAGGGCAGCGCATCGCCCGCCGGGCGCAGCTTGTCATAGCCGTAAAACCCCAAGGGCTCGGCCGTGGGCGTGCCATGCACTCCCGCCTCCTCCCAGGCCTCTTGCGCCGCGGCCTCGGACGCGGATTTGCCCGTCATCGGCCAGCCCTTGGGCAAGATCCAGCGCCCGGTGTCGCGGCTGGTGATCAACAGGACCTGCACACGCCCACGATGAAGCCGCCAGCACAGCGCGGCTGTCTGGTGGGCTGGTTGATCTGCGCCTGTGGCAGAAAATTGGTCTGCCCGCTCTCGTTTCATGCCGTTTTTTCTTTGCTTGGTCAGTGGAAGCCATGCCCCGCCGCGTGACAGCGCGGGGGAGGGTGACATAAGGTAACATGGCATCGTCGGCGGGAAAATGACACCCCATAACGGGCAGGTTGTTTCCGCTTTTGACGTTTTGTTGAAGCGGTCTATCTGTCGAGGGTCAACCATGGGGGATCAGATGCTGCGCCGGGCTTTTGTGATGACGGGACTGTCTGTGCTGGGTCTTTGCCTGCTGCCCGCAGCCGTGCCGGTGCAGGCGGCCACTGCCGGGTTCAGCTTTGCCTCGATCGACGGGGGGCGCATCGACTTGAACGACTGGCGGGGCAAGCCGGTGCTGGTGGTCAACACCGCATCGATGTGCGGCTTTGCCGGGCAGTTTGACGATCTGCAAGCCTTGCATGACCGTTACGCTGCCCGCGGCCTTCTGGTGCTGGCGGTGCCATCGGATGATTTCAATCAGGAATTGGCTGATGCGGCAGCGGTCAAGGAATATTGCGCGATCAACTTCGACCTTACCCTGCCGATGACCGACATCACCCAGGTGCGCGGCGCCAAGGCGCATCCGTTCTATGCCTGGCTTGCCGCCGAGCATGGGTTTACCCCGCGCTGGAATTTCAACAAGGTGCTGATCGGCCCGCAGGGCGACGTGCTTGGCACCTGGGGGGCATCGGTCAAGCCGACGTCACGCGCGATCACCGCGCAGATCGAGCCGCTTCTGCGCTGATCTTGCCGCTGTTCATCGGGTCAGAAATCTACCGCGGCTCGTCCTATGGCCCGGCCCATCCGTTGCGCGTGCCACGGGTGTCCACGGTGATGGACCTGTGCCGCGCGCTGGATTGGCTGCCGCCCGCGCAGTATCGCACCAGCCCGCGCGCAAAGGCTGCGACGCTGACACTCTGGCACGATGCCGATTACATCGCGGCGCTGCACCGGGCCGAGGCCGAAGGCGCGGTCAGCGACAAGGTGCGGGCGCGCCATCATCTTGGCACCCTGTCAAACCCGGTCTTTGCGCAGATGTTTTCGCGCCCGGCCACCGGGGCGGGGGGCGTGATGCTGGCGGCAGAGCTGCTGGCCACGGGGACCGATGCGGTGCATGTGCCGGGGGGCGGCACGCATCATGGCTTGCCCGATCGGGCCAACGGCTTTTGCTATCTGAACGATCCGGTTCTGGCGATCCTTGCGCTGCGCCGGGCCGGATTTGGCCGCATCGCCTATGTCGATATCGACGCGCATCATTGCGACGGTGTGCAGCACGGGCTTGCCGGCGCGGCCGATACGCTGCTCGTTTCAACCCATGAGGAGGGGCGCTGGCCCTTTACCGGCGCGCTGGACGATGACGGGGGCGGAAATTGCGTCAATCTGCCGGTGCCGCGCGGGTTCAACGACACCGAAATGCGCGCGGTGCTGGAGGGTGTGATCCTGCCCCATGTCGCGGCGCACCGGCCCGATGTGATCGTGTTGCAGGCCGGGGCGGATTCGGTCGAGGAAGATCCGCTGTCGCGCCTTGCCCTGTCGAACCGCGCCTATGTCGAGGTGCTGCGCGCCTTGCGCCCGCTGGCGCCGCGCTTCTTGCTGCTGGGCGGTGGCGGCTATAACCCCTGGACGGTGGGCCGCTGCTGGACGGCGCTTTGGGCCACGCTTTCGGGGCGCGAGATCCCGCCCGACCTGCCAAGCCCGGCGCAAGCGGTGCTGGCGGGTCTGTCCTGGGGCGGGGGCGGGCGGCCACCACCGCAGCCTGCGCTGATCTCCACCCTTCTGGATGCGCCGCGCGAAGGCCCGGTGCGGCCCGAAATCCGCGCGCGCATCGCGCGGCTTGCGGCGCGTCTGCGGGCATAGGGCTTTTCCTTTTGCCCGCCGAAGGGTAGATCAGGGCAAAGCTGCAAAGGACTTTGCCCATGAAAATCGGCTCGCGTGAAATTGGCCCGAACCACCCGCCCTTGGTGATCGCGGAAATCGGCATCAACCATGGCGGCGATCTTGCCGTCGCAAAGGAAATGGTGCGCCTTGCCGCAGGGGCAGGCTGCGAGATGATCAAGCATCAGACCCATATCATCGAAGACGAGATGACCGAGGAGGCGAAGTCGATCTTTCCGCCCAATGCCGATGTGTCGATCTGGCATGTGATGGAACGCTGCGCGCTGTCGCAGGACGAGGAAGCCGAGCTGAAGCGTTACACCGAAAGCCTCGGGCTGATCTGGATTTCCACGCCATTTTCGCGTGCGGCGGCGGATTTCCTCGAAACGCTGGACGTGCCGGCCTACAAGATCGGGTCGGGAGAGGCCGACAACCTGCCGCTGATCCGCCACATCGCGCGCAAGGGCAAGCCGGTGATCCTGTCCACCGGCATGCAGACGATTGAAACCATCCGCGCGTCCGTTGCCATTCTGGATGCGGCGGGGGTGGACTATGCGCTGCTCGAATGCACCAACCTCTATCCCTCGCCGCCCGAGATCGTGTCCTTGCGCGGCGTGACCGACCTCAAACAGGCGTTTCCAAAAGCGGTCGTCGGGTTTTCCGACCATTCGATCGGGCCGGAAATGGCGCTGGCCTCGGTCGCGCTTGGCGCCTGCATCCTCGAACGGCATTACACCGACACCCGCTATCGCAAGGGGCCGGACATCATCAACTCGATGGACCCATCGGAATTGCGCCACCTGATCGACCGCTCGCGCGAGATCTGGATCGCTGCCAACAACCCCAAGCAACGCTCGGCCCCCGAGGAGGATGTCTATCGCTTTGCGCGGGGCTCGGTCGTGGCGGATGCCGATCTGCCCGCAGGCCATGTGATCACCGAGGCCGACATCTGGGCCCGCCGCCCCGGCAGCGGCGAAATCGCGGCCTATGACTTCGACACCGTCCTGGGCAAGCGCCTGACCCGCGCCGTCACCCGCAACACCCAGCTGAAGTGGAGCGATCTGGCGTGAGCCTGACGCGCGCCGATGTTGGCATCTGGCTGATCAACTTGCCGCGCGACACCGCGCGGCGTGACGCGATGGAACGCCAACTCTCTGCCATGGGGCTCAGCTGGACGCTGTTTCCCGCCGTCGATGGCCGCGCCGAGGAGGCGCGCTTGTTGCGCGCGGCCGACCCGCAGGCCTATGCGCGCAACATGGGCAGCCCGCTGTTGCCGGGAAAGCTGGGCGTCTATGCCAGCCATACGGCGGTCTGGCGCGCCTTTCTGGACAGCCCGCACAAGGTGGCGTTGATCTTTGAAGATGACGTAGTGTTTCATGACGACTTTCTTGTCGCCCTCGACACAGCCCTGGCGCATCACACCGCGTGGGATCTGGTGCGGTTCAACTGCATCCGCGCCAAGTTTCCGGTCACGCAGGCCCGGCTGGGGCCTTACCGGCTGAACGCCTATGTCGGCCCCTTTACCGGCAATGCGGCCTATCTGATCCACCGCGAGGTCGCCGCGCGCCTGCTGCCCCGCCTTTGGCCGCAGACCCGCGCGCTGGATCATGAACTGAACCGGTTCTTCCTGCACGAGTATCGTCAGTTCGGCCTGGAACCCTGGTCCAGCCACCCCGACGATGGCGGGGTCAGCACGATCACCGGCAAAGACTTTGCGGCGGTGAAGAAATTCAAATGGTATCGCCGCCTGCCGCATTACCGGCTGAAGCTCGGCAATTATGTGCGGCGCTTCTGGTGGCTTTTGCGCAAGGGCATGTTGAAACCCTGACCGCCCCCCCCGTGCCTTCGGCTTCAGCCGCCTTCGTGATCGGGCAACGGGTAGTCAAGCACCTCGGTGCCATTTTGGCGAAGCCGGGCATAGACCGATCGAATTTCTTCGGCACGGGCTGGCGCGGTGTTGCGCTGTGCGAACTGGATGGCATGGGTTGCGACGCCGGGCAAAAGCATCGCGCTTGTAAACAGTGTGGTGGAATAAAACGACGCGATGGCTGCGGGGATCTCGGTCACCCGCACAAGGAACAATTCGAACGGCACGGGAGGGTTCACGATTTCGACACCCATGCTCTGCAACGCGGTCAGCTTTTGCGTGCTGTCGCCGCGATGCGGGATGTAGCGAAACAGCGGCGCCTTGCTTTGGTCCATGTAGGTTTTCCACAGGAACAGTTCCTCGGACAGCGTGATCTGCCCGTCTTCGGAAAGTTTCTGGCCGACCAGAAGCGCATGGCTTCCCTGGGTAAAGGGCCTGCTCCGGCGCTCCTCGCGCAGGGTGGACAATGTGTTGCGCTGCGCCCAGGGCGCATGCTCTGGCAGCGCGAAGATCGAAAAGAACTGCGTGCCGGGCGCCGCCGCCGGGGGCTCCGCTGCCCTGCTGGACAGGATCTTGATCGAGGCCGCCCCATCGTCAAGCTGAAGGGTGGTGTCTCCGATCAGCCGTCCCGCAGCCAGCAGCCAGGTCAACCGCCCGTTTCCGACAAACACCCGGTGGACTCGCCCGTGGCGGGCAAGGATCTGCGCGACGATCGCCGGCTTGGCAAGTTCGCGCCGCAATCCCTTTTTGCTGCCATAAGGCACATAAAGCACATCGCCCCAACCATCGGCTGTCAGCGCACGAAGCTGCGTGTCGCCAAGCGTGCCCTCGGCATCCATCAAAAGCACCACGAGGATGTTCAGCGCGCCTTTGCAAAAGACCTCGCGTGCCTCGATCGCGCACAGGACCTGAAACGGCGAATTGACGATGAAAACGTTCTTCGCGGCGGCTTTGGTGCGCGTCATCACGCCGGTCTCTCCTTTTTTGGTCGTCGGCAAGCGTTTCAGACAGTCCTTGTAAACTTTGCAAGGCGGACATAAACCACAATTCCCCATGGCGCGAGCGATAGGAACACTGCGTGGCGGATCGCATCATCCTGAGCCTGAAATACGGCACCCGCTATCCGGCAGATTATGTGAACGTGCTGTTCAACGCCTGCCGCAAGGCGATGCGGGGCGCGTTCCGCTTTGTCTGCCTGACCGATGACGCGACCGGATTGCTGCCGGGGATAGAGCCGTTGCCGATACCGGATGTGGGCCTGACGCCCGAGGAATGGTATCGCGGCGGCATCTGGCCGAAGCTGGGCATTTACGACCCCCATCTGCACGGGTTGACCGGGCGCTGCCTGTTCATCGATCTTGATATGGTGGTGGTCGGCGATCTGGATGCGTTCTTTGACCGTCCCGGCACCTTCATCGGGATCAATGAAACCTCGGCCTGGGGGCGCGAGCCCGGGGGCAAGCCGAAACTCTGCTCGGCCATCATCGCCTTTGATGCCGGGGCGCTGGGGCATCTGGCCACAGGCTTTGCCGCCAACAAGGCGCAGATCCTGGGCCGGTATCGCACCGAACAGGATTACACCGCCGCCACGCTGGACGGCATCAGCTATTGGCCCGACGACTGGGTGATCAGCTTCAAGCGCAAGCTGCGCCAGCCGCCGGGGCTTGACCTGTTTTTGCCCCCCAAGGCGCCCCCGCCGGGCACCAAGGTGCTGGCCTTTCACGGCATCCCGCGTCCGATCGACCTGATCGACCGAAAGAAGCTGTTCTGGGATCGCTTTCCCCATATGGGCCATGGGCGCGTCCCGTGGATGGCCCGCTATTGGCTTGAGAACGGCGGCACCTTAACCTGACCCTCAAGGCCGATGCGCCTTTGTTATGCCCGGGAACCTTGCATGACCCGTGATCTTCTTTTCCTGACCGGCACGCGTGCCGATTTCGGCAAGCTCGAACCCCTTGCCGCTGCCGCGCGCGATGCGGGGCACAAGGTGACATTCTTTGTCACCGGCATGCATATGATGGACCGCTACGGCCTGACCAAGCTGGAGGTGCAGCGCATGCCCGGCGTGCGGGTGCATGAATTCCTGAACCAGCGCCCCGGTGACGGGCAGGACATCGTTCTGGCCAAGACGGTGGTCGGCTTTTCCGACTACATCACCGAACACAAGCCCGACCTGATCCTGATCCATGGCGACCGGATCGAGGCGCTGGCGGGCGCGCTGGTGGCGGCGACCAATTACATCCCGTCCGCCCATATCGAGGGCGGCGAGGTGTCGGGCACCATCGACGAGGTGTTCCGCCATTGCAACACCAAGCTGGCGACGCATCATTTCGTGTCCTCGGACAGCGCGAAACGCCGGGTGATGGCGCTGGGAGAACCGCAGGAGGCGATCCATGTGATCGGCTCGCCCGAGCTTGACTTTCACGCCGGCCCCTCGGGCGTCAGCCTTGACGAGGTGCGGGCGCGCTATGCCATCCCCTTTGCCGACTATGGGATCGCGGTGTTCCATCCCGTGACCAGCGAACAGGCGACCATGGGCGCGCAGGCGCAGGCGCTGTTTGGCGCGCTGGAGGCTTCGGGGCGCAATTTCGTGGTGATCGCGCCCAACAACGACCCAGGGTCCGAGGCGATTTCCGCGGTGCTGGACGCGCTGCCAAAGGACCGCTTCCGCCTGATCCCGTCGATGCGCTTTGCCCATTTTTCCGAGTTGATGAAACACGCGGCCTGCATGGTCGGCAACAGCAGCGCCGGTGTGCGCGAGGCGCCGTTCCTTGGGCTGCCCTCGCTCGACGTGGGCACGCGCCAGACCAACCGGGCGCTGGCGGCCTCGGTCGCCTTTGCCGACGCGGGGGATTCGGCGGCGGTGGCGCAGTTTCTGGCCAGCCGCTGGGGGCATCGGCACGCGCCCGACACCGGCTTTGGCACCGGGCGCGCGGCCGACCGTTTTGCCCAGACCCTCGCCGACCCTGCCTTCTGGGCGCAGGGGCTGCAAAAGGCGTTCCGTGACTGACCGCGCCCCGATGGGCCTTGCGCTGCGCGCCTATCTGGCGGCAAGCCCGCTGATCGGGCTTGTCGGTCCGCTGCTGCTGCGCCGCCGTCTGGCGCGCGGCAAGGAAGACCCCGAGCGCATGGCGGAAAAACAGGGCAGGGCGACGCAGCCGCGCCCCGAGGGAAGGTTGGTCTGGCTGCATGCGGTGGGCTTGGGCGAGGTGCTGGCCCTGCGCGGGCTGATTGCCGCGATGGGGCGGATCGATCCGGGGCTGCGGTTTCTGATCACCTCCTCGGCCCGGTCATCGGCGCAGGTGATCGGCGCGAACCTGCCGGATCGGGCACAGCATCAATACCTGCCGCTGGATGCCCCCCGCTATGTCGGGCGGTTTCTCGATCATTGGCGACCCGAACTGTCGATCTGGGCCGAACAGGAGCTTTGGCCCGGCGCGGTGGTCGCGGCCCACGCGCGCGGCATTCCGCTGGCCCTGGTCAATGCGCGCATGACCGAGGCGGGATTGGCCCGGCGGGCGCGGGCGCGCGGGCTTTACCGCGATTTGCTGGCCCGTTTCGCCCTGATCGACGCGCAAGACGACCGCAGCGCCGCGCATCTGCGGGCGCTTGGCGCGCGCGGGGTGCGGATCAGCGGCTCGCTCAAATCGGCGGCCCCGCCGCTGGCCGCCGACCCGTCCCGGCTGGCCGAGGCGGCAGCGGCGCTTGCGGGGCGGCGGGTCTGGGTTGCGGCCTCGACCCACGCCGCCGACGAGGCCGAGGCGCTGGCCGCCCAAGCGATGCTGTGGCGGGCCGATCCGCGCTGGCTGCTGATCCTGGCGCCGCGCGATACGGCGCGCGCGGGGCAGGTGGCTGCGGCGCTGTCGCAGGCGGGTCTGCCCTTTGCCCGGCGCAGCCTTGGCCGCACGCCTGCGCCGCAGGATGCGGTCTGGCTGGCCGACAGCTATGGCGAGATGGGCCTGTGGTATCGTCTGGCGGAGGCCGCGCTGATCGGTGGCAGCTTCGGGCCGGTGGGCGGCCATAACCCATGGGAGGCGGCGCATTTCGGCGCGGCCATCCTGCACGGGCCAGAGGTTTTCAACTTTTCAAATGACTACAAGGCGTTGGAGGGTGAAGCTGCGGCACTTTCCCTGCGTCCCGGCACGCTTGGCGCCCGGCTGCTGGACGCGGATCTGCGCGGCATCGGGGCGCGGGCGCAGGCCATGGTGCAGCGCAGCGCCGGCGCGCTTGACCCGCTGGCCGCCGATCTGTTGCGGATGATGCGATGACGATGAAGATGCGGCTGTTCCTGTGGGCCTGGTCCGCGCTCTGGACCCTTGGTGTGCCGCTGATCCTTGGCTATCTGTGGCGCCGGGGTCGCAAGGACCCCGCCTATACCGCCCATCTGGCCGAACGCTTTGGCCGCCACGCAGACCCGCTGCCGGGGGCGGTCTGGGTGCATGCGGTCTCTTTGGGCGAACTGCGCTCGGCGGTGCCGTTGATCCGGGCGCTGCTGGATCAGGGCGCGCGGGTGGTGACGACGCATTTCACCCCGGCGGGCCGGGCCGAGGCAGAGCGGGTCTTCGCCGCCGACATCGCGGCAGGCCGATTGCGCGCGGTCTGGGTGCCGCTGGAAACCGGCTGGGCCTATGCCGGGTTTTTCCGCGCCTTTCGCCCGGTTTACGGGCTGGTGATGGAAATCGAGATCTGGCCGCGCATGGTCTTTGCCGCGCGCAGCACAGGGGTGCCGCTGTTCATGTGCAACGCGCAATACCCCAGCCGGGCCTTGGCGCGCGACAGCGGCGGGTTGCGGCTGCGGCAGGGGGTGATGCGTGGCTTTGCCGGGGCGCTGGTGAAATCCGATCTGCAACAGCGCCGTTTTGCCGGGGTCGGGGTGCAGAACATCGCGGTGACGGGAGAGTTGCGCTTTGACCAGCCGGTGCCAGCGGCTTTGGTCGCGGCGGGCGCGGCGGCGCGGGTCTGGATCGGGGCGGCAGGGCGGCAGGTCATCACCATTGCCAGCGCCATCGAGGGCGAGGATGACACCTATATCCACGCGATCCGCGCGCTGCGCGATCAGGCGCGGGGGCTGGGCCAGCCGATGCCGCTTTTCGTTTATGTGCCGCGGCGGCCCGAGCGGTTTAATCTTGTCGCGCAAACGCTTGAGACCGAAGGGTTTTCCGTCCTGCGCCGGTCGACCCTCGGGCCGGTGTTCGACCCCGCGCTTTGGGGCGAGGCGCCGCCCTGTCCCGATATCTTTCTGGGTGACAGTCTGGGCGAGATGTATGGCTATCTGGCGATGTGCGATCGCGCCATCGTGGGCGGCGGGTTCAACCCCAAGGGCGCGCACAATATTTCCGAGGCGCTGGTCTTGGGCAAATCGGTGCTGACCGGGCCGCACACCCATACCATCGAATACCCCTTTGCCGAGGCAGCGGCGGCAGGGGTGGCGCTGTCGGTGCCGGATGCAGAGGCGCTTGCCGCGGCACTTTTGGCCGATCGGCGGCCCGATGCGGGCCAGATCGCGGCCTTTGTGGCGGCCCATACCAAGGCCACCGAAAAGACGCTGGCCGCGATCCCGCGCCTGCTCGCGGCTGTCAGACCTTTGTGACGCCCGCGTTCAGCTGTTCCGACAGCAAGAACTCGACCAGACGGAAATCATAGGGCGTGTCGATGTCGTGGCAGCGTTCGGCGGGCAGGACAAAGGGGACGACGCGCCCTTCATAGATCGTCTTGGCCCGGCGCAGGTAATCGGGGGCCACCACATAGACGACGCCCACATGTTCATAGACCACCGGCGCATCCTGCCGCGCCCAGACCCCGCCGGGCAAGGGCTTGGACACCTGCAAGGCCCCGGTCGCATCGGGTTCGACCAGATTGAAATAGGGGTTCTTGCGCGCCTCGCACACGCTCATCACCATGTCGGGATGATCGGCCTCAAACACATCCAGCGCGCCGTCGATGTCCTGGGGCAGGCGCAAGGGCGAGGTGCAGTCGAGATCGAGGAAGGCCGAAACCGGGCCGCAGAGCGGTTCGGACGCGGCAAGCGCATGTTGCCACACGCCCCATTTCGGCGCGGTATCGGTGGCAAGCTCGGCCGGGCGCAGCCCGATATCCAGCGCGCCGCGCGCCACCGCATGGGCATAGATCGCCGGATCATCGGTCGAGACGACCACCGCGCCGACGCGCGGGTTGGCAAAAAGCTGATCCAGCGACCAGTCGATCAGCGGCTTGCCGCAGAGGGTGCGAAAGTTCTTTCCCGGCACGCCCTTCGAGCCCTTGCGCGCGCCAATATGGCCAAGAATCATCGGCTTATCCTTTGTGTTGCAGGGCGGTGTAATAGGTGGTCAGCCGCGCCTTGATCGGACCCAGCGCCGCCTCGGACCAGATCAGGCGGCGGCCCTTGCGGTCCACCACCTCGCCGCCTTCGGGCAGATCGAGCAGCGCCTCGCCCTTGACCTCGGCCCCCGGCAAGGTCAGCGCGATCAGCCCGGCCCAGCGGCGGCGCACCCAAGGCAGACGCGCGCGCAGCAAGATCATCCAGCGCCAGGGCAGCATGAATTCGGTCGGCAGCTTGACCGCCAGATTGCGCGGAATGGCGCGCATGTCGGGCTGATTGGACCAGCTGATGAACCGCTCGTCCGCGATCATCGGGCGGATGCCGTTATAGCCGACCTTTGCGATCAGCTCGCGGTAGCGCGCCGCGATATGGCTGCACTCGGCCGGGTGATAGACCACGATCGACGAATTGCCGCGCGCATATCTGCGCCCTTTGGTCAGGCGGAACAGCGCGCGGGCCAGCGCGCCAAAGGGCAGGATGGCGCTTTGAAAGATCGCGACCGTCGAGCGCCGGGTTTGCAGCGCCAGAAGCCGGGTCAGATCGCCCAGAACGACCGTGTCGATATCGATGAAGATCGCCGGCAGATCCTCGGGCACCAGCCCGGCTTCGAACATGCACAGCTTGGCCTGACAGCCGGGGCCGCGCATCTCGGGCGCCAGAAAGAACGCGGGGATCAGCCGCTGCACCGTTCCCGCGCGCAGGCCCTCGCGCATCCGGTCGGTCAGCAGCACGACACGCGGCGGGTGGGCCGCGTGGCGGCACACGGTGTCGATCAGGTGGTTGACCTCGGCCACCGGGTATTTCGTGCCCCACAGAACCAGCACAAGCTGCCATGTGGGGGACGAGGCGGCTGTCATGTGCGCACCCCGGCAAAGCGCTGCTGCCAGTCGGCGCGTTCTTCATCGGTGATCTTGCGGAACAGGTTTTCCGGCACGCTGAACGGCTGGCCGGGCGCAAGGCTGCGCATCGCCTGCGGCAGATCATCGGGCCAGGTCCAGTCGTCCGACCCCATCGCCGCCATCATCGTGGCCGCCGCATCGGGGATAAAGGGCTGCGACAGGATCGCATAGACCCGGATCAGGTTCAGGCTGAGGCGGATCATCGCCTGCGCCTGCTCGGGGTCGGTTTTCACCACCGTCCAGGGCGCGGCGGATTGCAGGTATTCGTTGCCGATCACCCAGATCGCGCGCAGCTCTGCCGCGGCCTTGCGCACCTCCATCGCCTGCATCAGCGACTCGTATTCGCGGATGCGCGCGCCCAGATCGGCGATCAGCGCGGTTTCGCTTGGCCCAAAGCTGCCGCCCGCCGGCACGGTGGTGCCAAATTTCGACGCGGCGAATTTCGTCACCCGGCTGACCAGATTGCCCAGCACATCGGCCAGATCCTTGTTCACCGAGGCCTGGAAATTCTCCCATGTGAATTCGGCATCCGAGGATTCGGGCGCGTGGCTGAGCAGCCACCAGCGCCAGTAATCGGGCGGCAGAACCTGAAGCGCCTGATCCATGAACACCCCACGCCCGCGCGAGGTGCTGAACTGGCCACCATCATAGTTGAGGTAGTTGAAGGACTTGAGGTAATCGACCAGCTTCCATGGCTCGCCCGAGCCAAGGATGGTGGCCGGGAAGGACAGGGTGTGAAAGGGCACGTTGTCCTTGCCCATGAACTGGTAATAGGTGACGTCATCCGCCCCCTTGTCGGTGCGCCACCAGCGCTGCCAGGCGGCATCGTCAAGCCCGTTCGCATCGGCCCATTCGGCGGTGGCGGCGATGTATTCGATGGGGGCGTCGAACCAGACGTAGAACACCTTGCCCTCCATCCCCGGCCAGGGCTGGTCGCCGCGCTTGACCGGGATGCCCCAGTGCAGATCGCGGGTGATGCCGCGGTCTTGCAACCCGTCGCCATCGTTGAGCCATTTCTTGGCGATCGAGGTGGTCAGCACCGGCCAGTCGGTCTTGCTGTCGATCCAGGCTTCCAGCTTGTCCTTCAGCGCGCGCTGCATCAGGTAAAGATGCTTTGTTTCGCGCAGTTCAAGGTTGGTCGAACCGGAAATGGTCGAGCGCGGGTTGATCAGATCGGTCGGGTCAAGCTGTTTGGTGCAATTGTCGCATTGATCGCCGCGCGCCGAGTCGTAGCCGCAATTCGGGCAGGTGCCTTCGACATAGCGGTCGGGCAGGAAACGGCCGTCATCGACCGAATAGATCATCTTTTCGGTGACTTCGCGGATCAGGCCATTGTCGGCCAGACGGCCTGCGAAATGCTGGGTCAGCGCATGGTTGCGCGCGCTGGAGGAGCGGCCGAAATGGTCAAACGACAGCCGGAAGCCGCGGGCGATCTCGGCCTGAACCGCGTGCATTTCGGCGCAATAGTCGGCGACGGGCCGCCCGGCCTTGGCGGCGGCAAGCTCGGCCGGGGTGCCATGTTCATCGGTGGCGCAGATGAACATCACCTCATGCCCGCGCGCGCGGTTGTAGCGCGCGAACAGATCGGCCGGCAGCTGGCTGCCGACAAGATTGCCCAGATGCTTGATCCCGTTGATGTAGGGAATGGCCGATGTGATGAGAATCCGTGCCATGATGCGCCTTTGACTGTTGGTGTCGCCCGTTTAGCGCAAGGTGTTCAGGCTTGCCAGTGCCGCGCGGGGGCAGGGCGGCGGCTTTTGACGGTTTGCGAGGGCGTCACGCCCCCTCGCCGGATCGACGGCTGTCAGCGGTCGCGCCGCCCGCGCAACAGCCGGCCGATCAGAAAGGATGTCCGCGGCTCGTAGGTATAGGGGGTGCGGCTGCCGGGCGCGGGACGGGCGCGCATGCGGGCAAGGCCGAACAGGATCAGCCCGACATGCGCCACGGCGATCATGGCGAACATCGCGGCGGCGCCAAAGCGATCGATCAGCAGCGCGGCGATCAGCGGGCTTGCGATGGCGCCGACCGCATAGAGGAACATCAGGGCGGCAGAAAGCTCTACCCGTTCCAGTTGCGATGCGAAATCATGGGCATGGGCGGTCGATACCGAATAGACGGGCATCGTGGCAAAGCCAAAGAACCCGACCGCAAGAAAGACCCAGACCGTGCCAGCCCCGGCCGCAAGCACCGTGGTGGTGCAGGCGACCGCCCCCGCGACCGACAGGCCGATCAGCACGGCGCGGCGGTCATATCTGTCGGCCAGCCAGCCGACCGGATATTGCGCGAAGGCCCCGCCCAGCACATAGGCCGCCAGAAACAGCGCGATCTGATCGGCGCGCAGACCCACCTCGCTGCCGTAAAGCGGGCCCACCATGCGGAACGCGGCCCCCGTGATGCCCGAGACGATCACGCCCGCCGCCGCCAGCGGCGACATGCGCCAGGCCAGCATCGGGCGCAGGCGCGGGGCGTCCGGCATCTCGGGGGCTTCGGCGCGGCTGAGGGTCAGCGGGAAGATGGCAAGACAGCACAAAAGGGCGAGGATGTTGTAGGACAGATAGCTTGCGGGTTCCAGCACCCCGATCACAAGCTGCGCGCCCAGGCTTCCCGCGATATCGACCACACGGTATAGCCCCATGGCACGACCGCGGGTGTCATTCGTGACCTTGGCCTGCAACCAGGCTTCGATGATGGTATAGCACCCGGCGATGGCAAGGCCCGAGGTCAGGCGCATGACCGCCCAGGCATAGGGGTTGACCACCATCATATGCGCCAGAATGCCGATCGTTCCGGCGGCGGTCATGGCCGCAAAGGCGCGGGAATGGCCGACCGTGCCCATAAGGCGCGGCGCCCACCAGCAGCCGATGAAGAACCCCAGGAAATGCGCCGAGCCAAGCATCCCGATCTCGGCCTTGGTAAAGCCAAGGGCCACGCCCGAAATCGCATCAAGCGGCGCCACGCCGCCAAGCCCCAGTTGCAGCAGCACAACCGACAGGAACAGGGCGGCAAAGGAGATCAGCAGGCGCATGGCGCGCAGCAGAGCCGCTTTGCCCGCGGCTGTAAAGGGCCATGTGGCGGCCAGCGCCCCCTTGCCATGTCCGGGGGGGTGACTAGGTTGGCACGGGGCGGCAGACAGCAGGGAAGGCAGGCCATGGAACGGGTTCAACTGGGGCACAGCGGTATCGAGGTTTCCAGGCTTTGCCTTGGGACCATGACATGGGGCAGCCAGAACACCGAAGCCGAGGGTCATGCGCAGGCGGATCTGGCGCTCGATCATGGCGTGACCTTCTGGGACACGGCCGAGATGTATCCGACCAATCCGGTGCGGGCCGAAACGGTGGGCGATACCGAAACCATCATCGGCACCTGGCTTGCCAGCCGCGGCGGGCGGTCGCGGCTGCAACTGGCGACCAAGATCACCGGCGCGGGGCAAGGTGCTGTGCGCGGCGGCGCACCCATCAGCGGTGCTGCGATGCGCGCCGCGGTCGAGGACAGCCTGCGCCGGTTGCGCACCGATTACATCGACCTTTATCAGCTGCACTGGCCCAATCGGGGCAGCTATCACTTTCGGCAGGCCTGGCAGTATGCTCCACGCGGCCTGAACCGCGCCGAGGTCGAGGCGCATATGATCGATGTGCTGCACACCGCGCAGGCGCTGATCGCCGAGGGCAAGATCCGCGCCATCGGGCTGTCCAATGAAAGCGTCTGGGGGGCGGGGCTGTGGCTGCATTTGGCGCGCGTGCATGATCTGCCGCGCATGATGTCGGTGCAGAACGAATACTCGCTGCTCTGCCGGCAGTTCGACACCGACTGGTGCGAGATGAGCCTGGCCGAGGACATGCCGCTGCTGGCGTTTTCGCCCCTGGCGGCGGGGTTGCTGAGCGGCAAATACGCGGGCGACGTGGTGCCCGACGGGTCGCGTCGCAGCTTTACCCCCGACCTTGGCGGGCGCATCACGCGCGATGTCTTCCCTGCGGTTGCCGCCTATCTTGGGATTGCGGCGACGCATGGGCTTGACCCTTGCCAGATGGCCATAGCGTTTTGCCTGACGCGGCCCTTTCCCTGCATCCCGATCATCGGGGCGACCAGCACGGCGCAGCTTGCCACCAATATCGGCGCAGCCGACCTGCACCTGAACGAGGCGGTTCTGGCCGATATCGCGCAGGCGCATCGGCTTTATCCGATGCCCTATTGAGCTTGGGGCCGGTCGGGGCTTGCGCTTGGGGTTTGAATGGGGCCATCTCTGACGCGCGGTCTTGACTTGAAGGGAGCCTCATGCGGTTTCGACTGATCCTGCCTCTGTTGATCCTGGCCGTTCTGGCGGGGTGCCAGAGCTTGCCGTTTGGCACCGGCGGGGAAGGGGCGGCCACACCCGCGCCAAGCCCGATCACAGGCGCAGAGATTGCGACGACATCGCTTGATGGGCCATCGGCGCCTGCCCCTTCTGCCTCTGCGGCCACGCCTGCGACGGGGGCCGCCCGGCCGCCCGAGGCCGCCGCCGCCGCGCCGCCCGAGGCCGCGCCGCCCGAGGCAGAGGCGCCTGAGGCAGATATTGGCGCCGCCGAGCCGGTGGCGCCAACCGTGGTCAAGACCGAGGCGCATCTGGCCTGCGAACGGCGGGGCGGGCTTTGGAGCGTGGCCGGGGGCGGGGCCGCGGCCTTTTGCCAGACGCCCACACGCGACGCAGGCAAATCCTGCCGCGCCTCGACCGATTGCACGGGCTATTGCCTTGAAAAGTCGCGCACCTGCGCCCCTGTCACCCCGATGTTGGGCTGTCACGACATCCTGAACGAACAAGGAAGGATGCTGACCCAATGCATCAACTGAAGGTGGTCCTGCTTGCGCTGGTGTTGGTCGCCTGTGCGCCAAAGGCGCCGCCGGCTGTGGCCTTTCGCGCCGCCGGGGCGCCGATCTGGTCGAATGCGCAGCTTGACGCCGGGCGGCTGACCGGATCGTGGCGGCAATCGGCGACCTTTGCGCGCACGCCCGGCGGCTGTGGGCCCGGCGGGGCCGAGATCGGCGGGCGGGCCGGGGCGCTCACGCTTCAGGCGCGGTTGTGCCTGTCGGGGCAGGAGGTGCGGCTTGGCGGTCCGCTTGCGGCCAGCGGTCCGGGGCGGTTTGTGGCAGATGGGCAAGAGTGGTGGGTGATCTGGGTCGATACCGATTATCGCACGCTTGCCATCGGAACGCCTTCGGGGGCCTTTGGCTTCATCCTCAACCGCGGCGGGGCGCTGCCGCCCGACCGGCTGCGCGCCGCGCGGGAGATCTTCGACTTCAACGGCTATGACACGCGGTTCTTGCAGCCGCTTTAGCCGATGCGGGCGCGCAAGTCGCGCAGGTGGTCGGGAACCGCGCGCGCGCTGACCGCCGCTTCGCGCACCAGCCAGTCGAAATGGCGGCTGAAGCTGTCCACCCGCGCGCTGTCGCGAAAGGCAAGGTAATGGCGGCCAAGATAAAGCACCGCCAGCATCGGCCCGAACACGGTGATTGGCGCGGAAAACACCCGCCGCGCATCGAACAGATAAATCCGCAGCCCCGGATACAGCGCCTCGGTCAGATCGATCAGCCGGTCGATCTGTTCCAGCCGCGTGGGCACCGGCAGACCGCTGTAATAGCCCGAGCCTTGGGCAAAGGCCGCAAGTTCATGCAGGGGCAACGCAATTTCATAATCTGACCGCGCCCCGCGCATCCAGGCCAGTCGGTCCTCGAACGCGCCAAGCGCCTGGGCCGCCGACCGGCCAAGCTGCGGCGCATATTCCCATTCCACCATCGCGCGGGTCTTGAGCATGTCGGGCAGGGTCGCGGGCACATGGCGGATCTTGTAGCCTGCCGCTTCCTGATGCCACCCAAAGATCGCCTCGTCGATCAGCGCGCGTGGCGCCTCGGTTTCGGTCAGTTGCATCGCAAGCAGGTCTGCCATCGGCTCGGGCCGTCCCGACAGGCCCAAAAGCCAGTCGGCCGAGACACCCAGCGCCATGGCGCAATCGGCGGCAAGCTGGGCGCCCGGCAGGCGCGTGTCGGACACCAGAAGCTGGCTGATGGTCGATCGGTCCACGCCGGTCTGTCGCGCAAGCGCGGCCTGACTGATCCCGCGGTCGCGCATGGCCTCGGCCAGACGGGTGCGGAACAGGGTGGCGCGGACGCGTTTGTCGATCATGGCCGGCCTTTGGTGACTAAATCAAATAGAGGTGACAATCTGTTGCCTATCCTTTGCGTTCCGCGCCGCGGGCGCAAGTGATATTCACAAAGCAGTTACAAAAGGGGGATCAACACCTTGGCTGTTCTGGACCCGGTGGGGCGGAGGCGCGGCGCTGATGCGGTGGAATGGCCAACGCTGGCCTTGCTGGCTGCGACCTATGGTCTTTGGGCGCTGGGCACCACGGTCCTTTACACCCTGTCGCCGATCCTTGGCATTGCGGTGACGGCGCTGGCGATCACCCAGTTCTGTTCGTTGCAGCACGAGGCGCTGCATGGCCATCCGTTCCGCAGCGCATGGCTGAACGAGGCGCTGGTGTTCCCCGCGCTGTTTCCCACCGTGCCCTATGGGCGGTTTCGCGCCACCCATCTTGCGCATCACCATGATCCAAGCCTGACCGACCCCTATGACGACCCGGAGTCGAACTATCTTGACCCGCGGGTCTGGGCTGGGCTCGCGCCTTGGAAACAGGCGCTGTTTTCGGCCAACAACACCTTGCTGGGGCGCATGCTGATCGGCCCGATCCTTGGCACGGCGCTGTGGCTGCGGGGCGAGGCGCGGCTGATCCGGTCGGGCCAGCGCGCGGTGTGGCGCGATTGGGGGCTGCATCTGGGCGGGCTTGCGCTTGTGGCCTTGTGGCTGATTCCGGCGCCGATGGGATGGATCGGCTATGGGTTTGCCGTCTATGCGGCTGCGGCCCTGCTCAAGATCCGCACCTTTCTGGAACACCGGGCGCATGAGGCGGCGCGGGCCCGCACGGTGATCATCGAGGATCGCGGCCCGCTTGCCCTGCTGTTCTTGAACAACAACCTGCATGTCGTCCATCACATGCATCCGCAGGTGCCGTGGTATCGCCTGCCTTCGGTCTATGCGGCCAGCCGTGACCATTACCTGCGCCGGAATGAGGGCTATGCCTACGACTCTTACGCGCAGATCTTTGCCCGGTATTTCCTGCGCGCCAAAGACCCGGTGCCGCATCCGTTGATGCCGCTGGGGCCAGAGTCTGCCGCGCCAGAACCTGCCGCGCCAGAACCTGCCCCGCCCTATGCGATGCGGCGGAACACGGGTGCCGTGCCGGAATTGTCGAAAAACGGCACGCCCTGATCGGGCGCCCCCCTCAACAGGGCGGTGATTTCGGCCAGCACCACCTCGGTGATGAAGGGCAGGTCCAGCGCCCGCGCCTCGGCAAGGCCGATCCAGTGCAGATGCGACAACTCATCCTCGGCGGCGCCGAAATCGTCTTGCGCCGTGGCCAGATAGGACGCATCGGCCAGAAAGAAGCGTGCATCGAACCGGCGTGGGCGGCCGGGCGGGGTGACGGCGCGAAACACAAAGCGCAAGGCAGGCGCCGGTGTCGCCGGCAGGATCAGGCCGGTTTCCTCGCGCAACTCGCGCAAGGCGGCGCCGGCAAGGGCGGCCGCGTCCGATGCGCCCGGCCCGCACAGGGCCGCAAGACGCGCGGCACAGCGCGGGGCAAGCGGCAAGGGATGTGCCCGGTCGCCCGGATCGACCGCCCCACCCGGAAAGACGTATTTCGACGGCATGAAGGCGGCATCGGCCCCGCGCTGCCCCATCAGCACCTGCACGCCCTGCGCCACCTTGCGCCACAGGATCACCGTGGCGGCGTCACGCACCGGCGGGCCTTCGGGCTGCTCATTCACCGGGGGCAAGACCGCCGAAGCCGTGCATCCGCTTGGCCCATTGGATGCCGACCATCACCCCTTTCAGCCGTGGCAGAAGATAAAGCGACAGCGCCACGGTGCCGACTGAAAACACCGCCGCAAGCACAAGCGGATCGGGACGGTAGGCGGTGAACACATAAAGGATCAGCGGCGCCATCAGATGGCCGACGATCAGGATGGTCAGATAGGCCGGCCCGTCATCGGCGCGGTGGTGGTGCAATTCCTCGCCGCAGACCGGGCAGCTTTCGCGCACCTGAAGATAGCCGCGCAGCATCTGGCCCGCCCCGCACTGCGGGCAGCGCCGACGCCAGCCGCGCAGCATGGCCGGCCGCATCGGGCGGTCGTCGGAGCCAGAGGAGAGGGTGGCCGTGTTCTGCATGACGCAACACCTAAACGCAGGGGGCAGGGCCCGGGAGAGGCCCGCAAGCCCCTTAACATAGGGGGGATCGGCGCGGGTCTGCAATGGGGGGCGGTGGCTTGTGCGTCTTTGTCGCAAGATCCGGCAGGCCGCACGCGGGTGGCGGGCCGTGCAACGCCCCGCGACGGAAGGCCGGACCTTGGGCGTATCACCATCACAAGGCCCAAGGATAGCTCGGGCCGATTGCCAAGGAGAGGCGCAATGATCGATACGAACAAATGGGTAGGGGCCACGCTGGTGGCGCTTGGCTTTGCCCTTGCAGGATCGGCTGCTCTGGCCGACCGGATGGGCGGGATGGGCGGCGGGATGCCGATGATGGATTTCACCGCGATGGATGCCGACAAGGATGGCAAGGTGACAGAGGCCGAACTGACCGCGCATCGTGCCGCGCAGATCGCCGCTGTGGACAGCGACGGCGACGGATTTCTGACAGCGGCAGAACTGGCGGCGGCCCATGTCAAGGCCGCGACCGAGCGCGCGGAGGCCCGCGCCACCCAGATGATCGAGCACAGGGATGCCGATGGCGATGGCAAGCTCTCGGCGGCGGAAATGACCGTGCGGCCGATGCCTGCGCGTCTGTTCGAGCGGCTGGATGCCGATCAGGATGGCGCGCTGACCGAGGCGGAACTGGCCGCCGCCCGTGACCGGATGCAGGACGCGCGCGGCGAGGGCGGGCGCGGCAAGCACCGCGGCCACCATGGGAATCACGACAGCAACTGACCCGGCGGCTTTGGGCGGGGCCGCGCGCTGGCGTGGCCCTTTCCGCCCAAGGCTTTTGCCGATACGTCTGGCACAGGATGGACATGCCCCGCGACACGCTTGCCCCGCTTTCGGACGAGGCGCTTCTGGCCCGGTATGCCGCGGGCGATCCTGCGGCGGCGCGGGCGCTGACGCTGCGCCTTGCGCCGCGGGCCTTGGCGCATGCCTTTCGCATGTTGTCAGACCGGGCCGAGGCCGAAGACGTGGCGCAAGAGGCGCTGTTGCGGCTGTGGCGCATCGCGCCCGACTGGCGGCAGGGCGAGGCGCAAGTCTCGACCTGGCTTTACCGCGTGGTTGGCAATCTGGCGACAGACCGGCTGCGGGCGCGCAAGCGGCGGCGGACCGAAGCCCTGGACGACGCGCCAGAGCCGCAGAGCGCGGCCCCGCCGGTTCTGGCCGATCTGATCGAGGCGGATCGCATGGCCGCGTTGCAGGCGGCGCTTGCGGCCTTGCCCGATCGCCAGCGGCAGGCGGTGGTGCTGCGCCATATCGAGGGCCTTGCCAACCCGGCCATCGCCTCCATCATGGAGGTCGGGGTCGAGGCGGTAGAGAGCCTGATCGCGCGGGGCAAACGCGCCTTGGCGGCCAGTCTGGCCGGACGACGAGAGGAGTTGGGGTATGACGATGCCGAGTGACAAGAGGGCCGAGGCAGAGCTTGACCTGCTGCTCGATGCCGCGCGCCGGGCACCACCCGCGCCCGATGATGCCTTTCTGGCGCGCGTCCTGGCCGATGCGTTGCAGGTGCAGGCCGATGCGCGGGCCCCTGGGCCGCAGCCCGTGCCGCGCCGGGCGCGCCGTGCCGGTTTTTGGGCACGGCTGGTCGCGACGCTGGGCGGGGCCTTTGCGCTGGCCGGGTTTGGCAGCGCGGCGATGGCGGGTCTGGTGATCGGCTATGTCCAGCCCGAGCAGATGATCGATCTGGCCGGGGCGATCGGGCTTGTCTCGGGCGAAAGCCTTGATCTTTTGCCCGGATTTGATGCGCTTTTGACCGAGGATCTGTCCCAATGACCGATGTGCCGCCCCTTTCCCCGCCGCCTGATGCCGCGCCCTCCAGCCCGGTTCGCTCTGGTGGCTCGTCGTTTGGGCGGGGTCTGAAACTTCTGCTGGCGGTGTCGCTTGCGCTGAACCTTGCGGTGGCGGGTGTTGTCGCGGGCGCGGTTCTGCGCGGGCATGGCGAGGGTCGGCCGGGCCCGGGTGCGGTGCGCGATCTGAACTTCGGTCCGTTTTCGGAGGCGTTGACGCGAGAGCAGCGCCGGGCGCTGTTGCGCGATGTCGGTGCGCGCGGCCCCGGCCTGCGCGAGATGCGCGCGCAGATGGGCCGCGATTTCGACGCCGTGGTCGCGGCGGTGCGGGCGGACCCGTTTGATCCGGCAGCGCTGCGCACGGCGATGGAGGGGCACAGCGCGCGCATCGCCGCCCGGGCCGAGGCGGGGCGCGAGGCCTTGATCGGGCTGATTGCCGGGATGTCGCAAGCCGACCGCGCCGCCTTTGTGGATCGGTTGGAAGCCGTGGTGGCCAAGCGCGGCGCGCGCGGCGATCAGGGCCGCCCCTGAGCCCGCGCTCAGGCCGCGTTGCGCGCCAGCGTGACCTGATTGCGCCCGGCCTTTTTCGACAACAACAGCGCCTTGTCCGCCCGTTCGATCAGCGCATCCACCAGATCGGTGCCGGACAGCCGGGCAAAGGCGGGCAGATCGTCGGACAGCGTCAGCCCGATCGACAGCGTCATCGCCAACGCCTCGCCGCCCGGCAGGCGCACCGGCCGCTCCTCGATCAGGCGGCACAGGCGTTTGGCGACGGCTTGCGCCTCGTCCAGCGAGGTGGCGGGGACGGCGATCAGGAATTCTTCGCCGCCGATCCGGGCCAGAAGGTCCATCGCCCGCAGGCCGAGGCCAAGGCGGCGGGTGATTTCCACCAGCACCTCATCGCCGGCCGCATGGCCATGCTGGTCGTTCACCGCCTTGAACCTGTCGATATCGGCCACCATCACCGCAAAGGTGGCCCCGGTTGCCCGGGCCTGATCGGCCATCGAGGCAAGACGGGCCGAGGCATAGCGGCGGTTGAACAGCCCGGTCAGCGGGTCGATGATCGCCAGGCGCAGACCATCCTGCACCTGTTCGCGCCGAAAATCGGCCCAGCGTTTGCGCCGCAGCACCGCCCGCAGGCGCAGCGCGATTTCGGCAGCCCCCATGTCGGCCGACAGGATCGCATTGGCCCCAAGGTCGAAGCCCATGGCAACATCGGTCCGCGCGTTGGCCGGGGTCAGCAGGCAGATCCCCGCATGGCGGGTGGCGGCACGGCTGCGCAGGCTTGAGAGCAGGCGCAGCGCCCGCTCTGCCTGACCTTCGCCCGCGTCGATCACATAGATGTCGGGCGGGGTGCGGCCCGGCTCCACCTCGGTCAGGGCTGTGTTGTGCCCCGACAGCAGAATGGTATCGCGGATCAGGGGCGACAGATCGTGCCGCAGCTTCATGGCCATGTCCGGCCGGTCGGTCACAAGCACCAAGGTGCCGGGATGGCGGAATTCGCCACCCGCTTCGGCCATGCCGAACATCAGCCCGTCGGGACCGTTTGTCAGATCGGCCAGATCCTGCCGGATCCGCAACAGATTGCGCAAGCGCGCCATCAGCAGATCGTCGTCATAGGGTTTGACGAACACGTCATCCGCCCCCGCCTCGAACGCGGCGAGCCGGTCGGCAACGGCCGAGGTTGACGACACCACGATCACCGGAATTTCGCGCGTTGCCGGGTCGTCGCGCAGGGCGCGCAACACATCGATCCCCGACAGATCGGGCAGCATCAGGTCAAGAAGGATCAGATCGGGCTGTTCGCGCCGGGCGAGGAGCAGGCCTTCGATGCCGCCCGCAGCCATGATGGGGCTATACTGGGCCGCGCCAAGTTTTACCTTGAACACGATCCTGTTGGTGGCGACGTCATCGATGATGAGTATCTTGCCATCCATACCCTGGAACCCGCACCTGTGTGTCATCATCTTGATGCGATGATTTGGTTAAGAATTCCTTGCCGAAACAATAAGGGATTTCTTTCCTTTTGTCTCAACTTGGCTGTATCTGGCCTGAACCCTTGGGAAAACACGATGTCTCGGCAAGAATCCGCTGAAATGCTCGCTTTGAAAGCGTTAACCTGGCTCGCCGGTAACGAGGATGTGTTGCCGGTTTTCCTTAACTCCACCGGCCTGTCGCCCGAGACTTTGGCGCAGCGCGCGGCCGAGCCGGAGTTTCTGGGGTCGGTTCTGGATTTCCTGCTGCTGGAAGACGCCTGGATCATCGCCTTTTGCGATGCGGCGGGCCTGCGCTATGACGCGCCGATGCAGGCAAGGGCGGCATTGCCCGGGGGCGAGGCAACGCATTGGACATGACGACGCAGGGCGCAGGGGCAGGTGGCATGATCGAGGGTGTGATTTTCGACAAGGACGGCACGCTGTTCGATTTTCGCCGCAGTTGGGGGGGATGGGCGCAGCAGCTTGTGGCAGAGATCTCCGAGGGGCCGGACCATGCCGCGCGGCTAGCGGCGGCCATCGGTTACGATCTGGCACGCGGGACCTTCGATCCGGCAAGCCCCGTGATTGCCGCGACCGCGCAAGACATCGCCGAGGCGCTGGCCCCGCATATGCCGGGCCAAAGCCTGGCCGAGATCGCGTCGCGCATCAACCGGGCGGCGGCGCGGGCGGAAATGGTGCCTGCCGTGCCGCTGCGCCCGCTGCTCGAGGGCTTGCGCGCCCGCGGCTTGCGTCTGGGCCTTGCCACCAACGACACCGAGGCGCCGGCCCGCGCGCATCTGGCTGCCCATGACCTGACCGATCTGTTCGACTTCATCGCGGGCTATGATTCGGGCCATGGGGCGAAGCCCGGGCCGGGCATGTGTCTTGCCTTTGCCCGGCAGACCGGGCTTGCACCGGCGCGGATCGCCATGGTGGGCGACAGTCTGCATGACCTGCATGCCGGGCGCGCCGCGGGCATGGTCTGTGTGGCGGTTCTGACCGGCATCGCCACCAAGGCCGATCTTGCCCCGCATGCCGATGTCGTTCTGACCGATATTGGCGCGCTTCCGCTCTGGCTCGCCGGGGGCGCAGCCTAAAAACGACGCAGATGCGTCGCTGTCGAAGATCGCGTCGCGCCCGGCTTTGGGCCATCCTGCCGCCACGCGCCCGCAGCGGGCAGACGGCAGGAGAGCGAGATGAGTGACGGGCAGGACCGCAGGAAGCGGGCGGGTGGCCGTGCGGGCAACAAGGCGCGCGCGGGTCACGCGGTGATCGACCAGATGCCCTGGCGGGTGCCGGTCAACCCCGACCGCCCGACCGAACCGCTGGACGCCGAGGGGGTGCAACGCATCCATCGTGGGGCGATGACGATCCTGTCCGAGATCGGGATCGAGTTCCTGAACCCCGAGGCGGTGGAAATCCTGCGCCGTGCGGGCTGTGTGGTCAACGGCACGAATATCCGCATGGACGAGGCGTTCGTGATGGAAATGCTGGGCCATGCGCCGGCACAATTCACCATCACCCCGCGCAACCCGGCGCGCCAGATCGTGCTGGGCGGCCAGCATATGCTGTTTGGCAATGTCTCCTCGCCGCCCAATGCCTGGGATCTGGCGCGGGGCAAACGGTCGGGTGATCTGGAAACCTTTCGCGAGTTCACCAAGTTGACGCAGTATTTCAACTGCATCCATTTCAACGGCGGCTATCCGGTGGAACCGGTGGATGTGCATGCCTCGGTGCGCCATCTGGACTGTCTGCACGACCAGCTGACCCTGTCGGACAAGGTGGTGCACGCCTATTCGCTGGGCGCCGAGCGGGTCGAGGATGTGATGGAAATGGTGCGCATCGCGGGCGGCCTGTCGTCCTCCGAGTTCGACGCGCAGCCGCACATGTTCACCAACATCAACTCGGTCAGCCCGCTGAAGCACGATTTCCCGATGCTGGATGGCGCGATGCGGATGGCGCGGCGCGGCCAGCCGGTGATCGTGACGCCCTTTACGCTCGCGGGCGCGATGGCGCCGGTGACGATGGCGGGGGCGGTGGCGCTGTCCTTGGCCGAGGCTTTGGCGGCAATTGCGCTCTTGCAATACATCAACCCCGGCTGTCCGGTGGCGATCGGCACCTTTACCAGCAATGTCGACATGAAATCGGGCGCGCCCGCCTTTGGCACGCCCGAATACATGCGCGCCACACAGATGACCGGGCAGTTGGTGCGGTTCTACGGCCTGCCGTTGCGGTCGAGCGGGGTCTGTGCCGCCAACGTGCCCGACGGGCAGGCGATGTGGGAGACGTCAAACAGCCTCTGGGCCGCCGTGCAGTCGCGCACCAACCTTGTCTATCACGCCGCCGGCTGGCTGGAGGGCGGGCTGATCGCGTCGCCCGAAAAGTTCGTGATGGATTGCGAAGTCTTGCAGATGATCCAGCGCTATTTCGAGGAGGTGACATTTGCCACCGCCGACGACGACATCGCGCTGGATGCGATCCGCGAGGTGGGCGCCGGGGGGCATTACTTTGGCTGCCAGCACACGCAAGACCGCTATCAGACCGCGTTCTATGCGCCCTTCGTCAGCGATTGGCGCAATTACGAGGCGTGGCAGGCCGATGGGTCGGTCTGGACGCCAGAACGCGCGCATCAGCTTTACAAGCAGATCCTCGCCGAGTTCGAAGCCCCGCCGATGGACGACAGCGCCCGCGAGGAGCTGACCCGCTTTGTCGCCCGCCGCAAACAAGAGGGCGGCGCGCCGACGGATTTCTGACCCTGCATGGGACTGTGGAGGTCGTTCCAAGCGTATCGGGAGATGATCTTGGGTCAAGCGCCAGTTCCAGTTCAATCTGAAGCGTGCGCGGGTCAAGAACCGCGTGGAGGGTTGCTTTAACGAAAGCGTCTGTTTCCCGTGCTCGCAGACCCGGCGGCCCAAAATGCCGAGGGTAAAGGACGGCAATGACCTTGTTGGTCATGTCGGAAATCGCACTTTTGGAGGGAAGGATCGGGGTGTCCCGTCCGGGATAGCGCCGCTGCTGAGACACGGTTCGGATCAGCCACAACGCGCCACAGACCGACCCGATCAGGGTGTCTGAGGGGGTGGCTGCGGAAACTGGACCGCGTGCCGCTGCTTGTCGTGTCATGATCGCCCTGACCAAAACTCTCTGCGCTCTGGATGAGCTGACCTGTCTTGGAGCGGGTTGGTCGCCATGAAGGCGAACTTCCAAACATGCGTGGCGCAAGAAACTATTCTTCACTTGCTCGGGACGCGCCCTATGCCGCTCAAGAGCGTGCGTCCACCAGCGTCTTCGCAAGCTTTGCGGCCTGTTCCCGAATGTCGGGGATCGCGGTGATTTCCCAGAATGTCGCGCGGGTCACGGGGCCGATGGCACGGATGCGCGCAGATGGACGCCCAGAGGCATTGATAAGCTGGCAGTCCGCGGTGACATCAAGGCTGATGCGCAGCGGGTCTACCCGCGCCTGCCCGGTTTGCAAGAGATCCGCAAACAGGGGGGACGCATGTTTTTCGGGGTCATTGCGGATACCGCGACAGTCGATGACCCGAGCCGCGTCCAGCGTAAGCTCGCGCTGCGTGCCCCTGGGCCTGACTGTGACGCGCCGGGTCTTTGCGTCAACGCGGACCGCGGTGAGGAAGCTTGCACGCGAAAGAACGAGTTGGCCGGACGATACGGCAAGCCGGATCTCTACATTCGAGGAGTTTGGCATGCGGTGGCGATGCACATCCCACCAAGTGGCGGCATGGCGCAAAAACCGCGCGCGGTCCTGCTGCGGCAGATTGCGCCAGATGGTCCGCACATGCGGGCGGACGCCGTCCACGGCATCGCGCCATGTGCCACCGTCTTGCACAGCCTGTCTGGCAAGACCGCGCATCCAGCGGAACAGCACGCTCATCGGTGCGCCAAGAGGAATCGACTCCGGGTGTATCTTGAGCGGGCTGGTCGGGGCGTGCGAGCGGGGCAGCTGGCCGCGCCGGGAGATGGACAGGATCTCGCCCCGGTGCCCGGAGCGCAGCAGTGACAAGACCTGATCCACCATCGACAGGCCAGAGCCGATGATGACCACGCGCGCATCGGGCGGGATATCACGTTGCGGCTGCCATGGATTGGACAGCGCGCCATCTGGGCTGGGGTGTGCCTGCACATGCCCGGTGGCCAGCACAAGACCGTCCCCGTTGAGGGTGCTTCCATCGTCCAGATGGGCAGCAACCTTACTGTCGGTTTCTTCGACGCGCTGAACAGTTCCTGTCACCACGCGCAGGCGGCCCTCACCGTTTGGCGTGCGCCACGGGTTCAGCAGGCTGGCCAGATAGGTGCCATAGGTCTCGCGGCTGACAAAACACTGTTCGGTTACCTTGCCGCCATCCGGGCGGGACAAGAGCCAGTCGTGAAAATGATGCGGGTTGTCTGGAAACGCGCTCATATTGTGCACGCGCGTGTTCAGCAGATGGTCGGGATCGGTTGTGGAGTATGCGATGCCTTTGCCAAGTGCGCCATTGCCTTCGATCAATGTGACGCGAAGGGACGGTTCTGCCGGCTGCGACAGCAGATGGGTGGCCATCAGCACCCCACTCGCGCCGCCCCCAACAATGAGGATATGCCGACCAGAGCGGGGCTGGTGACGTGAGGCCCCGATCGCGCCGCGACTCTGGTCATTCATGGCAGCGACAGGGCGCAGAGAGTTGCCATGATGCCGATGGCGGAAAGCATGATCAGCACCAGCCCCCAGCTTGGAACCGGCAGTTCAACAGGATGGGCTTCTGACGAGATGAACGCCTGATGGAAAGCGGGGTCAAAACGGTCGTCGAGCATGGCAGATCTCCTGTCAGTCAGAGGTGAAGGAAAGCGCTTGCGGGGTCGGCTGCGCGACGAAGGTTTCGGGCGCCACGACAAAGGTGAGCGCGGCGAGGTAGATCACGGCGAAGAGCGCGAGACCTGCGTAGTCGGAGGCGGTGGGGGTGGTGTTTCGGAACAGGCGGTTCATAGCGCGATCCTTTTGCTGAGGGGCTGGCTCAGGGCGGTGCGTGCGATGCGGCAGGCTGGATGGGGGGCGGGGGCCGCGCGCTGCGCAAGTTCGTCGCGCAATTCCTTGCCGTGGGCCCAGGGGCCAAAGCCCGAAGCGACGTTGATGTGGCCGGCAAAGCCCATGTCGATGATCTTGCTGCCACAGGCGCGGGCCAGATGGCGGGCGCGACCAAAGCTCATCCACGGGTCGTTGCGGCTGGCGACAACGGTTGTCGGCACGTCCAGTCGCATCTGCGGGATGGCGCCGAACTGGCCGATCCGCTCCGCGCCTTCTGTCTCTGCGGGCGCGACCAGAAGGGCCGCGCGCACCCGCAGATGCGGCCAGGTCGTCAGGATGCGGGCGATCAGCACCGCGCCCAGCGAATGACCGACCAGAATGCTGTCCGGGTGGCGCAGGATCATGCCTGCGAGTTCGGTTTCCCACAGGGTGGGCGAGGGCCGGTCGGGCTGCGACAGCTCGACAGTGATTGCGTCATGTTCGGTTGCCGCCCACCAGTGCTGCCAATGCGGCGCGGGGGAGGCATCAAGGCCGGGAACGATCAAGGTCTTTGTCATCTCGGTCTCCTGTTTACGACTCTTCGATGGATTAAATCTATCAGATCAGTCGTGATTAGGGTTTCCAAAGACCGGCGCGGAAAGAGAAGATTATTCTCTTGGCGGGTCAGCGGCGCAGGGTGTCGACGGGGTAGGCGGTGGTGAACTTCATGCGTTCCATCGCGAAATGGCTGGTCACGTTCTTGATCGGCACGGCATCGGTGAGGCGTTTATAGAGGGTGTCGAATTCCGCCATATCGGGCACGGCAATGCGCAGCAGGTAGTCCATCTCTCCGGCCATGCGGTAGACCTCCATGATCTGCGGCATGGATTGGGTCGCTTTGGCAAAGGCATCGCGCCACTCCGCCGTGTGGTCGGGGGCTTCGATGCCGACAAAGACGGTGAGGCCAAAGCCCAGCTTTCCCGGATCGGCCAAGGCCACGCGGGCTGTCAGCACGCCCTGATCTTGCAGCTTCTGGATGCGTTTCCAGCACGGGGTTTGCGACAATCCGACCTTGTCGGCGATCTGTGACACCGGCAGGGTCGCGTCGCGCATCAGCTCTGCCACGATCTTGCGGTCGATCAGATCAAGCGGGTCCATGCGGGGTCTCCATGTCGTCAGGCGGGCGCTTCATTTAGCATGACACCGAAAATCAATTTGTCTACCGTCTTTATCGTGTATAAACGTCATCGCTATAGGCTATTGTTTCTAAACGATTTGTTGGCCGCAACAGACCTGTGTCGCCGCGATGGCCAAAAATCCCGACCTTGATTCTGAGATTTGGGCTTGCTAGCGTCAGGCATGATCACGCAGAAGATGAAATATGCGCTCAAGGCGCTTCTGGTGTTGGCGGATGAGGCGGGGCAGGCCGCGCCGCAATCGCTGACGATTGAAGTGATTGCCAAACGCTCTGGCACGCCCAAGCGGTTCCTTGAGCATATCCTGCTAGAGGTGCGTAACGCCGGGGTGATCGCGTCGATCCGGGGGCGGTCGGGGGGCTATGTGCTGATCAAGAAGCCGACCGATATCTCGATCTCGGAACTTCTGCGCACGATTGACGGGCCGATTGCGCCGCTGCCCTGCCTGTCGCGCCGCGCCTATCAGCGCTGCGAGGATTGCGTGGATGAGGCGAGCTGCCGGATCCGCAAGATCTTTGCCGAGGTGTTCTGGTCGTATCTGTTGATCATCGACTCGCTGACGCTGGAAGACATGCTGCGGTCTTCTGCTGTGACCGATCAGGTCATCGGCGCCTGATCTCGCGCCAAGCTGCTGATATATTTATATTAATCCTCTGCATGCGCGGCGCCATGCGGGCGGTGCCGGAGAATATTCTTCTATATACACGACCAACTTTGGCGTGAATATTCTGTTGCAATACTCGACCAGTCCTGTCGTTATTAAGGCATCGGGAGCGGTGATCTGCCCCGATCCCGAAACCGATTACGAGGAGTTTGCAGATGACTGCCTTTGCCGCATTCCACCCCGCCGCCACTTGGGCCGGGTCCATGCCGATGATGCAAGGCTCTGCACGGGCCTGTCTCGTTCGGCTGATCGACCGCCGCACCGGGGCTGCGCATCGCATCAACGGAACGCCGCTGACACTTTACAGCCGCCGCCCGAACGAGGCCGCTGCCGAACTGATGCAGGGCCGCGACCCATTGGTCTGGGAGGCTCGCATCGAGCCGATCGAGACGGAGGTGCGGTGATGAACGCGTTTGGTCACCCCTCCAGCATTCTGGGTCTTGTCCCGGTTCTTCCCCGCTTTTTGTCCGGCCCGAAGGCTTTGGACGTTCAAACATCACAGACATCATCGGAGACTTCCATGCTGACCACCATCAAGATCGCCGGCCAGGTGACGGCGCAGGGCCTCAAGGTTGCTGAACTGAGCGACGGCCGGGTGACGATTGAAACCGGGCGCGAACGTGTGACGGGCTGGCCGGTGCCGCGCTTTGTCAAGGCGGGGGTCTCGGCCATTGCGCTGGCGCTGGTGTCGCTTGGCGCGGCGCCTGCGCCGGTGCAGGCGGAAACCTTGCTGAACGTAAGCTACGACCCGACGCGCGAACTCTATCGCGAGTTCAACGAAGCCTTCACCGCGTGGTGGGTGGGGCAGGGCAACGCGGCGCCCACCATCGAGGTGAGCCATGGTGGATCGGGGAGCCAGGCCCGCGCGGTGATTGACGGGCTGGAAGCGCAGGTTCTGACGCTGGCACTGGCGGGCGATATCGACCGCGTTGCAGCAGCAGGCAAGCTGCCGGCGGACTGGCAGTCGAAACTCCCCAACAACTCCTCGCCCTATACCAGCACGATCGTATTCCTGGTGCGCGAAGGGAACCCCGAAGGCATCGCCGATTGGGGCGATCTGGTGAAGGAAGGGGTGGAGGTGATCACGCCGAACCCCAAAACCTCTGGCGGGGCGCGGTGGAATTACCTTGCGGCCTGGGCTTGGGCGGAAAAGAACGGGCAGGACCCGAAGGCCTTTGTCGGCCAGCTTTACAAGAACGTGCCGGTGCTAGACAGCGGCGCGCGTGGATCGACCACCACCTTCGCACAGCGCGGCATCGGCGATGTGCTCTTGGCGTGGGAGAATGAGGCTTATCTCGCGCTGAAGGAGCTTGGCGAAGATCAGTTTGACATCGTGGTGCCGTCGATCTCGGTGCTTGCCGAACCGCCAGTTGCGCTGGTGGAAGGCAACATCAAGTCGGAGGAGCAGCGCAAGCTGGCCGAGGCCTACCTGAACTTCCTCTACACGCCCGAAGGTCAGGCGCTTGCCTTCAAGCACTTCTACCGCGCCTGGGATGCCTCTGCCGCCAATCCCGAAGATGTGGCCCGCTTCCCGCAGCTGGAACTCGTCGACATTGCCAGCTTTGGCGGCTGGGCCAAGGTGCAGGCCGACCACTTCGCCGATGGCGGCATCTTCGACCAGATTTACGTGCCGAAATAAGGAAAGATGATGGGCAGACCTCTGATCCACCGATCCCCGATGCCGGGCCTTGGCCTGAGCATGGGGATCACCCTGACAATGCTTTCCCTTGTCGTCCTTCTGCCCATCGGCGCCCTTCTTTTGAAGGGCGCCAATTACGGTTTGGCGGGGATCTGGGAAACGGTGAACCGCGAGCGTGTCTGGGCGGCGCTGTTCCTGTCGTTCCGGCTGTCGCTGTTTGCGGCGCTGTTCAATCTGGTCTTTGGTGTGCTGCTGGCTTGGGTGCTGGTGCGTTACCGCTTCCCGGGCCGCCGTATCCTTGACGCGGCGGTAGACCTGCCCTTCGCGCTGCCAACGGCGGTGGCGGGCATCTCGCTGACCGCGCTTTACGCGCCGAACGGCTTCTTCGGGCAGCTCGCCGGGGAGATCGGCTGGAAGATCGCTTATACTCAATGGGGCATCTTCATCGCGCTGGTCTTTGTCGGCCTGCCCTTTGTCACCCGCACCGTGCAGCCGGTGGTCGAGGAAATCGAGCGTGAGGTAGAAGAGGCCTCTGCCACCCTTGGCGCAAGCCGCTTCCACACGATCCGCCATGTCATTCTGCCGATGCTGACGCCCGCCGCGCTGACGGGCTTTGCGCTGGCGCTGGCCCGGGCGGTGGGGGAATACGGGTCGGTGATCTTTATCGCCGGGAACATCCCGCTTGTGACGGAAATCGCGCCGCTGCTGATCATCATCCAGCTCGAAGAGTTCAACTATGACGCCGCCGCCGCCATCGGCATCGCCATGCTGCTGATCAGCTTTGCGATGCTGCTGGTCATCAACCTCATCCAGGTCTGGAGCCGCCGGAGGATTGGCTATGTCTGATATCACCGTGACCAAGGGCGCGCCGGCCCGCTTCCGCGCGACCACCGAAGAATCCCCGCTCGCCCGCTGGGCGATGATCGCGGCGGCCGTGCTGGGGCTTGGCATTCTGGTCTTTGCCCCGCTGATCGCCGTCTTTGTCGAGGCCTTGGCGCAGGGCGTGGCGGCCTCGCTGGCAAGCCTTGCGACGCGCGACGCGCAAGAGGCGATCAAGCTGACGCTGACCATCGCCGCCATCTCGGTGCCCTTGAACGCCATCTTCGGCGTGGCGGCGGCGTGGTTCATCACCAAGTTCGACTTCCGCGGGAAGGCGTTCCTGATCACGCTGATCGACCTGCCGTTCTCGGTCTCGCCGGTCGTCGCGGGCCTGTGCATCGTGCTGATGTTCGGCACCAACTCCTTTGTCGGCGGCTGGCTCGTGGCCAATGGCTACCCGATCGTCTTCGCGATGCCAGGCATCATCCTGGCCACCATGTTCGTGACCTTCCCTTTCGTCGCGCGCGAACTGATCCCGGTGATGATCGAACAGGGCCGGGCCGAGGAAGAGGCAGCGCTGACCCTTGGCGCTTCCGGCTGGCGCACCTTCTGGACCGTGACAATCCCCAATATCCGCTGGGCACTCCTCTACGGCGTCCTCCTCTGCAACGCCCGCGCGATGGGCGAATTCGGGGCGGTGGCCGTGGTCTCGGGCAAGATCCGCGGCCAGACCGCCACCATGCCGACCACGATCGAGATGCTCTATCAGGAATATCTCTCGGTCGCGGCCTTCAGCCTTGCCGCCGTTCTGGCGCTGCTCGCCCTTGTCACGCTTTTGCTGAAAACCGCTCTGGAAATCCGTCATGCCGACCAGCTTGCCGCAACGCACCGCCATTAGGAGCCCGCGCGCGCAGGCGCGCACAACCTTTGAGAGACAGCCCATGCATATCGAAATCGACGAAATCTCCAAATCCTTCGGCACCACGGCGGCGCTGCACCCGGTCTCGCTGTCGCTGCCCTCGGGCGCGCTGGTGGCGCTGCTTGGCCCTTCGGGGTCGGGCAAGACCACGCTGTTGCGCATCCTTGGCGGCCTTGAGTTCCCCACCTCGGGGCGCGTGATGTTCGACGGGCAGGATGCCACGGGCCTGTCGGTGCAGGATCGCCGCGCGGGATTTGTGTTCCAAAGCTATGCGCTGTTCCGCCATATGACGGTGTTTGACAACATCGCCTATGGCCTCAACGCCCGCCCGCGCGCCAGCCGCCCGACCAAGGCCGAAATCGCCCGGCGTGTGACCAAATTGCTGGAGCTGATCCAGCTGCCTGACATCGGGGCGCGCTATCCCAGCCAGCTGTCTGGCGGACAGCGGCAGCGCGTGGCGCTTGCCCGCGCGCTGGCGATTGAACCGCGGATGCTCCTCCTCGATGAACCCTTCGGCGCGCTGGATGCCAAGGTCCGCAAGGAACTGCGTCAGGGCCTGCGCGATATCCACGACACCACGGGCCTGACCACGGTCTTTGTGACCCATGATCAGGAAGAGGCGATGGAACTTGCCGATCTGGTGGTGGTGATGTCGATGGGGCGGATCGAGCAGATCGGAAAACCGCAGGACATCCGCGCCCGTCCTGCCACGCCGTTTGTGCGTGAATTCATCAGCGCATGACGGGTCAAGGCGCTGTGCGCATCGTGCCCAGCACAGCCATGGGGGATGTCCTGTTCCGCATCACAACCTCCCCCATGCGCCCGCAAGCCATCTGGCCTGCCGGATCTGTCATGTATCTGGATCACTGGATACAGGGCGGCGGCAGGGTGCGATCGGCAGGCCCAAAGTGGTTTGCGGTCTGGGGCGCCGACACCCCGCGCATGCGTCGCCTGAAATCTGTGGTGCTTCCCGCACCTTGGATCTGTCACGCCGAAGAGGAAATGACGGCGATCCTGCTTGCGCAGCTGCGCAAGATCGACCCCACATTCCCCGAAACACCCCTGTCTGCCGATGCCCTGGCACGCGTGCGATCACGGCTGCGGCGAGAGGCTTCGCGCGGCAATTGATGTCATTTCTCTGAAGGCGCGTTCGACTTTACTCCGGGCAAAACTGATCAGCCGCTGTGGAGCGCCTTGACTGACCGACGCCGAGAATACCGCGCGGCAGTTTCAAGGCAGGGCTTGACGGTTGTTTGCGGCGCTCAGGGTAAGCCGGCGCATTACCCTGCGGTAACAAAGGAGATGAGGGCGGTGAAGGAAGGGATGAGGCATCCAGAAGCCAAGACCTTCGTCACTCAGGGCCTTGGAAAGAACGCGACTATCGAATTTCATCGGTCAGGATGTGACGATGACATGGTGACGGCGGTCACTGGTCATTCAGGCGTTGAGATGGCCAAAAACTATGGCGGAATGGTGCGTCAGCGCGAGCTTGCGACCACGGCTCAACAGCGTCGGAATCGCGCAGAACAGACCAAGTTCGGCACAGGAAAGTTTCAACGCTTGTTTGAAATTTCAGCCTGGTAGCTTCAGATGTCACTGCAAGCTATTGAAATCGTTGGAGGCGGGTATCGGAATCGAACCGATCTTCACGGATTTGCAATCCGGTGCATAGCCTGCCTGCCCACCCGCCGTCGGCATGCGAAGTATAACAGCTTGGCGGGGCTTGCAAGTCCCCTGTTGCGGCTCTGGCCCCGTTGGGGCGGTCATGCTAGCGATGGGGCACACAAAAAGGGTGCGGGCATGATCGACGCTTATGGAGCAAGGGACGGGCGGCTTGTCGCCCTTGGTGCAGGCGCGCCCGAGGCGGCGCTGTGGATCGACCTGCGGGCGCCGACGCGCGAGGAGGAAAGCGCGCTGGAAGCGGCGCTGGGGCTTGACCTGCCCACCCGTGAGGAAATGGAGGAGATCGAGCAATCGTCGCGGCTTTACGCCGAGCCGGGTGCCCTGTTCATGACCGTCACCTTGCCCGCCCAGACCGAAAGCGATGCGCCGGTGGTGGCGCCGGTCACGCTGGTGTTGACGGCGCGGCAATTGGTGACGATCCGGTATCACGAGCCAAAGGCCTTTGACATGTTCCTTCAGCGCGGCGCCAAGGGCAGCCTCGATTGCACGGGGGCGGACGACCTTACCCTGTCCTTGCTCGAGGTCATGGTGGACAGGCTGGCCGATGTGCTGGAGCGGGTCAGCCGGGATGTGGAGGGCCTGTCGCGCGGGATATTTGCCAAGGACGGGGCAAAGGCGCGCAAGGGGACGGGCTGGCGATCGGTGCTGGAGGAGATCGGGCGAAAGGGCGATCTGCTGTCGGCGCTGCGCGACAGTCTGGGGTCGATCAACCGCCTGTCGGTGTTCTGGGGGCAGCGGCTGCGCGACGATGCGGCAACGCGCGATCTGCGGGCGCGGTTGAAGGATCTGACCAGCGATGTGCGCGGGCTGGAAGATCACTCGGCCTTTCTGTCGCAGAAGATCACCTTCCTGATGGATGCGACGCTCGGTCTGATCGGGATCGAGCAGAACGGGATCATCAAGATCTTTTCGGTGGCCTCGGTGGTCTTTCTGCCGCCCACGTTGATCGCGTCGATCTATGGCATGAACTTCGAGGCGATGCCGGAACTGGCCTGGCCCTATGGCTATCCGGTCGCGCTGGGCGCGATGGTCCTGTCGGCGGTGCTGCCCTATCTTTACTTCAAGAAAAAGGGCTGGCTCTGAGGCGGCACGCCGGCTGCGCCTTGCGGCGGGACTAACTGCGCGCCTCAGATCACGCCCGGGCCTTAGCCCAAGGCATAGCCCGCGCCGCGCACCGTGCGCAGCGGGTCATCGCCGCCGCCCTGCATCAGGCTTTTGCGCAAGCGGCCGATGTGGACATCGACCGTGCGGCTGTCCACATAGATGTCGCGCCCCCAGACCCGGTCGAGCAGTTGCTCGCGGCTCCAGACCCGGCCCGGCTTTTCCATGAAGGTGGACAGCAGGCGAAATTCGGTCGGGCCGAGTTTGAGCACCTGATTGCCGCGATAGACACGGTGGGTTTCAGGATCAAGCCGGATGTCATCCCATTCCAGCACCATGCCGATGGTGGAAGGGCGCACGCGGCGCAACTGCACCCGCGCGCGGGCCATGAGTTCCAGCACCGAATAGGGCTTGATCACATAGTCGTCGGCCCCGGTTTCCAGACCGCGGATGCGGTCCACCTCCTCGGCGCGGGCCGACAGCATGATGATCGGGATGGCGCGGGTTTCGGGCCGCATCTTGAGCCTGCGGCACACTTCGATGCCCGACAATTCCGGCATCATCCAGTCAAGGATGATGATGTCGGGCGTGTCTTCATCGACCAGCAGAAGCGCGTCTTCGCCATTGCCGGCCTGCACCACGCGAAAGCCTTCGGCCTCAAGATTATAGGCCAGGACTTCGCGCTGGGCGGGTTCATCTTCGACCAGAAGAACAACGGGCTGCGAGGTATGGGACATCCGCTGCCTCAGCCGTTGCGCGACGCCGGAAGGACGGCTGCGGGCAGATCGCTTTTCGGGCGGTCGTCCTCGGGCATCACGCCATTCACCAGATACATCACCTGCTCGGCGATGCCGGTCGCGTGATCGCCGACACGTTCGATATTCTTGGCGATGAAATGCAGATGCATGCAGGCGGTGATGTTGCGCGGGTCTTCCATCATATGGGTCAGGAATTCGCGGAACACCGAGTTATACATCTGGTCCACCTCGGCGTCGCGGCGGCGCACATCCTCGGCCAGTTTGGCGTCGCGCGCGACATAGGCATCGAGTGCGTCGCGCAAAAGGCCGACGACCGAGCGCGCCATGCGCGAAATCGATCCGGCAGAGCCGTTGACGGGCCGCATCTGTGCCAGCACCAGTGACCGCTTGGCCAGGTTCTTGGCATAATCGCCCGACCGTTCCAGCGAGCCCACGATGCGCATGATCGTAAGCACGGTGCGCAGATCAGAGGCGGTGGGCGCGCGCAGGGCGATGATGCGGGCGCATTCGGTGTGAATAAGGTCTTCCAACTCGTCGATCGCGCGGTCGCCGGCGCGCACTTCGCTGGCCAGCGCCTCGTCGCGGGTTTCAAGCGCCTGCGCCGCTTGCAACAGGGCGTGTTCGACCAGCCCGCCCATCTTCATCACAAGCGCCTGAACGCCTTCCAGATCGCGGTCAAAGGCAGAGCGGATATGTGGTTCCATGGTCATGTTCCTTATCCGATCCGGCCGGTGATGTAGCTTTCGGTGCGCGGGTCTTTGGGCGAGGTGAAAACCTGTGCGGTTTCGCCATATTCGACCAGATGGCCAAGGTGGAAAAAGGCGGTGCGCTGGCTGACGCGGGCGGCCTGTTGCATCGAATGGGTGACGATCACCACGGAAAACTGGCTGCGCAACTCGTCGATCAATTCCTCGACCTGTGCGGTGGCGATCGGGTCGAGTGCCGAGCAGGGTTCGTCCATCAACAGCACCTCGGGCGAGGTGGCGATGGCGCGCGCGATGCACAACCGCTGCTGCTGGCCACCCGACAGGCCGGTGCCCGGGGCGGTCAGACGATCCTTGACCTCGTTCCACAGCGCGGCCTTGCGCAGGCAGCTTTCGACGATCTCGTCCAGATCGGCCTTGTTCTTGCTCAGCCCGTGAATCTTGGGGCCATAAGCCACGTTGTCATAGATCGACTTGGGAAAGGGATTGGGCTTTTGAAACACCATGCCCACCTTGGCGCGCAATTGGACGGGGTCCACCTTGGCGTCATAGATGTTTTCGCCATCCAGCAGGATTTCCCCGGTGACGCGGGCCGAGGCCACGGTGTCGTTCATCCGGTTGAGGCAGCGCAGGAAGGTGGATTTGCCGCAGCCCGAGGGGCCGATGAAGGCGGTGACGGTGCCGTCAAGGATATCGACATCCACATCCTTCAGCGCATGGGTGGTGCCATAGTGAACCTGCACGCCACGCGCCGTGATCTTGTTCTTGTGGGCTTGCACGACCCTCTCCTCAATCTGGATGTCTTTCATCTCTAGCGTCTTTCCTGAGCCTGCGCGCAATGGCGGGGCGAGTCGGTCCTGTCGTTGGGTAGCGCAGCCAGATGACGCTGTTGCATCGGTTTTGTAACACAGACATGACAAACGCGGCGAGGGGGCAACGCCCTGCGCGGGTCTGGCCTTGGTGTGACGCTTTGCGCTAGGGTCGGCGCGACGGGCAGATGCAACGGATGGGACAGGCGATGGACAGGCAGATGACGGCGCGCGCGGGCTTGGCGGCGGCGGGAGGGGTGGCGGGGCTGTCGCTCTATCTGATTTCCGAACTGGCGGCGGCGCAGGTGCTGGCCGGTCGGCCGTTGCTTGCGGTGGCGGGCTTTGCCGGATCGTTCTTCGCGGCCCTTCTGGCGATGTCGGGGCCGATCGCGCTGCGCCGCGCGGCGCTGGGCGCGGGCGGCATCGCGCTGGCGGTGATGGCGCTGCTGGTGGTGGCCTCGCTTGGCTTTGTGCGGGCCGAGGATGTGCTGGACAGTGCCCATGTCGTTCTGGGGGCCGTGATCCTGACGCTGGTGCCCGTGCCGTTCTGGATTGCGGCGCAGGGGCCGGGCTGGCGCGATTACGGCGTCCTTTTCGCGCAAAGCTGGGGGATCGTGGTGCGCATGGTCGCGGCCTTTGCCTTTACCGGGCTGGTCTGGGCGGTGATCTTTTTGTCGGATGCGCTGTTGCAGGTGGTGGGGCTCGATCTGATCGACCGCGTGATCAACCTTGGCCCGATGCCGTGGCTGATCACCGGTGGGGTGCTGGGCCTTGCGCTGGCGGTGGTGCAGGAAATGGCCGATTACGTCAGCCCCTACCTGCTGTTGCGGCTGCTGCGGCTGTTGTTGCCGGTTGTGGCGGTGGTGGTGGCTGTGTTTCTGGTCGCGCTGCCGCTGCGGGGTATTTCGGGGCTGTTTGGCAGTTTTTCCTTTGCGCTGACCATTCTTGCGATGGCCGGGGCGGTGGCGACGCTGATCACCACGGCGGTCGATCAGGACGACAGCCAGGCCGCACAGGGCGCGGGTGTCGTCCGGCTGGCGCAGGCGATGGCCTTGATGCTGCCGGTGCTGGCGGGCCTGGGCGCCTGGGCGGTCTGGCTGCGGGTGGCCGATCATGGCTGGACACCCAGCCGGGTGTTCGCCGCCGAAGTGGCCGCGCTGGCGCTTGGCTATGGGCTGCTTTACGCGCTGGCGGTGCTGCGCGGGGCCGGGTGGAGGGCGCGGGTGCGCGACGCCAATGTGACGATGGCGCTGGCGCTTTTGGCGCTGGCCGCCCTGGCCATGACCCCGGTCCTCAGCGCCGAGCGCCTGTCGGTCGGCAGTTTGATGGCGCGGCTGGAGGATGGGCGGCTTGCGCCCGAACAGCTGGAGGTCGCGCTGCTTGACCGCTGGGGTCGGCCCGGGGCAGAGGCGCGCGCGCTGCTGGAGGCGCGGGCGGCAGAGCCGGGGCAAGAGGCGCTGGCCCGCGTTCTGGCGCAAGCCGGTCAGGCGCGCGAAGGGGCCGATCCGGCAGACCTTCTGGCGGATCTGGCGGCGGTGATGCCGCTGCAACCGCCGGGTGCGGCCGCGACCCGCGATCTTTATCTCGCAACGCTCGACAGCTATCGGCTGGGCGAGTTGCTTGACAGCTGCAAGCGCCAGATGCCGGGGGGCGGCGCCGGGTGTGTGATGGTGGTGGCCGATCTTGCGCCCGATCTGCCGGGCGAGGAAGCGGTGGTGATCGAATACACCAGCGGCGGTTTCGTGCAATTCATGGGCTTTCGCAATGACGCAGCCACCGGCGCCAGCCTGCGCGAGGTGCTGCCCGCAGGCGGGGTGCTGCCGCAGTATGAGGCGGCTGCGGCCCTGATTCGCGCCTGGCAACTGGCCCCGCCCGCCGTGATGCCGGCCCCGATCCGCCAGCTGAACCTGCCCGAAGGTGGCGGCCTGATCATCGCGCCGTGACACCGTATGCGGCGGGGGGCCAAGCGCAAGGTCATCTGGCGTGAGGCAAGTGTTCCTTAACACCTCTGGCCTAGCCTTGCGCTGTCGGATGCCCGGGGAAAGGGGCTGGTCATGCTTGGGCTGATCAATCGTGCCTTGGAAAACTTTGTGAAGGAACGGCACGGCATGGCAACGTGGCGGCGCGTGGTTGCACGCGCGGGCCTTGGCTTTGACAGCTTTGAGCCTTTGCTGATGTATGACGCACCCCTGACCGATGCGGTGATCGCCGCGATCTGCAACGAATTGCAGCGCCCGCGCGAAACGGTGCTGGAAGATGTGGGCACGGCCCTTGTCTCGCACCGCAGCCGCCATGGCCTGCGCCGCCTGCTGCGCTTTGGCGGGGTGAGCTTTGTCGATTTCCTGCATTCGCTTGAGGAATTGCCCGATCGTGCCAGACTGGCCTTGCCCGATCTGTCGCTGCCCGGCTTGCGGCTGGAGGATCTGGGGGCGGGGCAGTTCAACCTTGTCGCCCGCCCGCCCTTTGCCGGGGCAGGGTTCATCCTGATGGGGCTGTTGCGGGCGATGGCCGATGATTACGGCGCGCTTGTGCTGCTTGACATGGCGGTTCAGACGGCCGAGGGCGAGGTGATCTCGATCCACCTGCTGGATGAAGCCCATGCCGAAGGGCGGCCCTTCGATCTGGCGTTGGGGGCGGCATGAGGGTGGGGCCGCGCCATGGATGACGGTCAGGGAACCGCGGGGGGCATGCGGGGGCGTCGCGTCACGCTTGCGGCGGCGGCGCTTGACCGGCTGATGCCGATGCATCTGCATCTGGATGCGGGCGGGCGGATTCGCGGGCATGGCCCGACACTTGGCAAGATCGCGGCCGGCGCGCCGCTGCTGGGACAGGATTTCTTTGCCCTGTTCGAGGTGCGTCGCCCCGCGGGGGTTCAGGCTATGGCCGATCTGGCGGCCCGGCAGGGGGCGCGGCTGCACCTTGCGCTGCGCCTTGGCGCCGATCAGGCCCCGGGGGCAGAGTTTCGCGGCCTTGCCCTGGGGGATGCCGAGGCGGGGTTGGTCATCAACCTGTCCTTCGGGATCGGCGTGGTGGAGGCGGTGGGTCGCCACGGGCTGACCGATGCCGATTTCGCCGCGACCGACCTCACGGTCGAAATGCTCTATCTGGTGGAGGCCAAGCGCGCGGTCTTGGGCGAATTGCAACGGTTGAACCATCGCTTGCAGGGCGCCAAGTCCGAGGCCGAGGAACAGGCGCTGACCGACACGCTGACCGGCTTGCGCAACCGCCGCGCGCTGGACCATGGTTTGGGTCAGGCGGTGGCGGGGCCGGTGCCCTTTGCGGTGATGCATCTGGACCTTGATCGCTTCAAGGCGGTGAACGACACGCTGGGCCATGCGGCGGGGGATCAGGTGTTGCGCTGTGTCGCGCAGGTGCTTTCCGCCGAAACGCGGGCCGGCGATCTGGTGGCCCGGGTCGGGGGGGATGAATTCGTGATCCTGCTGCCCGGTCTGGTGGACCGCGCGGTTCTGACAGCGGTGGCAGAGCGTATCGTCGCCGCACTGTCGGTGCCGATCCCGTTCGAGGATCATCTATGCCAGATCGGGGTCAGCGTCGGGTTGACCGTTTCGACCTGCTATGAGGCGCCCGATGCCGACCGCATGCTGCAAGATGCCGACACCGCCCTTTATGCCGCCAAACGGGCGGGGCGCGGGCGGGTGGTGATCTTTTCACCCGACCTTGCCATGGGATAGGGAACCGACAGGGCAAGGGGGCGTTCACTTCCACAAGGCGGCCCGTTCGGGTGGCCATAACGGAAAGGACGTATATCATGTCAGAAGCATTGAAGGCTGTGCCCGGGTCCGACAAGATCGACACGGGGATCACCGGCGTTGTCGCGATTGCAAAGGGCCTGTCCGAGGCGCTGTCAGACAGCTATCGGCTGTTGTTCAAGACCCATGCGGTGCATTGGAATGTCGAAGGCCCGATGTTCCATTCGATCCATGTGCTGACCGAGGCGCAATACAACAACCTGTTCAAGGCCGCCGACGATCTGGCCGAACGGATCCGGGCCTTGGGCCGGATCGCCCCGTTCCAGTTGTCGGAAATCACCAAACAGTCTTGCGTGACCGATCCGGCCAAGCTCGGCTCGGCGCAAGACATGGTCGAGGATCTGGCCAGCGACCACGAAGCCGTGGTGCGCCGCATGCGTGAGGTGATCGGCAAGGCCGAGGACGGCGACGATGTGGCGACGGCGGATCTGTTGACCGCGCGCTGTGCCTTTCACGAAAAAGCGGCGTGGATGCTGCGTGCCACCGCCAAGTGACGCGGGCCCAACAAGGGCCAAGTGATACGGCGGGCTTGATCCGCAAATCGGCGAAACGCGACATGGCCCCCAGGCGATTGGGGGCCATTTTTTTAGTCCTGTGATCTGCGGGCGGGCTGCGGCAGATATGAAAAGGCCCCGGATTTCTCCGGGGCCCGTGTCGGCCTTGGCGCTTACTTCAGGCGGGTCACGACCCCATCGGCAAAGGCCGAGATCAGGGCCTGGTAATACTCCGGCGTGTCGGTGAACGCGCCTTCCAGCACCATGCCATCGGGCGCAAAGGCCTGCGCATTGACAGCGGTGATGGTCAGCTCGTAACCGTCAAACACCGCATTGTCGGTTGCGCTGGTGACGGCAACCTTGCCCACCAGAACCGCGTCTTCCAGACCCAGCTGGTTCTGGAACGAGTTGGCCAGGGACAATTCGTCAATATCGACCGAGATCTTTGCGCCGTCTTCGGCGGTCCGGTCAACAAGGCGGGCCACGATGGCGTTTTCAAGGTCGTCGGCCATGTTGGTCCAGTAGGCGGCAGCCTCGGCATTGCTCACGGCGGTGATGTCGGCGGCGACCTCCACTTCCTTGATCATGGTGTCTTGCGCCATGGCTGCGGTTGCAAGCAAGGCTGCGGTCGTGGTCATCAGAATCTTGCGGAACATGAGAGATCCTTTCCAAAGGTGATGCGCAGTCTTCCCGCGCTTACCATGTTAACGCGCGGCATCAGGTATGGTTCCCAAAATACTGAATATAAAAGAAAAACGCCCGCCGGTTGGCGGGCGTTCGCAAGAGTGGCGTGCACCCTGTCAGGCGTGCAGCGTTTCGGTCGAGGAAAAGAACATCGCCTGACTGACCGCCGAGCGGACCTGTTCTTCCGAGAAGGGTTTGGTGATCAGGAAGGCGGGTTCGGGCTTGTCGCCGGTCAGCAGACGTTCGGGGAAGGCGGTGATGAAGATCACCGGGATATCGTCGAACTGCGCCAGGATGTCGTTCACCGCATCGATGCCCGAGGAATCGTCGGCAAGCTGGATGTCCGACAGGATCAGGTCCGGCCGGTCGCGCGCCGCCAATTCGACCGCCTCGCGGCGGGTGCGGGCCACGCCCGTGACCTTGTGGCCGATCTGGCCCACGATATCGACGATGTCCATGGCGATGATCGCCTCATCCTCGATGACCATGACCTTGCCGGTGACAGAGGCCTCCATCTCGCGGATGGCGGCATCCAGCAGGGCTTGGACCTCATCCTCGCCCTGATCCATGATCTCGGCGATGGCGGCGCGGTCAAAGCCTTCGATCGCGTGCAGCAACAGCGCCTCGCGCGAATTCGGCGTCAGGCCCGCCATGTGCACCTGCGCACGGCGGGCAAGGATATCCTCCTCGGCGTCAAGCGGGGCGCCCGCGCTTTGCCAGACGCGGTGAAAGCAGTGAAACAGCCCGACGCGCGGCGTCGAGGCCTCGCGCACGGGCGCGTCTTCGATCAGAATGCTCTCCAACGTGGCAGCGGCATAACGATCCCCGCTGTCCTGGCTTCCCGTGAGCGCACGCGCATAGCGGCGCAGGAAAGGCAGGTCGGCGGCGATGGCCGTCGTCAGGTCGAAGGGTGCAGAGCCGGGCATTATTTTCTCCCCAAGTTTCGTTTTCTATGGAACCAACGCCCTAGCTTCGCGTTTGGTTCCATGAATAAATGCGGGAACGACGAAAGAGTAAGATGGAACATATGTCGGGTGACAATCAGAAGTCCAGTTTGCGCAAGGACATCGACGAGAACCTCAAGCGCGTCTATGAGGATGCGCTGAAGGAAGAAGTTCCAGATCGCTTCAAGCTGCTGCTCGAGCAACTGAAGGCAAAGGAGGGCAAGAAATGACCTCCTTGCCAATGGCGGCAGAGGACCCGCGTGACGCGATGCCCGATCACATTCCGTCCTTGCGCGCCTTTGCCATCTCCTTGACCCGCAATGTCAGCGAAGCCGACGATCTGGTGCAGGAAACCATCCTCAAGGCCTGGTCGAACATCGACAAGTTCACCGTCGGCACCGATATGCGGGCCTGGCTGTTCACCATCCTGCGCAACACCTTCTTTTCGTCCAAGCGCAAGACCCGGCGCGAAGTGTCGGATACCGACGGTGCCCATGCCGCAACGATGTTCGAAAAGCCGCATCACGACGGGCGCCTTGCCTTTACCGATTTCAGCCGCGCCTTTGACAAGCTGTCACCCGAACACCGCGAGGTTCTGGTGCTGGTCGGGGCGAATGGCTATTCCTATGAGGAGGCCGCGCAGATGATGGGCGTTGCGGTCGGCACCGCCAAAAGCCGCGCCAACCGCGCCCGCGCCCGTCTGTGCGAACTTCTGGGCATGGCCGAGGGCGAGGATATCCTGGCCGAGCAATCAGGGGCCACGCTTGCCGTGATGGGCCGGTCCGGATTTCAGGCCGCATGAGCAAGCGTGCCGCAGTCAAGCGGCGGTTTGCAGGCCTTGGATTCCGGCTGATGGCGGTGATGGGGGTGGCGCTGCTTCCCCTTGCCATTCTCAGCTATGTTCAGGGTGTGCAGACCGCCCGCCTGTCCGAAGGGCGGGTGACGACCGCGATCAAGGGCGAAACCCTTGTCGCGGCGTCGCCTTTGATTGCGGAAATCGTGACGGCGCAGGCCAAGGCGGCGACGCTTGCGGCCACGCTGCCCTCGGTCATCGATCTGACCGATCCGGCCGATCTGCCCGCCTGTCGGGCGGTGATGGACAATCTGGTCGCGTCCAATATCGGGCGGGTGGTCTTTGCCGGTTTCGTGCCGCCCGACGGCCAGATGGTCTGTGGGTCGGGCAATGCCGAGCGTGACCTGTCCGCCAGCCCCGCTTTGGCGCAGATGATCGCAGAGCCCAAGCCGATGATGACGGTCAGCGAACAGGGGCCGGTGTCGGGCGCATCGGTTCTGGTGTTTTCGCATCCGGTTTTCGGGCCGGGTGGCGATCTGACAGGGCTGATCATCCTGTCGCTGCCCCAGCAGATGCTGGCGCGCGAAGCGGCCCGCACCGAGGGAGAGCCGCAGCCGCTGTCCTTGATGACTTTCGATGCGGCCGGAACGCTTTTGTCGTCAAGCATCGGCATGGAGGCGGGGCAGCGCAGCCTGCCCGCGAACCGCCCGCTGTCGGAGTTTTCCCAATCGAGCGGCACGAGTTTTGTCGATCTGACGCAATCGGGCCAGCGGCGCGCCTTTGCCGTGGTGCCGCTTCAGGCGGGGGCGCTGTTCCTTCTGGGATCATGGCCCGCGACGCGGCTGGATGACACGATCCTCGAAGGCAGTTTTCCGGCGTTTCTGTTTCCGGCGCTGATGTGGGCGGCCAGCCTGCTTGTGGCTTGGCTTGCGGCCGAAAGTCAGGTCCTTCGCCATGTGCGGGCGCTGCGCGACCGGATCACCGCCTTTGCGGCGGGCGCGCGCCAGGTGCCACCCCTGCCGATGGAAGGGGCGGCGCTGGAATTGCGATCGGTCGGCCAAGCCTATGAGCGGATGACCGAGGCGGTGCTGCGCAACGAGGCGGATCTGGAAAACATCATCCACCAGAAGGAAGTGCTGCTGCGCGAGGTGCATCACCGGGTGAAGAACAACCTGCAACTGATCGCCTCGATCCTGAACATGCAGTTGCGCGGCGCACGCACCGCCGAGGCGAAGGAGGCGATGCGCACCGTGCAGGACCGGGTGATCAGCCTGGCGACGGTGCACCGCGAGCTTTACCAGACCAGCGGTCTGACAGATGTGCGCGCCGACGAGCTGTTGCCGCGCGTGGCGCGCGATCTGCTGCACATCGGCTCGGCACCGGGGCGCCAGTTCGAACTGGACGCCCGGGTGGATGACATTCGCCTGACCCCGGATCAGGCGGTTCCGCTGGCGCTGTTCCTGACCGAGGGGATGGCGAATGTCATCAAGCACGCCTGGACGGGCGGTGCCGCGCGGTCGCGCGTGGTGCTGCGGCTGGAACGGGCGGGTGGCGGCATGGCGCGCTTCATGTTGTCGAACCGGATCGTGCAGCCGGGGGACGATGGTCAGACCTGGGTGCAAGGGTCCGACGGCTTTGGCTCGCAACTGCTCAACGCCTTTGCCCAGCAGGTCAATGGCACGGTGCACCGCGGGCGTGAGGAGGACGGATACGCGCTGCGCCTTGAATTTCCGCTGCGCCCCCTGAGCGAGGGCGAGGAGCGGGCGGCCGCCCAGGCGCCAGACCGGCCTTCGCCGGATGCAGGGGCCACGGCGTCATGACCCAAGGGTCGCCGCCCGCGATCTTCATCACCGCAGCCGAGGCCTATCCGGCGCTGGAACGCGCCTTTTTGGCCGCCGAGGCCGAGATCATCGGCAGTTTTATGGTTTTCGATCCCGAAACCCGCCTGCGCTCGCCCGAGGCTCTGGCCGTCGGGACGCGCTGGTTTGATCTGATCGTCCATTGCCTGCGCCGCGGGGTGGCGATCCGGCTGACCCTGTCCGACTTCGATCCGGTGGCGCGCTCCAAGGGGCATCGCGCGACCTGGCGCGCGCTGCGCCTGCTTCAGGCGGCGGCCGAAGTGGCAGGGCCGGGCGCGCGGCTAGAGGTGCGGGCAGCCCGCCATCCGGCCAGCACGGGGTGGATCCCGCGGCTGTTCATCTCGCCGCTGATCATGGCGCGGCTTTGGCGCGCGGCGGGCTGGCTTAACCGGCTGGCGCCCGCGCTGCGCAGCACGGCGCTGCGCGACATGCCGGGTCTTGCCGCGCTGATGCGGGTTCGGGCGGATGGCCGGGTGCGGCCGCGGCTTTGGCCGGTGCCGGTGCTTTACCCCGGCACGCACCACCAGAAGATCGCGGTGTTTGACCGCAAGCGCCTTTATGTCGGCGGGCTTGACCTGAACGAGCGGCGCTATGACGACCCCGATCACCGGCGCGCCTCCGACCAGACCTGGCATGACGTGCAACTTTTGGTCGAGGGGCCGGTGGCCGCCGATGCCGCCCGCCATCTGGAACGGTTCGAAGCGGTCTGCGCGGGACACGCGGCGCCCGAGCCGACGGGCGATCTTCTGGTCACGCTGTCGCGCAAGCGGCGCGGCCAGCCGTGGCGCTTTGGTCCCGATCCGCTGATGCAGGGGATTTACGACGCGCATCTGGCTGCGATTTCTGCGGCCAAGGGGCTTATCTATCTGGAAAGTCAGTATTTCCGCGACGGCCCCTTGACGCGGGCGCTTTGTGCGGCGGCGCGGCGGCGCCCCGACCTGCGGTTGATCCTGATCCTGCCGGGCGCGCCAGAGGAGCTGGCCTTCGAGGGCAAGGACGGTCTGGATTCGCAGATGGGCGAATGGCATCAGGCGCGCTGTCTGCGGCGGTTGAAGCGGGCCTTTGGCGCGCGGCTGTTCATCGGCGGGCCAGCGCAGCGCCGTCGTGGGCGCGCGCGGCAAAAGGAAGGGCGCGATCTTCTGTCTGACGCCCCCCTGATCTATGTGCATGCCAAGATTTCGGTGTTCGACCATGTCGCGCTGGTGTCCTCGGCCAATCTGAACGGGCGGTCGATGCGCTGGGATACCGAAGCGGGGGTGGCTTTGCACGATCCGGCGGTGGTGTCCGATCTGCGCAACAGGGCCATGGCCCATTGGCTGCCCGACGGGGCCGATGCGCGCTTCTTTTCGTCCGAGACGGCGGTGGAGGCGTGGCGCGGGCTTGCCCTGTCGAATGCCGCCCGTGCGCCAGAGGCGCGGCAAGGCTTTATCCTGCCCTATGATCTGCGGGCGGCGGAAAAGTTCGGAACGCCGGTGCCGTTCTTGCCGCCCGAAATGGTCTGAACACCGCCTCCAGAAAACGCGAAAAAGACCCATGGCCGGGGCCATGGGTCAGGTGGGGGTGCCCAGACCGGGCTGAGGAAAGAGGAACAGAGGCCGTCGGATCAGTTCGGGCGGCCGCCGGTCAGCTTGTCGGCCAGCTTTTGTGCGGCGTTGCGGCGGTTGCGCGACGGGGTGGTCACACGTTTTGCGGCGCCATTCACCTTGGCCGCAGCACGGCGCGCGGTTTTGCGCACCGCTTCTTCGGCGTCCTCGGCGGCATCGCCCAGATTTTCGGCGAGATCTTCGGCCAGATCCTGCCCGGTGCCGCGCGCACGTTCCAGAATGGCCGAAAGGTCGGACACCATGGCCAGCGCCGCCTCGGTGCCACGCTCGCGCAGGGCCGAGGCCGCCTCGGACAGGGCATCGTTCGCGCGGTCACGCTCGTGGTCAAAGGCCTTGCGCGCCTTGGCCATCAGATCACTGGCCGAGTCGCGCAAACTTTCGCCATCGCGCCGATTGGCCTGCAAGGCCGTCGCCAGTGCCGCACCCAGCGCAAGCGCCACAGCGGCAGAGGCGACCGGATGGCGGCGCAGCAGGGTGCGGTCATCCCTTGCGTCATCATCCAGATCCTCCACCCGATCCTCCACCGCCTCGGCCCCCGAGGCAAAGGCGGCATAGGCCCGTTCGCGCGCGGCGATGATGCGGTCGGCGGCCTCGGCCGTCATGTCCTGCAATCCATGCGCGAAGGCATCGGCAAGATCGGCCGCCAGATCGGCGGTGACGGTCGCCTTTTTCCGGGCAAAGGCGGCGGCGTCCGCGCCACGTTCCGACATCTCGTCATACAGCGCGGCAAGGCGGTCGCGGGCGGCATCGCGGGCCGCATCGGCGCGGGCGTGCCAGTCCTCGATCGTATCGGCAACCGTATCGGTCAGCCTGTCCTCGCGGCGCGGTGCCAGGGCCAGCCAGGCAAGGCCCGCCCCGACCAGCACGGTGGCCAGCGGATAGCTGCGCAAGGCGCGGGTGGCGGCCCCGGCTAGAACCGTCTGCCCCAAGGGGCCGGTGGCAAGGCCAAGCACATCTTCGGCCACGCTGCCCCGGCGGGCGCTGCGGCCGGACAGTCGCGCGCTCAGCCTGTGCAGGGCGTCGCGCAGGGCGTCTTCGGTGGCGCGTGCGTCATTGAACAGCGCCTCGGATCTACGGGAGCGTGCCATGTCAGTCTCCTTTTTGTGGTTTCGGTCAGGGGCGCCGCGTCGCAGACCGCGCGCGATGCCCCCGCAAGCGGGGAGGGGGAAGCGTGGCCCGACGCAGGCAGGACCGTGCGATCAGACCAAAGATCAGCGCCAGCATCAGCAGGGCCGCAGACCCGGCAAGCAGCACCTGAAGCGGGCTGAGGCCCAGCAGCGCAAGGCCCAGAAGCCCGGCCTGCACCAGCAGGACCAGCATGATCCCGAGCAGGAGCAGGGCGAACAGCCCAAGCACGACAGCCACCAGCACAAGACCCGCCCTTTGGCGCAGATCGGCGCGGGCAAGCGCAAGCCGCAACCGAAGCCAGCGCCGCCCCAGCAGAACAAGGTCGATCAGCGGGACGAGCAGCCCTTCGAAGCCGGTCTTTGCCATGCGCTGTCCTGTCCTGCCGGTGTCAGATGCTGCGCGCGGCGGCCCTTGGGCCGAACACCAGCCACAGCAGGAACCCAAGGATCGGCAGGAAGATGATCAGCAGCGTCCACAAAACCTTCTTGCCGGTCGAGGCGCTGGAGCCGAACACCGAAATGATCGCCCACAGGTCAAGCGCCAGGATCAGAAGGCCACCAAAGCCGGAGAGTTCAAACATGCTCAGTTGTGTCATCGCGGAGAGGTCCTGTGTGGTCGGTTCATGTGCCGGGCGATTCCGCGACGGTCTGGATATCAAACGCAGGCCAGACGAACGGGTTCCATCAAAAACGCGCTTGGTCAAACATTTTCTGGTGCAGCCGGTCGGCGGGACAATGCTGTCGTGACACCGGGTCCGCGCGGCGCTGATGCGCGGGCCACTGCCGGCGAACGGCCAAAGGGGGCGGGCCATCGGCTTTCTTTTGCCGCTCTGGGAACCACAGGCGATTTGCCGGCGTTGGCTTGGCATGAACGCCTGAGGCGTGGATTGAAAACTCAAATCGAAAGGATATCAACATGCTTGGATGGGCATTGACGTTTCTGGTTGTGGCCTTGATCGCAGCCGCATTGGGCTTTGGCGGCATTGCCGGGGCCTCGGCCTCGATCGCGCAAATCCTGTTCTTTGTGTTTATCGTGCTGTTCGTGGTCGCGATGATCGCCCGCGCGGTTCGGGGTCGCCCGCCGGTGTAACAGCGCAGAGGCGCAGAGCTGCATCAAGAAGGCCGCGCCGTTTTGGTGCGGCCTTTTTGCTTGCCGGTCAGGGCGTGATGGATCATCGCAGGCGGCTTGCCCGCGAAATGGCCCGGCGGCGTGCCGGGCCAGAGCGGGGCCGTTTGGCCCGCCCGGATCGCATGACCCGGATCGCGTTACAGAGCGCGGGCGGCTTCGGGGTGATGCACGGGAATGACCGCGAATTCGGCACCTTGTGACGACAGCGCGCGGGCGGAATGGCGCGAGAAGCAATGCAGCGATTGATAAAGCCGGTCATCGACATGATCGCCGTCCGTCAGGAATACGATGCGCCGGGCACCCAAGGCCACAAGCCGCCGCGCCTGCGCCATGGCCGACAGGAAATCCGGCCCGACCGCGCCCGGACTTGCGCTGCACCGCACGTAATGGACCGCATCGCGCGCCTCGGGGCGCACCTCGGTTACGCTGCAATCGGCATTCGAAAGTTGCGCGCCCGCCCGGATCAGCGCCTGAAGCCAGGGCGCCCGCAGGCTTGGCGCCGTGACGGGGGCGGCCGCGATGGCGGCGGGGGGCCGGGGGACGGGGTGGGATGGGGGCAGCACGGGGTTGGTAGAGGTCATCACATCGCTCCGTAAGGGCCGCGGCAGGATCTGCTGCGGGGGGCCACACACCCATAACGTCGCAGGGGGCCGGTTTGGTTCCCGCCCCCTTGCAGATCGGCGGGACCTTGCCCACTTCCCTGTGCGACCGGGGCGGATGGCCCGCGGCGGAACCGCAACGGGGCGCCTTGCGTTGCGCAAGGGGTCTTTGCGCGATCCGGCGCTGTCGGGTTGGCCGCCCCGGTTTGCTGTGTGGCCCCTGTCGGGCCAGTCTGTCTTTGGCCCCCTCCACGGCCCCCTGAAGGATCGCCTGTCACCATGTCCGACCCGCAGCCCCGCCGGGACCCGCACGCCGCCCATCCTGCCGATCTGCGGTCGGTGGTCCGGCATCTGCACCGGGCGTCACGCGGGGCCGAGCGGGTGGCGATCGGCGATCTGGTCGATGCCATGGGGCCATCCTCGATGGCGGCGGTGCTGCTTGTGCCGGCCTTGCTGCTTGTGTCACCGCTGAGCGGGATCCCCGGCGCATCGATCATGGGCGGGATCGTGATCGCGCTGATCGCCGGGCAGATGGTCTTGCGCCGCTCCAAGGTCTGGCTGCCCGATGGCCTGCGCCGCCGCACCTTGCCGGGGCCTGCGCTGCGTAAGGCGCTGGTGTGGCTGCGCCGTCCGGCACGGCGGCTGGACGGGATTGCCCCGGCCCGGCCCGGTGGCGGGGGGCAGGCGTGGTGGTCGCCCGCGCTTGCGCTGTTGTGCCTTGTGCTTGGCCTGTGCATGCCGGTGATGGAGGTGATCCCCTTCACCTCGTCCATCGTGGCGGCGCTGGTTTCGGCCTGTGCCCTGTCGATGCTGACCGGGCGGGTGCGGGTGGCGCTTGTCGCGCTGTGCCTTGCCGGGCTGGCGCTTGCGGCGGTGCTGTGGCTGCTCTGACCCGGATCAGTGGGGGGCCGACCGCTCCAGCGGGATGGTCAGCGTCACCCGCGCGCCATTGACGGTTTCAAACACCAGCTTGCCGCCCAGCTGCTCGGTGAATTGCAGCGCGACCCGCAGGCCCAGACTGCGCGACTTTTCCGGCACGAAATCGGCAGGCAGACCGTCGCCGTCATCCTGCACGATGATGATCGCCTCCGGGCCGCGGCTGCGCATGGTCAGGTGCAGATGCGTCATCCGGTGTGACGCGGCGGCATGTTCGACCGCATTCGACACCAGTTCCACGATGATGAGCGCAAGCGGGGTCGCCTGATCGCCGGTGACGATCACCGGCTCCACGTCGAAATCAAGCACCACGCGGTCGGACAGGGCCGAGCTGCTGACCACTTCGGGCAGCACATCGCGCATCAGCTGCCCCATGTCGGTCGTCTGGCGTTTGGGGTTGTGCAACTGGCGCTGGATGCTGGCCACCACCTGCAACCGGGCCGAGGCCACATCCAGCGCCGCGCGGGCGCTTTCATCGGCCACGTTGCGCCGCTGCATCTTGAGCAGGGACGAAACCACCTGAAGGTTGTTCGACACCCGGTGCTGTAATTCATGGAACATGGTCTTGTTGGCCTGCGCCAGCGTGTCCGAGCGGTCCTTTTCCACCTCCAGCGTGCTCAGCGCATAGCGCATCGCGTGAATGAGCACGAGGTCGGTGGTCACGATGAACATGTAGAACACCAGCGCCAGAATGCTGGGCGGGGTCAAGGCAAAGCTGTTGACGGGTTCAAGAAACAGATACCAGGCCGCAATCCCGCAGACGACGGCCACCGCAATCCCGGCCCGGGTTCCGGCGAAATAACCGGTCAGGATCACCGCCGGAAACAAGGTCAGATACGGAAAGCCCGGCGGCAGCGCGTGGTCCAGATAGGCCCGCGATCCGACCGCGATCACAATGGCCAAAATCGCAAAGACCCATTGATACAGCGGGCTGCGTTCCGCCACAGCCCAGAGTCGCAATTGTTCCATTCAGCTTCCCTTGAGGTCGGCCCGCACCCTGGCTGCACCGGCGAGGGTATCGCAGGCTTTTGGCTTTGCAATCGCTTTTGCATGGCATCAGCGGTCATTGCAGCCCGGCTGAAGGACCCGACGCAAATGCGCCGCGGAAAAGGGCATGTCAAGCGTGCTCCAGCCCAGAGAGGCGATGCTGGGCGCCTCTCCGTCATCGACGCCGGTCAGGATGACGCGCGCGCCCGACGCGGCGGCCCAGTCGGCCAGATTGGCGCCCCGCAGCCCCCGCAGCGACTGGCGCAGGATCAAGACCCCCGGCCGCACCCCGCCTGCCACCGTCTGCGCGATCTGCTGCGCGTCCTTGCACAGGATCACGCTGGCGTCGGGCCACAGATCCAGCACGGTCTGCGCAAGGTCTATGCGGATCAGGGCGTCAGGGTCCTGGATCAGCACGGTATGTTGCATGACATGTTCCTCGTAAAACCGAGGGACCGTCATGGAACCAATCCGAACGCTGCGCAGTTAACTGTGACATAGCTGCGGAGAAAACATGAAAACCAGTTGCCGGTCCTGCCCGCTGCGGCAATGCGAGGCTTTTTTGCCCATGACAGAGGAAGAAATCCGGTTCATGGAGACCTTCAAGAAGGGGGAGTTGTCGGTTGGGCGCGGCGCGACGATCCTGTCCGAGGGGCAGGCGAGCGGACAGCTTTACACGGTGTTGAGCGGTCTTGGCCTGCGTCACAAGACATTGGAGGACGGGCGGCGGCAGGTGCTTAACCTGATCTTTCCGGGCGATTTTCTGGGGCTTCAGGCCGGGCTGATGGGCGAGATGGGCCATTCGGTCGAGGCAACGACCCCGATGGTTCTGTGCGTTTTCGATCGCTCGGCGCTGTGGTCGCTGTTCCAGACCAGCCCCGCCCGCGCCTATGACCTGACCTGGATCGCCGCGGTCGAGGAACATTTTCTGGGCGAGACCGTGGCCACGATCGGCCAGCGCGATGCCTCGGCCGCGATGGCTTGGGCGTTCTTGCGGATTTTCCGCCGCGGTCAAAGCCTTGGGCTGGTCGTCGATGACCGGATGCCCTTTCCCTATCGCCAGCAGGATATCGCCGACGCGCTGGGCCTGTCCTTGGTGCATACCAACAAGCGGCTTCAGAAGTTCCGCGCCGCGGGCCTGCTGGACTGGTCGCGCGGCGTGCTGCACATTCCCGACCGCAAACCCTTGGCAGAGCTTGCCAATCTGGGCGATGGCCCGGCGGAGAAGCGCCCCATTCTGTAGCGGCTGGCGGTTCATTTTCCCTGCGTCTTGCCCCTTGCGGCGCGGGCCGGACCGGGGCAGTCTGCGCCCCGAAGATCAAAGGGGGGATGCCATGCTCAAAGGACTTGATCACCGCCTGAACGCCGAGGTGTTGGGCACGTTGCGGGCGATGGGGCACGGCGACTATATCGTTGTGGTGGACACCAATTTTCCGGCCGACAGCATCGCGCGGGTGACACCGGTGGGGCGGCTGTTGCGGATGGACAATCTGACGGCGGCACAGGCGGTGCAGGCCATCTTGTCGGTGCTGCCGCTGGATACCTTTGTCGATGATTTTGCCGGCCGCATGCAGGTTGTGGGCGATCCCGCCGCGCTGCCCGAGGTGCAGGCCGAAGTTCAGGCCGAGGTGGATCGTGCCGAAGGCCGCCCGCGCCCCTTGCCGGGGGTAGAACGGTTTGCCTTTTACGATCTGGCGCGGCGGGCCTATGCGGTGATCCAGACCGGGGAACGGCGGTTCTATGGCTGTTTCATGCTGCGCAAGGGCGTGATTGGACCACAGGAGTAAGAACATGACTCAAAAGATTGTCATTCTTGGGATTTTCGTGGCCGATGCCGCCTATCGCGCTGAACGGCTGCCGCGTCTGGGGGAAACCATCCTGGGCCAGCATTTCATGCTGGGGCCGGGTGGCAAGGGATCGAACCAGTCGGTCGCGGCGGCGCGTGCGGGGGGGGATGTGCATATCATCACCCGGCTGGGCCGCGATGCCTTTGCCGATATGGCGCGCGATCTGTGGCGCGGTGCCGGGGTCACGCCCGAAGTGACCGAAGATCCCGAAAGCTATACAGGCTCTGCCTTCATCTTTCTGGAGGCGGCGACGGGACAGAACGCCATCATCGTGGCCCAAGGGGCAGCGGCGCGGATTTCGGTGGCCGATGTCGAGGCGCGACGCGCGCTGATCGAAAGCGCCGGCATCTTCGTGACCCAGCTGGAACAACCGCTGGACGCCGCAGAGCATGGTCTGCGCCTTGCCCGCGCGGCCGGGGTGCGCACCATCCTGAACCCCGCGCCCGCCGCGGCGTTGAGCGACGGGCTGCTCGGTCTGTGCGATCTGATCACCCCCAACGAATCCGAGGCCGAAGGGCTGACCGGCGTCAGTGTCAGCAGCCTTGCCGATGCCGAGGCGGCGGCAGACCGGCTGATGCAGCGCGGCGTGGGCGCGGCCATCATCACCTTGGGCGCAAAGGGCGTGCTCTATCGCAAGGACGGGCAGAGCCTTCATGTGCCGGCCCGGGCGCCCGGTCCGGTGGTGGATACGACCGGCGCGGGCGACGCGTTCAACGGCGGTCTGGCGGTGGCTTTGGCCGAGGGTGCCAGCATGGAACAGGCCCTGCGGTTTGGCACAGCGGTGGCGGGGATTTCCGTCACCCGGCACGGGGCCGCCAGCGCCATGCCGACCCGGGCCGAGGTTGAGGCGCTTTTGCGCGGCGCCTGATCGCCGTCCCTCGCGCGTGGAGTGACCTGTCGTCAACCTTGGGTTGATAGCGGCCCTGTGACGCCACGTCACTTTGCCGGATCTGATCCGCCTGCGCCCAAATTCCCCTGAAGGAACAGGCGATTCCAAAGTATGACCGGGCAGCCGGATATCCGGCGCGCCTTGGGGATGCTGCCACATGACTGCTTTTACCTTTGCCCGGCCACAGATGGCGCCGGACCATGCCCCTGCCGTATCGCCCGCCCGGCACAAGCGGGTGCTGGATGTGATCCTGATCCTGCTTGCCCTGCCGGTGCTGCTGCCGGTGGTGGGACTTCTCGCGCTTCTGGTGCGGATTACGTCGCGCGGGCCGGTGCTGTTCTTCCAGACCCGCGTCGGCAAAAACGGCCGGCGCTTTCGGATGGTCAAGTTCCGCAGCATGTATCCCGATGCCGAGGCCCGGCGCGCGGCGCTGCTGGCGCAATCGGACCGGGATGGTCTGTGTTTCAAGCACAAGGATGACCCCCGCGTGACACCGGTGGGCCGTTTCCTGCGCCGCTCGTCGCTGGACGAGCTGCCGCAGCTGTGGAACGTGCTGGTCGGGGATATGTCGCTGGTCGGCCCACGCCCGGCGCTGCCCGAGGAGGTGGCGCGCTATTCGCCCGAGGCGATGCAGCGGCTGGCGGGGCTGCCGGGTTTGACAGGGCTTTGGCAGGTCTCGGGGCGCGCCGACATCGGCTTTGACCAGATGGTCGCGCTCGACATCGCCTATCTGCGCACGGCCAGCCTGCGCGGCGATCTTGCGTTGATTTTGCGCACCTTTGGGGCTGTGGCCGCCGCGCGTGGTGCCTATTAAGGCCCGCACGCAGGGCGCGATCAGTTTTTCGCGTAAAAATTGTGCGTATTGCCCAAGATTTGCGCGCAATACCGGCTTTGAGGGCTGACCCTGCGCCCAGGCGACAGGTCAGTGGTTGAGCCTTTGGTGCCCCCGCCGCAGCGTGACGGACAAAGCGGGGGACCATGTTCGCAGCAGCAGTTCAGCAACCGATGGAGCGCAGCCGGGGCGAGGCCTCGGCCACGCTGGTCTGCGGATCAGCGGGCTTGCGGCTGGCCGGGCTGCGCCAGCAGGGGTCGGCCAAATGCATTCTGCCCTATGGCGCGGCGGGGCGCGGTGGACGGCCAGAGCTGGTTTTTCTCAACACCTCCGGCGGGCTGACCGGCGGCGACGCCTTGTCCTATGCGGTGACGCTTGGGCCGGGCGCGCAGGCCGTTGCCACCACGCAAACCGCCGAGCGCGCCTATCGCGCGGCGGCGGGCACGGCGCGGGTCCGGGTGACGCTTTCGGTGGGCGCGGGCGGCTGGATCGACTGGTTGCCGCAGGAAACCATCCTGTTCGACCAAAGCGCGCTGGACCGGCGCAGCGTGATCGACCTTGCACCCGGGGCTGGCTGTCTGATGCTGGAGTCGGTGGTGCTGGGCCGTGCCGCGATGGGCGAGACGGTGACGCAGGTGATGCTGCGCGACTGGCGCGAGATCAGACAGGCAGGTCGCCCCGTCTTGGTCGAACCGCTGCGGCTGGGCGCGCTGGCCTTGCGCAGCGGTCTGGCGGGGCTTGGCGGCGCGCGGGCCTTTGCCTCGATCGCCATGGTGGGCGAGGGGGCCGCCGATCTGCTGGCGCCGTTGCGCGCGGTTCTGGACGAGCCGGGCGTGACCTGCGCGGCTTCGGCCCTCGACGGGCGGCTCCTGCTGCGGCTGTTGGCGGCGGATGGCTGGCCGATGCGGCGCCAGATTGCCCGCGCGCTGGCCGTGTTGCGCAAGGGTGCGGCCCTGCCGCGCGTCTGGCAAATGTGAAGGAGATGCGATGAACCTGACCCCTCGCGAAAAGGACAAGTTGCTGGTCAGCCTTGCCGCCATGGTGGCGCGGGGCAGGCTTGCGCGCGGCGTCAAGCTGAACCACCCCGAGGCGATTGCCCTGATCACCGATTTCGTGGTCGAGGGCGCGCGCGATGGCCGCCGGGTCGCCGATCTGATGGAGGCGGGGGCGCAGGTGATCACCGCCGAGCAATGTATGCCGGGCGTGCCCGAAATGATCCATTCCGTGCAGGTCGAGGCGACGTTTCCCGACGGCACCAAACTTGTCACCGTCCACCACCCGATCCGCTAGAAAGGTCCTGCCATGTTTCGACTTCTCATGCCTGCGCTTCTGGTCTGCCTTGCAGCCCCCGCCTTGGCGCATGACGGGCATCCCAGCGGCGCGCCGTTTCTGTCGGGGCTGCTGCATCCCGTGGGCGGGGCCGACCATGTGCTGGCCATGATCGCGGTCGGGCTCTGGGCGGCGGTCAGCGGCGGGCGGGCGCTTTGGGCGCTGCCGCTTGGCTTTGTCGCGGCGATGCTGGCCGGGGGCGCGATGGGCGCGCTGGGGGCGGGCCTGCCGGGGGTGGAGCCGATGATCCTGGCCTCGATCGTGCTGATCGGGGTGCTGGCGGCGCTGGCGCTGCGGCTGCCGCTGGCGCTGTGCGTGGCGGTGGTGGCGGTGTTTGGCCTGTTCCACGGCCATGCCCATGGCACCGAGGGGCCGGCTGCGGGGCTGGCCGCCTATGCCGCCGGATTTGCCTTGGCGACTGCGGCGCTGCACGGGGCGGGGCTGGCGCTTGGGCTGGTCTTGCAGGCCCTGTCGGCGCGGGGTGTCGCGCGGGCCTTTGGCGCGGGCACGGCGGTGGCCGGTCTTGCACTGGCCATGGCCTAGGGGCGGCGCAGATGATTCCCGGGGAAATCCTGCCCGCGACGGGCGATCTGATCCTGAACGAAGGCGCCGAGGTGACGGTGTTGAGCGTTTCCAATACGGGCGACCGGCCCGTGCAGGTGGGCAGCCATTATCATTTTGCCGAAACCAATCCGGGGCTGTCCTTTGACCGCGCGGCCGCGCGCGGAAAACGGCTGGATATTCCCGCAGGCACGGCCGTTCGGTTCGAGCCGGGCCAAATGCGCGAGGTGCGCCTTGTGCCGCTGGCCGGCACAGGCCATGTCTATGGGTTCAATGCCCAAGTGATGGGCGCCCTGTAAGGACCATGCCCCATGCCCCCGTTTTCCGCCCTTGATCTGATGCGCCTGTCGATGAACACCTCACTCATGCTGATGCAGGCCAATTCGGTCATTGCCATGCGCATGATGGGCATGGCGGGGGCCTGGCGCGTGTCGCCGCAGGAAAACAACCGCATGGTCAGCGAAAAGATGCGCGCCGGCATGAAATCCGGTCTGGCCGCGCAGGCCGTGGCACTGTCGGGCGGCTCGATGACCGAGATCGCCGAGGCGGCCTTGGCCCCGGTCAAGCGTGCAACCGCCGCAAATGCCCGCAGATTGGCCCGAAGCGGCCCCAAAACCCCGTTTTGACGAAAGGTTCCGCCATGCCCTTTGCCCTGTCCCGTGCGTCTTACGCCGATATGTATGGCCCCACGGTGGGCGATAGGGTGCGGCTGGGGGATACCGATCTGGTGATCGAGGTGGAGCGCGACCTGATCGCCGAACGCGGCGGCTATGGCGACGAGGTGAAGTTCGGCGGCGGCAAGGTGATCCGCGACGGGATGGGCCAAAGCCAGATCACGCGGGCGCAAGGCGCGATGGATACCGTGATCACCAATGCGCTGATCGTCGATCATACCGGCATCTACAAGGCCGATGTCGGCCTGCGCGACGGGCGGATTGCGGTGATCGGCAAGGCGGGGAACCCCGATACGCAATCGGGCGTCGATGCGATCATCGGGCCGGGCACCGAAATCATCGCCGGAGAGGGGCGGATCCTGACCGCAGGCGGGATGGATGCGCATATCCATTTCATCTGCCCGCAACAGATCGATGATGCGCTGCATTCGGGGCTGACGACCATGCTGGGCGGTGGCACCGGGCCTGCGCATGGCACGCTTGCCACCACCTGCACGCCGGGGCC